>JACAES010000086.1 GCA_013388735.1 Chloroflexota bacterium | reverse complement strand
ATTGGGCGAGCTTATCGGGTACAAGCTTGGGAATTGGTAGTGCTGTGTCAGGATATGCCATGAACATCAGCAAGCTGGAAATTGTGCCGGTGCGGGATGCCTTCCGGCACGAAGCGCATAACTTTACGCTGTGGCTTGAGTCGAATATTGATGCTTTGGCTCAACGTATCGGTATAGATTTGACGGTGTTAGAACGCGAAAAGGCGGTCGGTTCGTTTAATGTTGATCTTTTTTGTGAAGATCGAAACGGAACGTATGTCATTATTGAAAATCAGCTTGAGCGCACCGATCACGACCATCTTGGGAAGCTGCTCACCTACATGGTGAACCTGGGAGCGAAAACCGCCGTCTGGGTGACGCCGGAAGTCCGGTCCGAACATCAGCGCGTGATTGACTGGCTGAACAAATCCACCGGTGCCGATTTCTCGTTTTATCTGGTTCGCGTTGAAGCCGTCAAAATTGCCGACTCGCCATATGCCCCGCTGTTTACTGTCCTGGCCGCGCCGGATGAACAAACCCGCGAGATTGCCGAAACGACGAAGGAACTGGCAGCACGTGATTATCGCTGTAAAGAATTCTGGAAGGGGCTGTTGGAGCGGAGTAAGGATAGAACAAACCTGTTCGCTGGAATAACACCCAGCACACGTCCCTGGATACAAAAAAGTTCAGGGCGCAGTGGGGTCATTTTTGTTTATCTCATCTTTAAAGATCGGGCAGGGGTTGAGGTATATATTAATACTGTAGATCAAGAGAAGAACAAGAAGATATTTGATTTACTCTATGCTGAAGGAGCGACCATTGAAAGTGAGTTCGGCGATGTCTTGGGTTGGCAGCGCCTGGACGAGAAACGAGCCAGCCGTGTCCGCAAGTATATTGAGGGATATGGAGGTCTGGACGATCCAGAGACATGGCCGGAGCTTCAGGATATGCTTATCGAGAAAATGATACGGCTTGATAAAGTGTTCCGGCAGCGCATCAGAAGAATTAACATCTGACGGCTATTTGCCAAAGGCTAAACGCTGAATATGATCGAAAAACTGGCAATTGTCGCCATCGGCGGCAACTCGTTGATCGAAGACCCGAAGCAGCCCGGCATCGCCCGCCAGTGGGAAGCGGCGCGTAAAACCTGCAACCATGTCGCGCGCATGGTGGCGGACGGCTGGCATGTGGTCGTTACGCACGGCAACGGGCCGCAGGTCGGGTACATCCTGCGGCGGGGCGAAATCGCGGCTAAAGAGGGCGGCATCCATGATGTGCCGCTCGATCTGGTGGTGGCCGATACGCAGGGCAGCATCGGTTATATGCTTCAGCAGGGGTTGGATGACGCGCTGCGCCGCCTGGGCATGAACCGCACCTGCGCGACGGTCATCACGCAGATGCGCGTGGACGCCGACGACCCGGCTTTTAAGAAGCCATCCAAACCCATCGGCGGCTTCATGACCGAGGAAGAAGCGCGCAAATTCGAGGCCGAGGGCTGGCAGGTGATGGAAGATGCCGGGCGCGGTTGGCGGCGGGTGGTGGCCTCGCCTATTCCGAAATCGGTCGTTGAAATCAACGCCATTCAGGCGCTCATGCTCAGCGGCTACGTGGTGATCGCCTGCGGCGGCGGCGGTATCCCGGTGGTGCGGCAGCCGGACGGCAGCCTGCGCGGGGTGTACGCGGTGATTGACAAAGACCGGGCCAGCGCGCTGCTGGCGCTTACGCTGCGCGCCGACCTGCTGATGATTTCCACCGGCGTGGAGAAGGTGGCGCTCAACTTCAATAAACCCAACCAACAACTGCTTGACCGTCTGACGCTGGCCGAAGCGCGGCACTATATAACAGAGGGACACTTCGGCGTAGGCAGTATGCTGCCGAAAATCGAAGCGGCGGTGGACTTCGTGCAGAACGGCGGGCCGAAGGCGATCATCACCGGGCCGGATTTTCTGGTGCCGGCGCTGCGGGGCGAAACGGGAACCTGGGTCGTGCCGGAATAGAAGCGAAAAGCGTAATGCAAAGACGCAAAGGCGCAAAGCTATGTACAATCATGCACCGGAAGGGTACGAGTGCCATTTCTGCCGCATTGTGGCCGGGCTGGAAAATGAAGGCTGGAACTACCAATCAGACGTATTCTGGCAAACAGAACACATCACGGCATTGATTAACGTCCGCTGGTGGAACAATAATCCCGGACATGCACTGGTTATTCCGAACCGGCACATCGAGAATATTTATGACCTGACGCCAGACATTGCCATTCATGTTCACGAGGCGGCGCGGCGGGTGGCGATTGCGTTTAAGCATGTATATGGCTGCGGCGGTACGTCGACACGGCAGCACAATGAACCGGCAGGCTATCAGGAAGTGTTTCATTATCATCTGCATGTGTTCCCGCGCTATCATGGCGACCGGCTGTATGAAGATCATCATGCTTACCGTCTAACAACGCGCGAAGAACGCCTACCGTATGCCGACAAATTGCGGCAGTATTTTGAAGAATTAAAAGCGTAATACAGCGACTCGGAGATACAGGGGAAGCCCTCTGTGTCTCTGGGTTAAAGGATTTTTCCCGATGGCCGATATTCTTGAACTGCGCTGCTCGGTCTGCGGGCGCAGCTACCAGGCAAAGGAAGTCACCTATACCTGCCCAGTGTGTAGGCCGGTCGGCACGCTGGACGTGCTGTACGATTATCCCGCGCTGCGGACGCAGCTTGACCGCGAGACGCTGCGTAATCAGCCGTACAGTATGTGGCGCTACAAAATGCTGCTGCCTGTTCTGTCGGATACAGAAGCGCCGCCGCTGCGGGTGGGTTTTACGCCGCTGTATGATGCGCCGCGCGCCGCCGAGAGCCTGGGCATTTACCGCGCCTGGGTGAAAGACGACGGCGCGAACCCGACCGGTTCGCTCAAAGACCGGGCGAGCGCGCTGGTCGTCGCCCGCGCCATGCAGCAGAGCATCGCGGTCGTCAGCACTGCCAGCACCGGCAACGCGGCGGCGGCGCTGGCCGGCCTTGCTGCGTCGGTGGGCATGAAGGTGATTATTTTTGTGCCGGCAGCCGCGCCGGAAGCGAAGATCGCGCAGCTTCTGGTGTACGGCGCGACGGTGCTGCTGGTCGAAGGCACTTACGACGACGCTTTTGATCTGTGTTATGCGGCCTGCCAGAGCGAAGGCTGGTACTGCCGGAACACGGGCATTAACCCGTACACGGTTGAGGGCAAAAAGACAGTCGCGTTTGAAATCGCCGAACAGCTCAACTGGAATGTGCCGGATGTGGTGGTCGTCAGCGTTGGAGATGGTAATATCATCACCGGGGTGCATAAAGGGTTTTATGATCTGTACCAGTTGGGTTGGATAGAGCGGATTCCGCGCCTGATCGGTGTACAAGCAGAAGGCAGCGCCGCACTTTTTGCAGCATGGAAAGATGGCACGCGCGCCGAAAATATGCAGCCTATCGCTGCTCACACCGTCGCGGACAGCATTTCCGCCGGGCTGCCGCGCGACCGCGCCAGGGCGCTGCGGGCTGTACGGCAAACGCAAGGCGCATTTGTTACGGTGTCGGATAAACAAATTATCGGGGCAATTCCTGCTCTGGCCCGGTCAACCGGCGTTTTTGCCGAACCGGCGGCTGCCGCAGTTTTCGCCGGGGCGCAGGCTGCTGTACAATCAGGGGTGATCGGGGCGGCAGAAAGCGTGCTGCTGCTGGTGACCGGTAATGGCTTGAAAGACGTGCGGCGCGCGCAGGAGTCCGTCGCCGGAGGACTGCGGGTGCAGCCCACTTTGGACTCGGTTCGACAGGCTTTGAACTTGTGAGGACGCATGAGCGAGAAACCGCGTTATTCCATCGTTGCTCCCATTTACAATGAAGAAGGCAACATCAAAAAACTCTATGAGCGCGTGTGCGCCGTCATGGATTCAACGGGCGAACCCTGGGAACTGGTGACGATCAATGATGGCAGCCGCGACCGTTCGCTGGAACTGCTGGAGGAGATCGCCGCGCAGGATTCGCGCATCAAAATCGTCAATTTCGCGCGCAATTTCGGACATCAGATCGCCGTGACCGCCGGGTTAGACCATACTTCCGGCGACGCGATGGTGGTGATTGATGCTGACCTGCAAGACCCTCCCGAACTGATTTTGGAGATGATTGAACGCTGGAAGGCGGGGTATCAAGTTGTTTATGCCGTTCGCCAGGAGCGGAAGGGCGAAAGCTGGTTTAAGCTGATGACCGCCAAGATTTTCTACCGGATGATCTACCGCATCACCGACGTGGACATCCCGCTGGACACCGGCGATTTCCGGCTGATGGATCGCAAAGTGGTGGACGTGCTGAACGCGATGCGCGAGCATAATCGTTTCATCCGGGGCATGACGAGCTGGATTGGCTTCAAACAAACCGGCGTAACCTATGTTCGTGAGGCGCGTGAGTGGGGTGAAACGAAATACCCGCTTAAGAAGATGGTGCGTTTCGCAATGGACGCCGTGACCGGCTTTTCGTATTTCCCGCTGCAAATCATGGTATATGTGGCGTTTGTGCTGGGGCTGCTGGCGGTGCTGGCGATCCCGATTATTGCCATCTTACGCCTGGTTCTGGGTTACAATTTCCTGGGCGGTCAGGTGACAACCATTGTGCTGCTGCTGATGGTGAGCGCGTTCCAGTTGTTTTTCCTGTTTGTGATGGGGCAGTACATTGCGCGTATTTACGATGAAGCACGGGGACGGCCTCTGTACGTGGTTGCTACCAGAACAAACCTGGATCACATTCAAAAGGTCAAATTAAGCAGCCGAGAAGCAAAGGCGACACCCGAACCAGAGTTGTAGGGGCGTAGCATGGGCGAAAATGAGCGTAACGTACTCCATCAGGTGCAGGAGTACCGTAAAATCGTTCTGCTCTACGAGGCGCTCGATGAAGAAATTGATAATCTGCTGGCGGCACACGGCGGGCATAAGGATACCATGTCCCCGGAAGAACTGGCGCGTTACCGTCAGTTAGCCCGCAAGCGCGATGATCTGCTGAACCAGATGCGCGCCCTTGAACAGCAGTTGCAGATCACCGATGATGAGGGATAACACCCTCTCAATACACACGCCATAGGAGACAACCGATCTTGATTACCGGCCCAACTTTTGAGGAAATGCTGCATCCTGATCGCATTGCGCCGAGTATCCGGCAGCAGGCTTTGAAGATGCGGGCAACAGATCCGCTCGACCCGATCAACTTGTATAACATCACCTGGCGCGATGGTGACAATAAGATTTATTACTTTGTGCTGCCTAAACAACTCACCGGCGTGGACGCCAATATCGTCGTCCTGTACGGGCGCGAGTTTCCATCCGGCAGTCACAAAGTCGGCGCAGCTTATTCCGTGCTGCTGGAAAAGGAACTGTACGGCGAAGTAGACCCGAACGTGCATACCCTGGTCTGGCCGTCTACCGGCAACTATGGCATTGGCGGGGCATGGGTGGGCTGCCGGATGGGCTGCAAAAGCCTGGTCGTGCTGCCGGAAGGGATGAGCCAGGAACGCTTTAACCTCATCCGCAGCTATGGGGCGGAGATCATCAGAACCTATGGTTCGGAGAGCAACGTTAAAGAAATTTACGACGAGACTCACCGGCTGCGCGCCGGCGACCCGAACGTTCGCGTCCTTAACCAGTTTGAGGTGATGGGGAACTATCGTTTTCACTATTATGTTACCGGCAATACCGTCGTCGAACTGGCGGCGGAACTGCAACAGCGCGGAGTCGGCAATGGCCGTGCGGCGGCGTTTGTCTCCGCAATGGGCAGCGGCGGCACGATTGCAGCGGGCGACCGGCTGAAACAGGTCTGGCCGGATCATAAGATCGTCGGTCTGGAGCCGATACAATGCCCGACGCTTTATAACAACGGCTACGGCACGCACGATATTCAGGGCATTGGCGACAAACACGTGACCTGGATTCATAATGTCTGGAATATGGATGCCTTGATGTGCCTGGACGATATTGAGGTCAAAAAAGGTTTGCAGGTGTTCGCGGAGGAAGCCGGGCGCTCGACGCTGGTGGGGCGCTACGGCATAGATGCGGCCTGGGTTGAGCGGGTTTACAGCCTGCTGGGCATCAGCAGCATTTGTAACATCCTGGGCGCGATCAAAACTGCCCGATATTATGGCTGCGGAAAAGACGATGTGATCTACACCATCGCCACCGACGGCTTAGATCGGTATCACTCGGTCATGGATAGTATGGCCGAGTGTTATGGGCGTCTGGATGAGGCTGCCGCTGTCGGGCGGGTGGAGAGCATCTTCCGGGGGCAGCGCACCGACTGGATTATGCCCGGCACACCGGAAAGCCGAACCCGCTGGCACAACCTCAAGTATTACACCTGGGTCGAACAGCAGGGCAAAAGCGTCGAAGAACTGGACGCGCAGCGCGATCCGGCCTGGTGGGAGGCGCACCAGCAGATGGTGAGCGATATTGATGCCCGGCTGCTTGAGTACCGGCAGCGGACGGCGCGGGGGTGAGCATGAGCCGCCCGGCTCGAAGCCTGGCCGTATTCAGTGTTTACGTGATTCTGCTCGGCCTGGCGCTGCTGGTGATACCGGATGTCTGGCTGCCGCTTTATGGTCTGCCAAAAGCTGCCGATGTGTGGGTTCGCGTGGTGGGGATGCTGCTGGTGCTGCTGGCGTTTTATTATGTGCAGGCCGCCCGTCACGAGATGATGCTGTTTATCCGGTGGACGGTTTACACCCGCGCTTCGGTCATCCTCTTTTTAGGCGTGTTTGTGCTGCTGGGTCTGGCCGAGCCGCCGGTGCTGCTGGTCGGCGTGATTGATCTGTCTGGCGCAATCTGGACAGGGATTGAACTGCGCCGGGTTCAGGGTTAGGTGATGTATCCCGAAGACCGCGTCCTCGTCGGCGTCATCAACCGGAAGCGCGATCTGACTCATGCGCGGGACGAACGCTGGTATCGTATCCCGCAGGAGCGGCTGCCGCGCGGCGTGAATGCGGAATATCTGGCCTTTTATCTGAGCCGGGCGTTTGGTGAGCAGAACGGCGCTGTGCGCTACTTTGCCGAACGCCGGGGACTGGAACTGGCTTACCGGCGCGACCTGCTGCCGCGAGAGGACGATCACCCGCGCGCGAACGCCGTGTACTATAAAGTGCAGATCGGCGACCTGATCGAAAAAGACCCGCCGGTGTTGAATCCAACCCGGCGGGTGATTACGTTTATTTATACCACCTGGGATCGCTTCGTTCATGCCCGCACGATTGGCGACCTGTACAGCCAGGCGGATTATTTCGTAGACCGAATTTATTATGCGCTGCGGAACGTGGGCGTACCGGCTGAACGCACCTGGGAGGCTGAGTATCGCAGCGCGCCGCCGGAACTGCGTATCTTGTGCCAGAAAGGTGCGCTGGTGGCGTCCACCGATCCGGCGAACGGCGTGTTTTACCTGGATGACAGCCAGCCGGAGGATGCGATTCTGGCGGCGATTCGCGCCGAGATCGCGCGGCAGGGTGGGCCGCTGACGATCAGCCTCCCGATGGAAGGGGAATAAGAGGCCCGGCAGGGGACGGGCTTGGAGAGCCAACAATGCTGATTACAGATGGAACGCTTATCACGAACGAAACGCCCAATCGCATTCTGAGCGATCATGCGCTGTATATCGAGGATAGCGTTATTCAGGCGGTGGGACGGACGGACGAACTGCTGGCGCGGTATCCGCAGGCCGAACGGCTGAATGCGCGCGGCCAGCTTGTTATGCCGGGAAACATCTGCGCGCACACGCATTTTTATGGCGCGTATGCGCGGGGTATGGCGATACCCGGCCCCGCGCCGGAGGATTTTCCGCAAATTCTCAAACGCCTGTGGTGGCCGCTGGATAAGGCGCTTGACCGCGACAGTCTGCGGATGAGCGCGCTGGTCTGTCTGGTAGATGCCGTCAAACACGGCACAACCACGTTGATAGACCACCACGCCAGCCCGAACTGCATCGAAGGCAGCCTGGACGTGATCGCCGATGTGGTGGACTGGGCCGGGCTGCGCGCGGTGCTGTGTTACGAAGTCACCGACCGGGATGGCGAGGAGAAGATGCGCGCGGGTATTGCCGAAAATGTGCGCTTTATGACGAACAACGAAAATCCGCTGATCGCCGGCACGTTCGGGCTGCACGCCAGTTTAACACTGGATGATGCGGCGCTGCGAGCCTGCGCCGACGCGCGCCCGGAAGGGGCAGGCTTTCACGTGCATGTGGCAGAACATGAGGCCGATGAAGAAGACAGCCTGCGCCGCAGTGGTAAGCGCGTGGTGGAACGCCTGCACGAATACGGCGTGTGGGGCGACAAAACGATTGCTGCCCACTGCATCCATATCAACGAAGCCGAGCGCGCCATTTTGCAGGAAACCGGCACATGGATCAGCCATCAGCCGCGCTCCAATATGAACAACGGCGTGGGTGCGATGGCTTTTGACCGGTTCATGGCGCAGGGCATGAAAGTCTGTATCGGTAACGACGGCTTCAGCAACGTCATGTGGGAGGACTGGAAAGCCGCTTATCTGCTGCACAAGGTTGCCAACCGTGACCCGCGCCGGGCAAATGGGGCTGATATTTTTAACGCGGCGGCTTACAATAATGCGCGCCTGGCCGAGCGGTTTTTCCCGGATACGCGCTTGGGCGTGCTGTCACCGGGCGCGGCGGCGGACATCATCCTGGTGGATTACCATCCCTACACGCCGCTGACCGAAGGCAATCTGCCCTGGCATATTCTGTTCGGCTTCGAGGCTTCGATGGTGACGACGACCATCGTGGCCGGTTCGGTGCTGATGCGCGACCGGCAGTTATTGACGCTGGACGAAGTTGAGATTGCGCGGGTGGCGCTGGAACTTGCCCCCAGAGTTTGGGAGCGATACACCGCCAATGTAAAGACGCTTCTTTAACACATAACGTAAAGGCTTTTCCTGGATGACTGACGAAAAAACACTGCTAACGATTGCCGTCTTGGGCGGCACAGGCAAGGAAGGCTCCGGCCTAGCGAAACGATGGGCTTTAGCGGGCTATCCGGTAATCATCGGCTCACGCGATGCCGAACGAGCGCGGACGCGAGTGGGCGAGATGAATGCCGAAATCGGCGGGGATTACCTGACCGGGGATTCCAACGCGGCAGCGGCGGCGCGAGCCGATGTGGTGGTATTGAGCGTGCCGTATGCCGCCCACAAAGCTACGCTGGAAGGCGTAAAAGATGAATTGGCGGGCAAGGTGCTGGTTGACCTGACCGTGCCGCTGCAACCGCCGCAGGTGCGCACCGTTCATCTGCCGCCCGGCAAGGCGGCGGCGCTGGAAGCCCAGGCCCTTCTGGGCGATTCGGTGCGCGTGGTGGCGGCCTTCCAGAACGTGAGCGCCGCCGAGTTGAACGACCCGGCGCACATCGTGGATTGTGACGTGCTGGTGTGTGGCGACCGGGCTGAAGATAAGGCGCTGGTGACGAAACTGGTTGAGGCGGTCGGGATGCGCGCGGTAGACGCCGGGCCGCTGGCGAACGCTGTCGCAGTCGAGTCGCTGACGCCGGTGCTGCTGTATATCAACAAGGCTTATGGCATCAAAGGTGCCGGTATCCGCATCACCGGGTTGCCGTAACTGTGGAAAGCGGACTGGTTTCATTTACCGCCGTCGCCCTGCCGGGTATCCCGATTATTCAGCCCGGCGATGATCTGGCGCAGATCATCCTGGACGCGCTGGCGCGGGCGGGAATCGCTTTGCAGAATGGCGATGCGCTGGTCATCACCTCCAAGATCGTATCAAAAGCCGAAGGTCGTTTCGTAGACCTGCGGACGGTTGAGCCAGGCGAAGAAGCCGTCCGGCTGGCGGCGGAGACGCGCAAAGACCCGCGCGTCGTCGAACTTGTCCTGCACGAAAGCCGGGGTATTTCCCGCCAAGCGCCTGGTGTGTTGGTGACGGAAAATCGCCTGGGGTTCACCAGCGCCAACGCGGGGATTGACCAGTCCAACGTAGATGGAAGCGAAAACAGCGTGCTGCTGCTGCCGCTTGACCCGGATGCTTCGGCGCGGGCGGTTCGCTCCCGGCTACTGGAGGCCACCGGGGCGCAGATCGGCATCATCATCAGCGATTCGCATGGCCGCCCTTTCCGTCTGGGAAACGTAGGCGTGGCAATCGGTGTGGCCGGGATGCCGGCGCTGCTGGATTTGCGCGGCCAACCGGATTTGTTTGGACGGGAACTGCGCATCAGTGTGCAGGGTTATGCGGACGAAGTGGCGGCGGCGGCCAACCTGCTGGCCGGGGAGGGCGCTGAAGGTCGCCCGGTGGTGCTGCTGCGCGGCCTGAACTTCCCCCCACTGGACGGCAGCGCCAGCGACCTGAACCGCCCGCCGTCGCTGAACCTGTACCGCTGAACGGCGGCAGGGTTTGATGATACACGATGGATGATGATGGATGAGGTAGAATTACAATTACAATCGCCATTGCTTCAAATCATGCGTTCCCGGCGCTCAATCCGGCGTTATCACCCCGACAGCGTGTCGCGGGCGGTCGTCGAAAACCTGCTGGAAGCCGCCGGCTGGGCGCCGTCGGCGCATAATCGCCAGCCCTGGCGATTCGTCGTCGTCGAGTCCGATGATGTGAAAACAAAGCTGGCGGATGCGATGGGCGCGCGACTGCGGCAGGATCTGGCACAGGATGGCGCGTCGGCGGATGTCATCGAAGCCGACGCTGCGCGTTCTGTCCGGCGGTTATCATCAGCGCCGATACTGATCGTGGTGTGCCTGACAATGACCGATATGGACGTGTACCCTGACCGGCGGCGCAGTGAATTGGAACACCGGATGGCCGTACAGAGCGCCGCGATGGCCGGGCAAAATCTGCTGCTGGCGGCGCACGACGCCGGGCTTGGCGCGTGCTGGATGTGCGCCCCGCTGTTCTGTCCAGATGCAGTAAGCGATGTGTTACAATTACCTGCCGACTGGCAGCCCCAGGGATTGATTACGCTGGGGTATCCGGCGGAAAGCCGCGAAAAAACGCGCCGCCCGCCGGGGGAGATCACACTGTGGCGCTGAATGTTGTGGTACTGGTGGGCGGCGTGGGAGGCGCAAAACTGGCTTTTGGGCTGGCGCGTATCCTGCCGCCGGAACATCTGACGATCATCGTCAATACGGCGGATGATTTCTGGCTGTACGGCCTGCGCATCTGCCCCGATCTGGATACGATCCTGTACACCCTGTCCGGGCTGGTAGACCGAACCAACGGTTGGGGCGTGGGCGGCGATACGACCATCGCCCTGGACGCGCTGCGCCGTTATGGCGAGGAAACCTGGTTTCGGCTGGGCGACCAGGATATCGCCACGCACCTGCTGCGGACGGGATGGCTGCGGGATGGCGAACGGCTGACGACAATCGTGGCGCGGCTTTCTGCGGCATTGGGCGTGCGGCAGACGATTCTGCCGATGACCGATGATCCGGTGGCGACGATGGTCACGACCGCCGAATATGGCGAGATTGGCTTCCAGACCTATTTCGTTCGCTACCGCTGGCAGCCGGTGGTCACGGGGCTGCGGTTTGAGGGGATCGAGCGGGCGGCTATGACGCCGGAGGTGCAGGCTGCGCTGGAGCGAGCAGACATCATCCTGCTCGGCCCGTCCAATCCCTGGCTCTCGATTGACCCTATCCTGGCTGTGCCGGGGCTGCGGGCGCTGCTGATCGCGCGCCCTGTGCCGCGTGTGGCCGTCACCCCAATTGTTGGGGGTAGGGCGTTGAAAGGCCCTGCTGCTAAACTGATGGTAGAGTTAGGTTACGAACCGTCGCCGGAGGCGGTGGTACGGCATTATGGCGAAGCGATCAACGGCTTTGTCTATGACCGGTCTGATGGTTTCTTAAGCCTCCCCTTAGCTCATGTCGCCGCTTTTGAAACTATCATGAAGTTTGATAATGACAAGATATATCTTGCGCAAACTGTGTTAGAGTGGATAAAGAGTTGGGTTTCATTACAGGTTTAAGGGATTTGAATCTGCGCCCTTACCCCCAATTAACGAAAGGAGGAGTAGCGCGCTGCTGTGCATCAGCCGGCAGATGGCGCTAATCATTATGAGCGTCTGGGCAATTATCCCGGTCAAGCCGTTGAACCGCGCGAAAAGCCGGTTGTCCCAGGTGTTATCCCCTTCTGAGCGGCAGCAGTTGGCCGAAGTCATGCTGCGCCACGTTCTTAGTGTGGTGCGTTCGGTGCCTCAGGTGATGGGTACGTTAGTTATCAGCCGCGACGGCAAGGCGCTGTCTATTGCCCGCGAGTACGGCGCGCGCACTGTTCAGGAGAGCGGCTCGCCGCAGTTGAACGAAGCCCTGCTGCGAGCGACCCAGGTGGTTGCCCGCTGGAAAAGCGGCGCTGTATTGATCCTGCCTGCCGATCTGCCGTTGATCGCCGCCGAAGATGTGAATTGTCTGGTGGAACTGGGCCAGACCGACCGGACGGTGGTCATCGCCACGGACCAGCACCAGGACGGCACGAATGCGCTGTTCATCCGCCCGCCGGGATTGATCGGGTATGCCTACGGAGCAGGCAGTTACCAGCGCCATGTGGATATGGCACGCCGGGTAGGCGCAGAAGTGAAATTGTACGAGTCGCAGCGGTTGATGCTGGATATTGATGTGCCGGAAGACCTGGCGGTGTACAATGATCTGATGCGATTCTACAATCCTAAATAAAGATCAGAGGGTTAAAAACATGGCAGACCGGGTTGCCCTTTATTTGCAGGACGCGCATTCGCTTCAGGAGGCGATCAAATACGTGCAGTATGCCGAATCGCGCGGGTTCGAGGCCGTATGGCAGGCCGAAAGCCGCCTGGTCCGGGATGCCGTCGTACCGATGGCGGCTTTTGCGGCCACTACTTCCCGGATCCAGATCGGGTCGGGTGTCATCAACAACTGGACGCGCAATGCTGCGGTGATCGCGGCGACCTTCCTGACGCTGGACGATCTCGCGCCTGACCGGATTATCTGCGGCATTGGCGCGTGGTGGGATCCCCTAGCGCAGAAAGTGGGCATTACCCGGACGAAACCGCTGCTGGCGATGCGCGAGGTGATTACCGTCGTGCGCGATCTGCTGGCGCGCAAGCGCGTGACGTTTCATGGCGAATTCGTCCACCTGACCGATGTGGAACTGGACGTGGTACACGGACGCAAAGAGCCGCGCAATGTGCCGATTTACATCGGCGCGACCGGCCCGAAGATGATGGCGCTGGCGGGGGAAATTGCCGACGGCGTGGTGCTGAATTACCTCGTCTCACCGAAGTACAATGATGCGGCGCTGGCGCAGCTTGAAGAAGGCGCAAAGCTGGCAGGCCGCCGCTTGGATGATATTGATCGTCCGCAGTTGGTGGTTTGCTCGGTGGGTGAACCGGAAAATCGTAAGAGGGCGCTGGATGCCGCGCGCAAACTGGTGACACAGTATCTCGGCCAGCAGCCGCACATTATGAAGGCCAGCGGCGTCAGCCAGGAACTGCTGGATGAAATTGCCCAGGTGTTAACCTGGCCGGCGACCGAAGAGCAGATCGAAGAGGCCATGCGGCTGGTGCCGGATGATGTGGTGCAGATGATTACCGCTTCCGGCACGCCGGATGAAGTGAAGGCGAAGGTGCGCGAGTACATCAGTTCCGGCGCAACCTGCCCCATTCTGTATCCGCTGGGTGATGTGCGGCTGATGATTGACACGTTCGCCGAAGGGTACTCGCGTTAATGAGGTAGGGGTAGGTTTCTAAACCTGCCCCTGCAGCGTATCTGTGCTATGACTCAATCACTTTCACCGGACGTCTGGCGGGGACGCCCGCTGCTTGTCTGGACGTTCTGCTGCGCGCTGGCCGGGGCGGTGTTTCTGGCCTACAGTTTTGCCAGCCTGTCGGCGGGACGCGGCGAGTTGGTGATGCCCCTCGATGATGTTTACATTCACTTCCAGTATGCTAAACAGATTGCTGCCGGGCAGCCTTACGTCTATAACCCCGGTCTGCCGCCGTCTTCCGGCGCAACCAGCTTTCTGTACCCCTACCTGCTGGCGGTCGGTTATCGGCTTGGTTTTCAAGGGCTGAACCTCGGCCTGTGGGCGATGGGCATCGGTGCGCTGGCGCTGGCCGGTTCGGCCTGGCTGGTGTACCGGCTGGTGTGGGCCGGTGGTGCGCCGCAGTGGTTATCCTTTGCGCTTATTCCCATATTTACGCTCAACGGCGCGGTATCGTGGCACTCGATGAGCGGCATGGAAACCGGGCTGGTTGTGCTGTTTAGTCTGTGGACGGTGTATGCCCTCACCCTTGCCCTCTCTCCCTCAGGGAGAGGGGAATTGCGGCATTTGTGGCTGCTGGTGGTTATGGCGACGCTGTTGGCCTTGATAAGACCGGAGGGCGCGATTCTGACGCTGCTGGCGGTGGGGGCGGCTGCCCTCACCCCTAGCCCCTCCCCCTTAGGGCGAGGGGAACAAATGTGCTTCCGACAGTGGCGATTCATACGGACGCGACATAGTGTGTTCCTGCTGCTGCCGCTGCTGGCGATAGGCGTGCAGCCGGTGGTGAATCTGATTTTCACCGGCTCGGCGGTGGCATCGGGCAATGCAGCCAAGTCGGTGTTCGGCATCGTGCCGTTTGAATGGGGCGAGGCCGTCCGGCGCATCACAGAAAACTTCGCGCGCATGTGGGGCGAGTTTTTCACCGGCATCAGCCCGCGCGAAGGAATGTATCTTCTGCCAGGGATGCTTGTGCTGGCGGCGGTGGGGTTAGTATGGTTAACAGGGGCGAGACATGCCTTGTCCCTGCGGGGCCACGTTCGCGTCGCTGTCGTCATCCTCGGCTGGCTGGTGGTTGGCACGCTGGCGGTGTCCACGCTGGATACGGCCTTCTGGCACTTCAAACGCTACCAGATGCCGTTTATGGCGCTGCTGTTCCCGCTGGCGGGGTGGGGAATAGCAGTCCTCAGTCCTCAGTCCTTAGTCCTTAGTCAAAATCGAAGGCAAGTGTTCCAGGTACTTGCGGGTGTTTTGAGTATCATTCTACTGGCCTCATCCCTGTGGACGTGGCCGGCTTTCCTGCATCATTACGCGCTGAACGTGTCTTACGTCTATTTTCAACCGCTGCAAATGGCGCGCTGGCTGCAAGCCAACACGCCGCCGGACGCCGTCGTCGCGGTGCATGATACCGGCCTGCTGCGTTACGAAGGTGGACGCACGACGATTGATATAGTCGGGTTGACGACCCCCGGCGCAGCGGATTACTGGCGTAATGGCCCCGGCGCAGTGGCCGAGTTTTTAATGGGTAGACGACCGGACTACATCGCCGCCTACGGGCCGGGACATGGCTTCGGCCTGAGCATGGTGGCCGACACGCGCATCTATGGCGCGCCGCTGGCCGAATTTACCGTGCCGCTGGATGATCGTTACAACGTCGCGCTGGCGGCGGCCTACCAGGGGATTTATAAGCCGGAATGGGAAACGTCGTCTTTCCAGTATACGGATAAATCACTTCAGCCTTCCACGTTTATCCCTTATGGACTTAATGAACTTCCATTGAGTTCTGTCAATGTCGCCGATTTGAAAGATGAAGCGCGAACAAACTACCACTGGCACGACAGCAAGCCGCTGGCCGGGTTTCCTACCGAGGTTCATGAACGGGGGTATGTAAGCTGCATCGTCGAAAACTGTATTCAGGTAGATGGGGTGAGGCGAATCGGCGGCGAAGAAACCTTTGATTTATATACCGGCTATTCGGATTCGGGAAGCGCATCGGATGTCACGCTTGTGACGCGGTTACAGCCTGCTGCTGCCGGAACGCTCGACATTTATGCCAACGGTAAACTTGTGGGAACACGTTGGATTCCGGCGATTCCGGGCCGGTGGCTTGAAGTGGCAACCGTGATTCCCCAGGCTATAGCCTGGGGAAACCGCTTGACGTCTAATACTGTCAGTATTCGCATTGTGGCGCATGTTGCCAATGGCTTCTATATGCCGGCTTATCACTGGCTTTACGGCCCGCCGAAAATTGAATCCCGGCCAGAAACACAGATCGCTGCCTACCAGTCAGGTGCGATTGTGCTGGCGGCGGCGGACATCAGTTATCAGCCCGGTGCGGAACAGTTGGGCGTCAATTTTGAATGGTACACCGACGGCAGCGCGACGGGGGATTACATCGCTTTTGTGCATCTGTACGAGGACGTGAACCAGCCGCCGGTCGCGCAGACGGATATCCGCCCCGGCGGGGGGGCGCTGCCGCCGGGGAACTGGCTACCGGGCCTGCTTCGTGACATAATCTGGGTGAATGTGAAGGATGTGCCGCCAGGAAAGTATCCGGTCGCCATCGGCTTTTATGACCCGGCCACGTTCGAGCGTTTGATGCCGGATGCGGGTGGAGACGAATATAGGCGGCTGTTCATCGGGGAAGTTGAGATCAAATGAGTGAAAATCGCGCCGTTTTTGAGGCACTCGTCGAAGCCCAGGCCAAAGGGCATCCGGTTGCGCTGGCGACGGTCGTCAGCACACAGGGGTCGGTGCCGCGCCGCGCCGGCAGCAAAATGCTGGTGCGGGCTGATGGTTCGATTGTCGGGACGGTCGGCGGGGGCGCGATGGAGCAGTTGGTCGTTCTGGCGGCATTGGAAGCAATGAAAGACGGCCAGCCGCGCCTGCCGCGTTATAACCTGAATGACCTGGGCGCGGGCGACCCCGGCGTATGCGGCGGCACGGTGCAGGTGTTCATCGAGCCGGTTGGAGTATCGCCGGCGCTGCTGGTGATCGGCGGTGGGCATGTGGGTAGGGCGCTGGCGGAACTGGGCAAGTGGGTCGGCTACCGGGTGATCGTCAGCGATGACCGCGAGGCGTTCTGTAACCCGGACTATCTGCCCGGTATGGACGGATATATTGTGTGCAAACCGGGCGAAATCACGACCTGCGTTGAGATCACGCCGCAGACCTACGTGGCTGCCGTGACGCGCGGTCTGCCGGTTGACCTCGATCTGATCCCGGCGCTGCTGCAAACTGAGGCGGCTTACATCGGCCTGATCGGCAGCCGCCGCCGCTGGGCACTGGCGGTCAAGGCGCTGAAAGAAGAGCGTGGCCTGAGCGAAGAACAGATCAAGCGGGTGTACGCGCCGATTGGCCTGGAACTGAACGCCGAAACGCCGCACGAAATCGCCATCAGCATCCTGGCGCAGATCATCCTGGTGCAGCGGGGCGGCACCGGCGCAGCGATGAAATGGATGGGCGACGTGGCCGAGGCGGGCGGCACTGGCTGACGGTCTGGACATCACATTAGAAGATTACTGAGCGGTGGGTCAAGAGGATTATATTTAACACAGAATCGAAAAATTGATTATAGGTCTGGCGGTGAAAATTTTATGCGTGAGCGACACCGTGATGCCGCAGATGGAAAGCGCCGTCAATCTGCGCCGGCAGTACGATGATGTCGAGTTGATTATTAGCTGCGGCGATTTACCGGCTGTATATCTGGAATTCATCACCTCGGTACTGAATGTGCCGCTGTTTTACGTGCGCGGCAACCACGATGAAGGCTACAGCCAGACCCCCCCTGGTGGCGAAGACCTGCATAACCGGCTGGTCGAGTTTAACGGGCTGACGTTTTTTGGCCTGGAAGGCAGCCCGCGTTACAGCCGCGCCCCGATCCAGTATTCCGAAAGCGAAATGTTCCGCCTGGTGTTTAACGCCGGACTGCGGCTGCGACTGCGCCGCTGGCAGGGCCGCAGGCTGGACGTGCTGGTGACGCACGCGCCGCCGCTGGGCATCCATGACGCGGAAGACCTGCCTCATCGCGGGTTTAAGGCGCTGCTGAATTTTTTAGACTGGTATCGCCCGCGCTATATGGTGCATGGTCATGTTCACACCTATGACCGGCGCACGATCACCCGCACCGAGCGCGGCGGCACGGTGATCGTCAACATTAATCCGGTGACGGTGCTGGACGTAGATCTCCCGCAAACTTAAAGTTGGGGCGCAAACCGCCTTGTGTTAAACTAGGCTGTGTTGACATTTGCTTTAAATGCCTTTTCGCCTTCATCCCCCGGCCTCTTCTCCCGAACGCTGCGCTGGGATTTAGGGTGAGGGCCGAAGCGCATTCATTACTGAAACCCAAATGTCAACAGAACCTGGCGTCGTTCCCTGCAAGTAAGGATGGATGCCGGTACGATTCGCCGGAAAGCCATGAATCAAAGGGCGATTGCAGCCCAGGTTTGACGAATTACAGGATTAAATAGTCTATGTGGACTCACTACTACAGCGTAACATCGCTGACCGAGGCGCTTGAACTGCTGGCAAAATTCCGTGAACGGGCGCGAATCATCGCCGGTGGGACGGACATTATTCTGGAATTGGAGCGGCACGTTCGCCCCGGCGTGGATGTCCTGGTAGACATCAGCCGCGTGCCGGGGCTGGACAGCATCAGGCAGCATGGCGACCAGATCCGCCTGGGGCCGCTGGTCACGCATAATCAGGTGGTCGGCAGCCCGCTGGTGGTTGAGCGCGGCCTGCCGCTGGCGCAAGCCTGCTGGGAGGTGGGCGCGCCGCAGATTCGCAACCGGGCGACGGTGGCCGGAAACCTGATTACGGCCTCGCCGGCTAACGATACCATCACGCCGCTGATGGCGCTGGGCGGGGAGGTGACGCTGGCCTCGTTGGAAGGCGAACGCACCGTACCGCTGGCGCAGTTTTATACCGGCGTGCGGAAAACCGTCATGCGTGCCGACGAGATGCTGACGGCCATCACCTTTCCGGGGCTGGCGCGCAGCGAACGCGGGATATTCATCAAGCTTGGTTTGCGGCGCGCGCAAGCCATTTCGGTGGTGAACGTAGCGATCGTGCTGGCCTTCGATGGGGAAAAAGTATCGCAGGCGGCCATCACGCTGGGCAGCGTCGCGCCGACGATCATTCGCGTGCCGGTGGCGGAACATGCGCTGCTGGGCAGTCCGCTGACGCCGGAGCGCATCCGGGAAGCAGCGCGGCTGGCAGCGGCCACGCCATCGCCGATTGATGATATTCGCGGCTCGGCGGATTACCGGGTCGAGATGGTACGTGTGCTGGTTTCGCGGGCATTGCGCGCGCTGGCTGCCGGTCGGGAACGCGAGAGCTGGCCGCAGTCCCCGGTCATGTTATGGGGCGCAGAACAGGGTAAAGTGAAGGCGGGGCTGCCGCAGCCGTTGGAACACACGGCGGGCGTGCTGATTGAAACGACCGTTAATGGGCAGCCGGTGAAGGTTTCGACCGGTTTTGACAAAACGCTGCTGCGTTTTCTGCGGGAGGATGCTGGACTGCCGGGGACGAAAGAGGGCTGCGCCGAGGGGGAATGTGGGGCCTGCACCGTCTTTCTGGATGGTGCGGCAGTGATGGCCTGCATGGTGCCGGCCCCGCGTGCGCACGGCGCGCAGATCGTCACCGTCGAAGGGCTGCGCCAGGACGGCCAGCTTCATCCGGTGCAGCAAGCGTTCGTCGAAGAAGGCGCGGTGCAGTGTGGATACTGCACGCCGGGATTTCTGATGGCCGGGGTTAAGCTGCTGGAAGAATTCCCGCAGCCGACCCGCGAGCAGATTCAGCAGAGCATGACCGGCAACCTGTGCCGGTGTACGGGATACTACAAAATCGTGCAGGCCGTTGAAGAAGCCGCAAAAAAGAACAGCGAGGTGAGGCATGTCTAGCAGCAGAGGCGGCGGTAAAAACCGCGCATTCTGGCCGTTGATCGGATTCATCCTGGCGCTTTCGCTGGGCGTTTTGTCCTGGGCGTTGGGGCCGATTGTGATTGACTGGATGGATGCTTCCAATATCGTCCGGGGTTTTCCGTCACCGGAAGTTCCCCGCACCACCTGGAACTGGATCGCCACCGGTGTGATGTTCGTCATCCTGTTGATGTTTTCCAGCCTGGTTGTCGCGCTGTTCAGGCCAAAGCAGGCGATGGATGTTCGAGAGAAAGACCTGGCTAAAGAACGCGAACAACTGCGCCGGAACATCAAAGCCAAAAAAGAACTTCAGCGGCGGATCAACAAACAGATGAAGGATCGCTGATAGATGGATCGCACCGTGCCGAAGACCGGCAGCGAAGAAATCGAACTGTTTATGCGGACGTATTATTCGCTGCTGCGTTCGACGCATTCGATTCGCATCGAAACACTGGAAGAAACGCACATGGCGATGGAGTCGTCGCTGCACGTCGGCGCGCTCGCGCCAGAGCCGGATATATCGGCACTGGTGTACGCCAGCCTGCGCCTGCCGGACTGTATGCTGGATGTCGAGCAGGTTTTGATCGGCCAGGTTGAGCGGTCATTTGTGACGGCAGGCTACGCTATCGCGGAATGGCCGCGCGTGAACGCGCCAGGCCGCCGCCGCCGGGTGCATTTTGATGGCGATCACACCCTGGCCGTGTTCATCGCCAGCCGGTCAGATATTGACGACCTGGTGCCGACGCTGACCGCCTACCAGATTGAATGGAACAAACTGCACTTTTTGCTCCAGGATGAAGCCCCGAAGCTGTTTTTGAGCCAGAACCCCGAACGCGGCGCGCCGCTCCAGGAGGCTGAAACCGTGCAGCTGGCGGCGGCGCTGCGGATAAGCCGGGATGATCTGCGCCGGTTGGAAGTGGTGTGGGGTGAGCGTTTTGTTGAGACGCTCCACAAGATTGCTGCCGGCGCCAAGGACATCGGTCTGCGAATGCTGGCCGGGTCGCTGGCAGACTACCGGCGCGGCACGGCGCACTGGTGGGGTGAACTGCGCGATCATCTGCGGGATACGGTCAGTTTGGAAGGCAGCCCGGTCTACTTTGTGTCCAGCAACACGCACTCGCTGGTGAACATGCTCACTGGTTTTGCCCGGCGCGAGGAACGCCATCTGATCGAATATATCCAGAACTTCAATCAGGGCGATCTGGCAGCGGAGTACCAGGCTATTCGAGACAGCGACGATCTGAAAAGCCTGGATAACTTCCTGTATTATGTGCTGCGGAAGTACCTGGCCGATCATGGTGAGACGGCGCGCTCATCACTGGCGGCAGACGAAAAAACCATTGGCATTCATCGCGTCCCCAGCAGACATGGTTTCGACATCGAAACCCAGGTGATTGAAATCAACAAACTGCGCCCGGACTGGCTCGATACACGCTTGCGCGACGGGCTGGATATCGAGCTGGTGGGGAGCGATGCGCTGATTATCAACATTGATTATCCGCTGGGGCTGGCGAGTTATGAAATCCTGAACCGTGTAACGGAGCGGGTGGATGAACTGCTGGGCGTGTACATCATGGGCAAGGCGGCTTCACTGAATGCGCGCGTGGGCGATGTGATGATCCCGAACGTGGTTCACGATGAGCATTCGCAGAACACCTATCTGTTCAACAACTGTTTTTCGGCTCAGGATGTCGCGCCTTATCTGAGATACGGCACGGTGCTGGATAATCAGAAGGCGGTCAGCGCGCGGGGGACATTCCTGCAAAACCCGCGCTATATGAGCGTCTTTTACCGCGAAGGTTATACGATTGTTGAGATGGAAGCCGGGCCGTATCTATCGGCGGTCTACGAGGCGTTTCGTCCGCAGCGGCATCCCTACAACGAAATCGTCAACCTTTACGGCGTGCCGTTCGAGACGGGATTTTTGTATTACGCTTCGGATACGCCGATGAGCAAAGGACGCAATCTGGGCGCGGGCAGCCTGAGTTATGCGGGCATTGACCCGACTTACGCAACCGCCATCGCCATCCTGCGGCGCATCTTTGCCAATGAGAGACGCCGCGCCGGGCAGCCGATTAACGGTCGGGCGCTTGAAGAGGCATGAAGGAAGAAATCACGGTGTCAGCAAAAAAAACCATCGTTCTTGGACAAACCGTTCAGCGTATTGATGCAGTCGGTAAAGTTACGGGTGAAACGCCCTACCCCGGTGACATTAACCTGGACGGCCAACTGTGGATGAAACTGCGATTTAGCGACCGCGCCCATGCGCGCGTGCTGGCGGTGGACACCAGCAGGGCAGAGGCGCTGCCGGGAGTCGTCGGGGTTTTTACCGCCAGAGACGTGCCGCAGAACGAATACGGCCTGGTCATCAAAGATCAGCCGGTTCTGATCGGGCCGGGCAGTAACAGCCAGGTGGCCGATGCCGACGTAGCGCGCTGTTATGCCGATTGTATCGCCGTCGTGGTGGCCGAAACCGAAGCGACTGCCGCAGAAGCAGCCCGGCTGATCGAAGTGACCTACGAAGATTTGCCGGCGGTGTTTGATCCACTGGAAGCCATGCAGGCGGACGCGCCGCAAATTCACGCCAACCGGCCCGGCAACATCCTGTGCCACTATAAAATCCGTAAGGGCGACATGGCGGCGGGTTGGGCGCTGGCCGATGTTGTTGTCGAGGGTGAATATCATACCGGTTATCAGGAACATGCCTACCTTCAGCCCGAAGCCGGCCTGGGTTATATGGATGAGCAGGGGCGTGTGACGGTGATTGTCGCCGGCCAGTGGGTGCATGAAGACCAGGAGCAGATCTGCCATGCGCTGAACCTGCCGGAAGATCAGGTGCGGGTGATTTACCCGGCCATCGGCGGGGCATTCGGCGGGCGCGAGGATATGTCGGTACAGATCGTCCTGGCGCTGGCGGCCTGGAAACTGCGCCGCCCGGTCAAAATTTTGTGGAGTCGAGAGGAATCTATTCTTTACCATCATAAGCGCCATCCAACTGTGATCCGTGCCAAATGGGGCGCGACAAAGGATGGCAAAATCGTCGCGGCAGAAGCGACCGTCATCGGTGATGCTGGGCCTTACAACTACACTTCGACCAAAGTGATGGGTAACGCCAACCTGTGCGTCACCGGGCCGTATGAAATTCCGAATATTCGTGTGGATACCTACGCTGTTCACACCAATAATTTACTCACCGGCGCGTTTCGCGGTTTTGGCGGGCCGCAAGGCGCTTTTGCCGCCGAAGGCCAGATGAACAAACTGGCTCAAGCTCTGGGCATGGATCCGGTCGAGATTCGCGTGAGGAACGTCCTGCGGGAAGGCAGTCTGCTTTCGGTCGGTACGCCGCTACCGCCCGGCGTGAGCATCGGCCAGGTGGTTGAGCAGTGCGCGGAACAAAGCTACTGGAAGCGCAACGGCGATGGCTGGCAGCGCCCGCCGACGCCGCAGCCGACCGACCCGGCCATCCGGCGCGGGATTGGGTTCGCCGCCGGGTTCAAAAATGTTGGGTTTAGCTTCGGCTTCCCGGAACAAAGCTGGGCGACGATTGAACTGCATGGAGATGCCGAAATCGAAGAAGTTGTTGTACGCCATGCCGGGGCAGAAGTGGGGCAGGGGGCGCACACAGTAATGGCCCAGATGGCCGCCGAAGCGACCGGCGTGTCGCTGTCGAAGGTGCGGCTCATCAGCCATGATACCGCCGAAACGCTCACGTCGGGCAGCGCCTCAGCTTCGCGCATGACGTTTATGGCGGGTAATGCCATCCGGGGGGCGGCGGCGCTGGCGCTGGAGCGTTGGAAGAATGAGGAACGTCCGGCAGTGGCGACCCACCAGTATCGTCCGCCAAAGACCACCCCCTATGACCCGGAAACCGGGCGTTCGGAGCCGAACTTCGCTTATGGTTATGTGGCGCAGGCGGTCGAAGTCGAAGTGGATGTCGAAACGGGGCATATCCGGTTGGCGCGCGTGGTATGTGCCGACGATGTTGGCCGGGCGGTGAACCCACAGTTGGTGCAGGGGCAGATCGAAGGCGCGGTCGTGCAGGCGCAGGGTTATGCCATCATGGAAAATCTTGTCACCGAGGAAGGCCGCATCCTCAATCCCTATCTGTCAACCTATCTCATTCCGACCGTGCTGGATGTGCCGGATGAGGTGAAGTCGGTCATCCTCGAATATGCCGATCCCATCGGCCCCTGGGGGGCGCGTGGCATGGGAGAAATGCCTTATCTGCCGCTGGCGGGGGCTATCGCGGCGGCGGTATTTGATGCGACCGGCATCTGGATAGACGGTATTCCACTCACGCCAGACCGAGTGGTGGCCGCGCTGCGGGACCATGGCATCGGTGTTTTTTAGGCGCGCGCTCGTGCTGGTGCGCGGCGGCGGCGACCTCGCCAGCGGCGCGATTTATCGCCTGCACCGCGCAGGTTTTCCGGTGATTGTCACCGAACTGGCACAACCGCTGCTGGTGCGGCGCGCCGTGTGTTATGGCTCGGCGATTTATGAGGGCGTGATGGAGATAGACGGCGTATCCGCTCAACGCGCCGAGACCGATCATGCCGTTGGTGCGATGCTTGCGTCCGGCGTTGTGCCGGTGCTGGCTGACCCGGACGGGCAGGCCATCAGGCGCTTATCTCCAGCGGTCGTCCTGGATGGGCGCATGGCGAAAAAAAACCTGGGTACGCGCCTGGATGACGCGCCGCTGGTGGTCGCGCTCGGCCCCGGTTTTACGGCGGGGACGGACTGCCACGCGGTGATCGAAACCAATCGCGGGCATGACCTGGGGCGGGTGATCTGGCAGGGGGCGGCTGAAGCGGATACCGGCGAACCGGGTATCACGGCGGGACAGAGCCATTCGCGGGTGCTGCGTGCGCCGTCGGCAGGTTATGTTCAGGCATACCGGCAGATCGGTGAAATCATCGAGGCCGGCCAGGTGATTGCGTCGGTGAACGGGCAGTCGGTTGTGGCCGCTTTCACCGGTGTGCTGCGTGGGCTGATTCACGAACAGGTGCGGGTCGAAGCAGGCGCGAAAATCGGCGATCTCGACCCGCGCATTCGCCGCGAGAATTGTTTCACCATTTCGGATAAATCGCTGGCAGTGGGCGGCGGCGTGCTGGAAGCAGTCCTGGCCGCGCCCCAGGTGCGCCCTTATTTGACGGGTTATGAAGCTCCAACGCGCATTTGACATCAATCCTGGCGATGTGGTGGCGCTCGTTGGCGCGGGCGGCAAAACCACCACCATGATCGCACTTGGCTACGAACTGGCCGAAGCCGGTCTGCGCGTGTTGGCAACCACGACCACCCGTATCAGCGATGACCAGTTGGGACTGGTGCCATATGCCGCGCGGCTGGATACGTCCATGTCGGCGGTGTCGCTGGCGCTGAGTGACCATCGTTTTGTATTCCTGTACGATGAAATCCGCCAGAACAAAGTTTACGGCGCGACCTGTGAACAAATCCCCCGCCTGCTCGATTCGATTGACTCGGATGTGCTGTTGATCGAAGCTGATGGGGCGCGCGGGCTGCCATTGAAAGCGCCGAAAGCGCACGAGCCGGTTATCCCGGCGGAGACCACGCTGGTCGTGCCGGTGGCTTCGTTGAGCGTCCTCGGCCAACCGCTGGACGAAGAACACGTTTACAACGCCGAGGCGATAGACAAGCGTTACGGGTTTGGCATCGGCAACCGCGTCAAATCGCCCTGGGTGGCGCAGGTTATTCGTGATGAAACGCTTGGCCTGAAGGGTGTGCCGGATAAAGTGCGGGTGGTGGCGCTGCTCAATCAGGTTCCGGCGCAGGGCTATCTGCGGGGGCGGGCGCGGATGATCGCCCAGTTCATCCTGCGTTCGCCGCGCGTTTACGGCGTGGCGCTGGGTTCAGTGCGCGGGGCTGAGCCGATTCACGAGGTTCAGCGGCAGGTAGGGGCGGTCGTGCTGGCGGCGGGCATGTCGCGCCGGATGGGGCAGCCGAAAGTGCTGCTGCCCTGGGAAGGACGTAAAACCATCATCGAGCATATTCTGGAACAGCTTTTCCTGGCGAAAGTGCCGCGCGTCACCGTCGTCACCGGCCACCGAAGCCCGGATGTGTATTCGCTGGCTGTTCGGATGGGGGCGGAGGCCGTTCACAACCCGGACTATGCCACCGGCGAAATGCTGTCATCGCTCAAGGTTGGGCTGCGCGCCATGCCGCCGCATATTTCGGCGGTGTTGGTGGTGCTGGGGGACCAGCCGCGCATCCAACCGCGCGTGATCGCTCAGGTTTTGACGGCCTATGCTGAAGGCGCGGGAGACATCATTGCGCCCAGCTACCAGATGCGGCGCGGCCATCCTATCCTGATTGACCGGCGCTACTGGCAGGACATCCTGAACCTGCCGCCGGATGGCGTGCCGCGCGACGTGATTGATAAATATAAAGATCGTATCGGTTACGTGAACGTGGATACCGACAGTGTGCTGCGCGACATTGATACGCCGCAGGACTACCGCGACGAACGTCGCAGCGCCGGGATTGGTTAATCGGACACAAAGCCGCGTCTTAAAGTATGCGGACGTTTGGTTTCGCTGCCATGCGCGGCCAGGCGCAGGTCGTCGGCATACTGCATCGGTGTGACTACAATCAGCACTTCATCCCGCCCCAGGATATGACTGCCCGGCGGCGCGTATAAATACCGCCCATCGGCCAGGCGCAGGCCGATCACGCCGGCGCGATAGATGCGCCCCAAGTGTAAGGACTCCACTGTGCGGCCAATCCAGGGCGAATCGTCCTGCATGTAAAGCTCGGTTGTTTCGACGCCGACGTGCGGGTTAAAAATGACGTATTGCAGAAAATCGCTGACGGCGGGGCGGGTGGCCGTCAGCAGCACCGCCAGCGCCGCCACCTGAAACGGATTAATCACCCGGTCAGCACCGGCGCGCCGGAGTTTGGGGATCATGTCGTCGGTCAGCGCCGCCGCCGTGATGAGCAGTCCCCGGCTTAACGTCCGCGCGTTAAGTACCGCCAGAATGCTGACTGCCGGGTCTTCGACCGCGACCATCAGCGCCAGCGCGCGGGACACGCCCGCCTGCCGCAGCGTATCCTCATCAAGGGGGCTGCCGCTGACCACGCGAAAACCCTGCTGGCGCAGGTCGTCGGCATAAACTTCGTCGTCGCTGATGATAACGAAAGGTCGCTGCGGATTGAGCTTTTTGATGGCGTTTCGGGCAACGCGCCCGGAGCCGCAGATGACGTAATGCCGGCTTATATCCGCGATTTGCTGCTGGTCGTACAGGGATTTGTAAACCGGGTGCGGCTCGTGATGCGGTGCGGCCATAAGCGGAAGCCGCTGCCATACCAGCGGACGCGGCCTGCCGGGCGCACTTCCGCGTGCGGCCTGCTGGAGCGGCGCGATCCATTTGGATGGCGCGACGGTGATGAGAATCTCGTTTTGCTTGAGCAAGTATGAATCGCCGGGGGCATAAAAATACTCACCGTTTTCCCGCCGCAGGCCGATGACTCCGGCCTCAAACCGCTCGCGCAGGTTGAGGCTGCCAAGCGTTTGTCCGATCCAGGGCGAGTCGTCCCACAGGTGAACCGCCGTCGTTTGCAGATCAACACGCGGGCTGTACAGCACTGCGTTGAAAAAGTCGTTGACTGCCGGGCGCAGAGTCGCATTATTCAAAAACTGTCCGGCGGTGTCAAAGGGTGCGATGACGCCGTTCGCGCCGACACGTAATATCTTGGGCGTCACCCGGTCTTCCTGAGTGGCAGCAGTAATGTCCAGTTCGGGGGCCAGGGCGCGGGCAGTAAGGACGGTGAGCAGCGATTCGGTGTCATCATCCAACATCACCATCAGGGCGTGGGCGTGTTCGATTCCGGCGCGGCGTAATACGCCGTCTTCGGTTGGGTCGCCTTCGATCGCCATCAGGCCGTTTTCGCGCAGATGATCGGCAAAGGCATGGCTGGGCGTGACGACCACTACCACGTCCAGCAGCGTGTCGCCGCGATGCCACAGACGGATGAAAAGATAAAACAGACGGCGAACTCGCCGCCGCATTCGCGGAAAGTGTCCGCGCGCGTCATCGCCAAAAATGCGGTCGAGGACGGTATCCACCGGCTCGTAAAGCCGGGCAAGCTGCGTTTCCTGGCGCTGTTTAGCCCCTTCGATCAGATAGCTGACGGTTTTATCCACCAGTTCGCCTGCGCCGCAGATGATGTAATGGTGCTGAAGCCGGTTAATCGCACGCTGGATACGCCGCCGCTGGCGCGCTTCGCGCACGACCGGGCTGACGATGAAGGTGGCCGACGCCTGCAACCCATAGGCGAAAACGCTCAGACCCATGATGATGAGCAGGATGGTGAAGATACGACCCTGGGGCGTGCGCGGAACGATGTCCCCGTAACCGACGGTTGCAAGTGTGACCACCGTTTCCCAGGCGGCATCCAGTAACGACATCTGCTCGATGACCATATAACCGATGACGCCGATGATAATCACCAGGGCGATAGCTGCCAGCGCCGCGCGAATCTGGCGCTGTATATCCTTGAAGGACTCCACTATAATTCAATCCATCCAGACTATTTTCCTGTGGGAAGTATAGCGGAAAATCAGATTAGCGGCCTGAGGGTTTTCGCCAGCCGCCGGACAACCTGCTTGTAGGTCTTTTGCGGGTAAACAACGGCCACCAACACGCAGCGTTTGTCGGCTGTTTCAAAGTAGTGCAGAACCAACTGCCGCTCGGTCAGGTCATAAAAAACGAACTCGTCGCTGTCCCGGAACTGATCGTGACTCTCGGTGTCCGTCACCAGTCGGAGCAGAAAATCTTCCAGGAGCGGTTTCAGCTCGGCGGCGGCTTCCGGGGCAGTCCCCAGGAACAGCAGACGATCCTGGTTTAATTCGACCAGGGCGAGCGCCTCAAACCGATCCTGGCCCATAAGCGCCGCGCTGAGTTCACGCCGGATGGGCATCAGTTCTGTTTGAACCATTTCAGAAGTCGCTGGACGACCGTCCGGCGCTGCTCCAGACCTTTGTTGTATTCGTTCTGAAGCTGCACCGTCAGATAGTCCAGTTCTGCTGCGCGCATCCGCGCCCCGTTGACGATGACCCAGCCGTTTTCCAGCGTGCGCAGGTCGCGGGGCTTACGATTGTAGAGCAGTTGATACGCCTCTGAGTAGCGCATCAGCGCCTTTTCAGAGCTGAGATCCATTTCGACCACCTTCGATGCCGTCCGTTAGATGTGATTTTTGTTACACGAACTTAACCCTATTGTACCTGAAATTCAGGGTTTTTTCGGCGGCGCACACAGATTTCACACAAATTTCAATCATGCTTGCTTCGCGGGTATAATAGTCAACTGTGCGATGTTAGACCAGAGATGGTGTTATGGTTGTACAACCAATGGACTACGATCAGGCGATCACGGTTATCCGAAACCAGATCACGATGCAACCGAAAATTGGTCTGGTGCTTGGTTCTGGCCTGGGAGGGCTGGCCGATGCTGTGAGCGAACGCACGGTTATTCCCTACGAAACCATCCCAGGCTGGCCGCAGTCTACGGTGCATGGGCATCATGGGCAGTTGGTGGTCGGGCGGCTGGAAGGCCAGCCGGTGATCGTTCAGCAGGGTCGGGCGCACTTCTACGAGGGCTATTCACCCCAGGCGATCACTTTTCCGGTTCGAATCATGTGCCTGCTAGGTGTTAAAACGTTGATCTTGACGAACGCCGCCGGCGGCCTGAACCCGGCCTACCGCGTCGGCGATCTGATGCTGTTCAACGATCATATCAACTGGATCGGCATGGGCGGCGGCAACCCCCTGGTCGGCCCGAATGACGAGCGTTTTGGCCCACGTTTTGTGGGGATGACCCATACCTATGATCGTGATCTGCGTCGGACGGCACGACAGGCAGCGGCGGAAGCCGGCGTCCCACTCCACGAAGGCGTTTATGTCTGTCTGGCCGGGCCGAATTTCGAGACTCCGGCGGAAGTGCGGATGCTGCGGGTATTGGGTGCAGACGCCGTAGGGATGTCTACTGTTCATGAAGTGCTGGTGGCGCGGCACGCCGGGATGCGCGTGATGGCTTTTTCCGGCATCACGAATGAAGCGATTGACTCGGTGGATGCCGGGATGGAAGCCAGCCATGAAGAAGTGCTGGACGCGGGGAAGATTCTGGTTCCCCGGCTGACCGCCGTACTGAAGGGTGTTTTACGGGTGCTGGCATGACGGCGTTGGTGTTTTTAATCGAACAGATTGCGATTGGCCTGTATATCCTGGCCGGGGTAGTCGGGTTATTCGCGTGGCGGCGGATGTCGCGGGCGCAGCGGGAACTGCGCGCCACGCACTTTGAACTGGAGCGCGACATCTTCCGGTATGAACGCGCCAATGCGCTGACGGCACTGATCGTAGTAGTCGAATTCAGCCTGGCGATTCTTGGCGTTCAGCGCGTGGTCGCGCCGGCGATACGCGAGCAAATGGACGTTGCGGAGGTCTTCAGCCCGATCACCGACCAGCCTTTTTACACGCCGACGCCGCCGCAGGTGGTTTTCGGTGGCGCGCCGATTGATGTTGGCAGCGTGCAGATCGGGGAAGAAGAGGTCGTGCAGGTGATCGCCACGCCGACCCTGACGCCGACGCCGGTTGGGACGATCCTGCCCAACCCCGCGCCGATTGCGGGCTGTGACACGCCCGGCGCGACGCTGCAAGTTCCGGCCAACGGGATGCTGGTGTTCGAGCCGATCAACGTGATCGGAACGGCCAGTGCCGACAACTTCGCTTTTTACCGCTTCGAGATCAACGGGCCAAGCACCTTTGGCAGTTTTGTCTCGCTGCGCGACTATAATCTTCCGGTGATGGAAACCGGCGTGCTGGGACAGTTCGTGCCGGCGTTTTACGAGCCGGGGCAGTACCAGTTCCGCATCACGGTTTTCGACAGCACCAATACGTTAAAGGCGGCGTGTATGGTGAACATCACCATCAGCGAACCGATTCCCACGCCGACCCCACTCCAGCAGCAGTAAAGCCCGGTTATGAACGAGAAACCGTCGCTGGGATTTGTGGGCGCGGGCAGGGTCGGCTCGACGCTGGCGCGTCTGTGGTATCAGGCCGGTTATACCGTCGCCGCTGTTTACAGCCGAGATGGCGGCAAAGCCTCATCACTGGCGGCGCTGACCGGCGCACGAGCAGTCGATTCGGTCGAAGCTGTGATCGAAGGCGCCGATTTAACGCTGCTGACCGTGCCGGATGATATGATCGAACCGCTGGCTGCATCCATCAGAACAACCGCGCTGAGCGGAAAAGGCGTTATTCACACTTCCGGCGCGCATGACGCATCGGCGCTTGCGCCGCTGGCGGCTGGCGGCGCGATGGTCGGCAGCCTGCATCCGGCCTATCCGTTCGTTGATGTGGAAGCGGCGCTGGCCGGGCTGCCGGGCGCGACCTTCGCGGTCGAAGCCGAGCCGCCGCTGAATCAGTGGTTAGAGGCTTTGGTTTGCGTTCTGGATGGGCGCGTGTTGGTTATACCTGCGGGCGGCAAAGCGGTCTACCATTGTGCAATGGTGATCGTCAGCAATTATACCGTTACACTGTATAGTATCGCGGAACGGCTGCTGACGGAAATCGGCGCGCCGCGCGCGGCTGCCGATGGCGCGCTGAACGCGCTGCTGCGCGGCACGGTCGAAAACCTGCGTGCACAGAGCGTCCCGGCGGCGCTCACGGGGCCGTTTATGCGCGCTGACGCAGGGACGATTCGCGCTCATCTGCGGGCGCTGGCATTCGTTGATCCGCAGGTGTTGAGTTTGTATCGAGCTTTGGCCGGGATGACGCTTCCATTGGCAGCCGCGCGCGGCATCCCGACTGAAGCGATCAAACGGGTTTTAGAGCAGGAAGCTCAAGATGCGACTGACAATTCGTGATATTCAAAAGATGAAAGCCGCCGGCGAGCCGATCCCGATGCTGACGGCTTACGACGCCACTAGCGCCTACCTGGGAGAAGCGGCAGGCGCGCCCATGCTGCTGGTGGGCGATTCGCTGGGTATGGTCATCCAGGGGCATGACTCGACACTGCCGGTCAGGCTGGAACACATTATTTACCATACACAGATCGTCACTCGTGTAACACAGCGGGCCATGATCGTGGCCGATATGCCGTTTATGACCTACCATGCCAGCCTGGAACAGGCCACGATCAGCGCCGGACGGCTGATTCAGGAAGGCGGAGCGAACGCCGTCAAACTGGAAGGCGGTGAATTCGTCGCGCCGGCTATCCGGCAGATCGTTCAGGCTGGCATCCCGGTGATGGCGCACATTGGCCTGACGCCGCAGAGCGTGTACCAGCTTGGCGGCTTTCGCGTGCAGGGGCGGGAAGTCGCTTCCGCCAGACAACTGCTGCGCGATGCTGATGCCGTGCAGGAGGCCGGCGCATTCGCGGTGGTGCTGGAACTGGTGGCCGCCCCGCTGGCGCAGATGATTACCGAACGACTGGACATCCCGACCATCGGCATTGGTTCCGGGCCGCACTGCGCCGGACAGGTACAGGTTTTTCATGATCTGCTGGGGTTGTTCCCGACCTTTGGGCCGCGCCATGCCCGCCGGTATACCGACGCGGGCGCGGCCATTCAGTCGGCCTTAACGCAGTACGTCGAGGATGTAAAAGCCCGCCGCTTTCCGACGATGGAGCAGGCCACCGGCATGAAGGATGATATTCTGGCGGCGATTCGCGCCGACGGGGCGGATGACCATGCGGATGATTGACACCATTGAAGGGCTGCGCGCTGCGCGGGCGGAACTGAAAGGGCGGACGGGACTGGTGCCGACGATGGGCGCGCTTCATGCCGGGCATCTGTCGCTGGTGGGGCAGGCGCGGGCGGATTGTGATGCTGTGATGGTCAGCATCTTTATCAATCCGGCGCAGTTCGGCCCCGGCGAGGATTTAAGCCGCTACCCGCGCGATCTGCCCGGCGACCTGGCCGCGCTGGAAAAAGCGGGCGTGGACGTGGTTTTTACCCCGACGCCGGACTTGATGTATCCGCCCGGCTTCCAGACCTGGATTGAGGTGGCTGAGGTATCGCGCGGGTTGGAAGGCGAACGCCGTCCGGGACATTTCCGGGGCGTGGCGACGGTAGTTGCTAAACTTTTCAACCTGTTCCAGCCTCATGCGGCCTACTTCGGCCAGAAGGATGCCCAGCAGGTGGCTGTCATCAAACGGATGGTGCGCGACCTGGACTTTCCGCTGGAACTGGTCATCTGTCCGACGGTGCGCGAGGCCGATGGGCTGGCGATGAGTTCTCGAAACGCCTATCTCAATCCCGAACAGCGGCGCGCGGCGGGGGTTTTGTATCGCGCTCTGTCCGCCGCCGGCGACGCGCACGCCGCCGGGCTGCGTGACCCGGATGCGCTGCGGGCGATCATGCTGGACATGCTGCGCGCCGAACCGCTGGCTGAGCCGGAATATGTTTCTGTCGCCGATGCGCGCAGCCTGCGCGAATTGGACGCGCCCGGCGACGCGCCCATGCTGCTTTCGATGGCGGCGCGGGTTGGCGCGACGCGGCTGATTGATAACCGGCTGCTGCCGCCGGACTTGAACAACCGCGCCGACCTGACGGCTGTCCTGGGCGGGTAGAAACGCTTTAATGATAGATTGATGAATCTCTGAGACAACATATACGTGTCTGCGTATAAACTGTAAGCGATTAACGAATGCTGGGGGAGATTATGCCCATGTTTTACTTCGACCCCTTGTATTTGACCATTCTGATACCGGCGATTCTGCTGTCGCTGCTGGCGCAGCTTATGGTGAGTTCTGCTTTTGCCCGTTGGGGAAAGGTTCGCAACGGCGCCGGGCTGACAGGCGTCGAGGTAGCCCAACGTATCATCCGGCGAGCGGGGCTGTATGGTGTTGGTTTGGAAGGCGTACCCGGCCAGCACACCGACCATTACGACCCATCCTCGCATACCATTCGTATATCCCAGGATGTGGCGACGCGCCCATCGGTCGCGGCGATGGCAGTGGTGGCGCACGAACTGGGTCATGCCCAGCAGCACGCCGAAAATTCGGTGTTTATCCAGCTGAGAGGTTTCTTGGTGCCGGCCATGCAGTTCAGCCCGATGGTGTCTTACTTTTTGATCGTGATTGGGCTGCTGCTTAACATTGTTGGTCTGATCGAACTGGGCATCCTGGTTTACGGCGTGGTGGTGGTGTTTATGCTGCTCACGCTGCCGGTTGAAATTGACGCCAGCCGGCGGGGGTTGAGACTGCTGCGCGAAACCGGCCTGATGGTGACATCTGAGGATGCCAGCGGTTCGCGTTCGGTGCTGACGGCGGCGGCGCTGACTTATGTCGCGGCAGCAGTGACGGCGCTGCTGAACCTGCTGTATTACATCAGCCTGGCTAACCGGCGGCGATAAAGCCGGAATCGCCACACTTTCGTACTAGGGCGATTAACGCTCTGACGAATAATGCGCCCAGCACATCGGCACATGCTGGGCGCTAACGATTCTATCGATCAGTCATCGTCATCATCGTCATTGTCATTGTCATTGTCGTCATCATGGTTGTCATTGGTATTATCTCCCGGAACATTGTCATTACCGGGCGGCGGATTGTTGTCTCCGGGCGGCGGATTTATATCTTCGATAGGAGCTGTTGGCTGTGCCGGCACGGCAGTTGTTGGCTGTGCCGTCGGTCGCGGCGGCGGTGGGCCAGGCGGCAGATAGAGCCGCTGTCCGGCGAAAATCAGACGCGGGTTGGTCAGGCAGTTAACGCGCATAAGTTCGTCGAGTGTGATGCCCCGGATGGCGGCCAGCGCCGAAAGCGTATCCCCCGCCTGGATGGTATAAACCTCCCACCCCTGCGGCTGGAACGGCACGCAGTCGGTAGCAGAGGAAGTAGGTGTGATTGTTGGGGTGCGGGTGGGCGTCGGCGTTCGTGTTGGCGTCCATGATGGCGGTGGTGTGTTGGTCGGCACGGGTGTGGCGGTGGCGGTCGGCAGCGGCGTGGATGTGGCAATGGATCGAGTTGGGACAGGCGTTGGTGTCGGCAGCGGTTCCCGCTCGCTCGGTTCGGTCAGGTGAATTTCCCGCGCGATGAGCGTCCTCGTTGAAGTTGTATAAGCATTGATTTCGACCTCATCACCGGTGCGGATTTCCGCCGCGCCGGGGATATTTTCCGGCACACGCAGCGGCAGGCCGGCGACCACCCAATCCGCGCCGCTAATGGCTTCGACTTTGCCCGCGAAGTCTACGTCGGTGGCGCGCCCGAATGCCAAAACCTGTTGAATTTCGCCGATGCGCCGGGCAGCGAACTCCGCTTGCAGCGCCGGATTGTTTTCGCTGATGGTCAGCCGCACATTTTCGGTCAGGCGTTTGATGCTGTAGAGTGGGTCACCGGGCAGGCTGTTTTGCGCCAGTGTAACCGCGCCGCCGGAAACAACCAGGAAAACGATCAGCAGCGCGGCAGCCAGCGCCGCCAAAGGCCGCAGCGGGTAAGCGGTTCGAGTGGGTGCGGCGCGGGCGGCCATCTCTACGCGCGCCCGAACGCGCACCTGCGCCTGAGTCGTTTCGGCTGCGTTCACCCGCGCGCGGCGAATCGCCAGGCCGGCTTCCAGCATGGGGCGCAGCGCCGGGGCATACTGAGGATAGGCGCGCAGGCAGTCGTCTACCGTTTGCCCGAAGGCGAGGCGGTTGATGCAGTTGTCAAAGGCGTTTAGCAAGTCCTGGTCAGCCATTTTCTGTTTCCATCCGCAGTTCGCCAAAAGCCTGCCGGAGCGCATTGATCGCGCGGAACTGGAGCGATTTCACCGCGCCGACTTTTTTGCCCATAATATCGGCTGTTTCTTCCAGGCTTAACATCTGGCCGAAGCGTAAAATCAGCACTTCCTGCTGCTCGGCTGAAAGCGTTCGCAGGGCATGGCGAGTGCGTTCGATATCCAGCGCACGCATAAACTGAACTTCCGGGTCATTATCAGGGGACTCCGGCATCCATTCTTCCAGGGCTTCGGTCGTCAACTGGCGGGCGCGGCCATAATGATCGTGAATAATGTTACGGGCGACCCGGAACAGCCATCCGCGCAGGCTGTGGTGGGGGGCGGTATGGCTGCGGAAGGCGCTCATCAGCTTGATAAACACCTCGCTGGCGAGGTCTTCGGCCATATGCTGATCGTCCACCCGCAGCCGGATGAAGTTGTAGATTGGCGAGAAGTAACTTTCGTAAATCTGCATCATGGCGTCCTGGCTTCCCTGGCGGGCCTGAGCCAGAAGGCGATCTTCTGCCGGGATGTCGGGAAGGACAATCAGTATCATGCTCATTCTCTGGATGATGCGGTAGCAGCTTCGGATAAATGCCAGATGTAGCTGTATTGATCCTGATAAACAAGTTCCATGTTGGGATCGTCGTTCGCGCGTTCAATAAACCGGTCGTGCTGCGCGTCGCTGACGATATAAGCCGCGCCGAATTCCGACCAGATAACCTGCGCCGGTGACGAGACTTTCCCCTGCGTGATGTGTACCCAGCGATCCCAGAGCGCCGGGTCAGCAATTTCCAGATAGGTCGGGTCGAGTCCGACGAGGTAGGTGCTGCTTGTATTGTAGTAAAACAGGCGTGTAAAGTCGTCCCAGTCCGTCTGGAAGACGAATGTACCCGGCGGCGTGTTTTCTCGCAACCAGGTGGCTGCCCCGGCCAGGTCGTCCGGCGACCGGGATGCCTGCGCGTCCTGATAAACCTGCGATACTGTTGTGATGCTAAAAATTCCCATCAGCGCCGCCACGCCAAGTGCGACCAGCCAACGGGAGCGAAAAACCGTCGGAAGCCATTCGGTCAGGCGAACCGGACTGCGCCCCCAGACGACAGCGCAGAATAATACGGCGAAGGCGGGGAAATATTCGATAAACCGCCGGGAACGAAAGACCATGAACAGGGTCAGCAGCGCAGTGAAAAGCAGGGTGTTTTCAATGTGGTCGCGCCGCTGGCCGCCAAAGCTGGGTGCCAGGAAACCCAGCGCCAGCGCCATCAGCGCCCCGCCGGAGTTCGCCATCAGCGCCCCGGTCGTGTAGGGATACCATTCGCTACCGACCCGCACGCTGGTTTCAATATCCACTTTTGCGCCCAGGTGATCGGTGATAAACAGAATGTTCTGTGGAAAATAGGGGTTAATCACCAGCCCCAATCCCACACCGAGCGCGGTATAGAGAACCGGCTGCCAGGCAAGCCGTTTTTCGGCAGTCCAGGTTGCGGCGGCGTACAGGCCGGCGAAAGCGATAATTAACACAAAACCGTTGTAAAGCCAGGTGTAGGCGAAGGCAACCAGAATCAGCCAGCGCCAGCGCCGGGTAAAAAGCAGGTGCAGGGTGATAATCAGCAGCAGCAGGGATGCTCCCTGGGTGCGAATCATCAGCAGCCGGTATAAAAACGGCACCGAAGCGCCGAACAGCGCCAGCGTCCAGAATGCCGCGTGCTGGGCGCCTACCCCGCGCAGCAGCACCCAGGTGGCTGCAAAAATCCCAGCGGTAATGCTGACGGTTGCCAGTTTTGCCCCTGCCATACCAAAAGTATATGCCCAGGGTGCGATGTATAGATGGTAGAGCAGATGATGGTCGGTAAATCGCTCCGGGCTGAGAATGGTTTTCGGCAGCCAGGGGAAGGATAAATTCAACCGTCCCTGTTCAATAATTTGCGTGGCGATCCGTGCGTGATAATAGTCATCCGTGCCGAAAAAACCCGGTGCTGCGAAGATCAGCAAACTTAACACAGCGAAGCAAAAAATATACAGCAGCAGCCCTCGCGCCCAGAGCGGAAACGGTTTAGCGTCCGTCTGTAAAGCGGTTCGATCTGGCCTGAACGCCGCGCTTAAACCTGCTGGCTGAGGCGCTACAGATGGATGTTTAGATATGCGAAGCCTTATCATATAAACACCTGCCGTGTTTTTCGTCGGGTTGGGATTAAATGAAAGGTGGGAGAGGGGCGCGCCCTCTCCCTGACGAGGCGATTACCGGTTAGTCATCGTCGCCATCATCGTCATCATCATCGTCGTTGTCGTTGCTGTCGTCGCTATCATCATCTTTGCCATCATCATCGTCGTCGTTGTCGCTGCTGTTGTCGTTGTCGTCGTTGTCGCTGCTGTTGTCGTTGTCGTCGTTGTCGCTGCTGTTGTCGTT
>JACAES010000120.1 GCA_013388735.1 Chloroflexota bacterium | reverse complement strand
TAAAATTTTGAAACCCATCGGCAATGGCAGGATGCATCAATCTGTGTCAACCGGGTGCGCCATCGTCGTCATCAGGCTGATGTTGTGGGTTGTATGATACATGCGGCTGTACTGGACGATGATCGGCACATCCGAGCGAATTCGCACGCCGTAGGGTGTGTCGAATGGGATCACAAAACCGCCCAATTCATCCGGATTATCCAGACGAACGTGATAACAGCGTTCGGCAGGGATGGTGATGGCGATGTCCTTTTGCGGTGGGCGGTCGGCAAAATACAGGTCCAGCAGCAGATGAGCATCCTGCGTGGCAGTATTGATGATGCAGATCGCTTCATGGTTTTTATACGTGCGGTCTGTGCCGATGGGTGTCACCAGATACCCATCCGGGATAAACCAGACTTTCGCTCCCTGCCCGTTCATGTTAAAGCTCCTGTCTAAAAGTTAACCACACCTGTTTTGCGCGCGGGACAGCCGGAACGCGCCAATGCTTATTGTTTCACCGCTCCGGCGAACAGGCCGCGCACGATATACCGCTCCAGAACCAGCGCGACAATCGCCGCCGGAATGATGTTCATCAATGCCAGAGCAGAAAGAATCCAGAATCGGATACTGTCACCGGTGAACTGGGCGGCCAGCAAAATCGGAAAAGTTGTGCTGTTGGTAGCCGATAGAATCACGGCAAACAGATACTCGTTAAAGCTGAAGATTAACGCCAGCAGGAACGACGCGATCAGACCGGGAATAGCCAACGGCATGGCAATGCGCCAGAAGATCAGCCAGCGCGACGCGCCATCAATGGCGGCGCTTTCCTCGATTTCACGGGGAATCTGCTGGAAGAAGTCGCGCATCACCCATACCACCAGCGGCAGGTTAAAGCCGATGTAGGCCAGGATGAGGCCAATCTGGGTATCCAGCAGGCGCAGATCGCGGTACAGCAGCAGATAAGCCAGCACCACCGCCACCGGGGGCAGCATTCGCTGAGAGATGAACCAGAACGCCAGGCCGTCGTTTTTCATCCACAGCACATGGTAACGAAAGCGAGACAGGCCATAGCCGGCCATCGCGCCCAGAACGGTAGTCAGCAGCGCCGCGCCAATGCCGATTATCAGACTGTTGCTGTAGTGTTTGATAACCGCCGGACTCTGCGTGCCAACCAGCACATCCTGCCATGCAGTCAGTACGGGTTCAAACTGCACCCAGGGGATCAGGCTTCCCCTGGCAACGTCTACGGGTTTTTTAAACGAGGTGATTAAAATATAGTAAAGTGGAAAATAAATCAGCAGCGTCCAGACGATCAGCACACCATAGATGCCGATCTGCAAACCGATGTGCCGCCAGCGAATGCGGCGGGTCGGTTTTGGCGTGGTCGAAAGCGCATGAGCGATTGTGGACATCAGCAGTCCCCCTGTTCAGGCATCGCGCCAGCGGGTCAGCCGCCGGCTGATGAAGAGGAAGGCGGTGGCATAAAGAATGGTGGCAATCAACAGTACATAAGCCATTGTGGTCGCGTAGGCCAAGTCGCCGTTGTTCATGCCCATTGTGTAAGCATACAGCGTCACCGATTCGGTGCTGTTGCCGGGGCCGCCGCCCGTCACCACCCGGATGATGTCCACCACTTTGAAGGCTTCCAGACTGCGTATCAGGATCGCTATCGTGCTGAGCGGCAGCAGCATGGGAAAAGTGATCCGCCAGAAGGTCTGCCATGCGTTTGCGCCGTCCACTTTTGCGGCTTCCTGTATTTCGGCATCCACACTCTGAAGGCCGGCCAGCAGAACCAGGATAAAAAACGGCGTCCACTGCCAAGTGTCCACTGCGATCAGAACCGCCATGCTGCCGAAAGGCGCGGTAGACCAGCGCATCGGCGGCAGATCGAGCGACATCAGCAGTGCGGCAAACGGCCCGCGGCTTTCCGACAGCATCAGCTTGCCGATCATAAAACTGACGGCGACCGGACTCATCATTAACGGCAGCAGAAAACTCATGCGGAAAAACCAGCGCGCGCGGATTTTCTGGTTAAGCAGCACGGCCAGCAGCAGCCCCAAAGCATACTGAACGGTCACCGATGTAATGGCGAAGATCAGCGTATTGCCCAGGGTGGTGATAAAACGCTGGTCGCTGAACAGGCGCGTCCAGTTCTCCAGACCGATGAAACGCACCGGCTCCTGCTGCGCCAGCCGCATATTGGTGAACGTCATACCCAGTGAAAACACCAGCGGAAAAATGCTTAGAAACAGAACGATCAGACCCGCTGGCAGTAAGAATGTCCGGCTCCAGCGTCGGTTTTCACTTTCGACCATGAAAAATCTCTCTGTTCCGGCCAGTGTCTGCGGCTCGCCCGGAAAACGACCCGATCAAACACGTCCACTCCAATTATGAACACATCTGCCCACACTTGCAGCCGTCCGGCGAGGGGCCGGCAGACCGGCCCCTCGCTTGACATCACCACTGGAAAAGCGGGAATTACGCCTGCCCAATGGCTTTTTCGGTGAACTTTATACTATTCCAGGCCGATCGAAGCACGATAATACTTGAGCTGATTCTCTCGCCCAAGCTGATCGGTGATCGCGTTCCAGGCTGCTGCCGCCTCGTCCAGCGCCTGCTGCGCAGTTTTCTGTCCGGCCAGGACTTCGGAAACTGCCTGTTCCAGCGTATCCTCATACTGATTGTAACCCGGAATACGAAGTTGGAAGACGACATTGGTTGTTTCCAGGCTGTTCTTGATCGAGTCGACGTAAGCGCGGGCATTTTCTTCGGTCGGGAAACCGGCTTTTTCCACCCAACCCGCCAGGTCGTTCAGGGTCGAAATACGCGCCGGATTCACGCCGGAGCCGGGCGTCTGCGACGCAAGGCTCATGGTTTCCCGGCTGCCCATAAAGTCCGCCAGGCTGACGGCGGCTTCCATCTGCTGGGCATTTTTCGGGATCATCATAATCCATCCGCCGAAGGCCGCGTAGCCGGGCTGATTGGGCGTTTCAAAGGTTTCCCATGCGCCGGTCAGGCTGTTCCAGACTTCGGTGCTGCCGGGCAGAATGGCATAGCTGGCCTGCCCCGGCGTCAATACTGACATGTTCGGGTCATTGGCGGCCACACCGACATCCGTCCAGTTGACGACCAGCGCCGCCAGGCCGGTGATAAAAGCGTCCCGTGTTTCAGAGAACCCGTAGCGGGTGACATCGGGCGGCGCATACGGCAGAGCAGCCACCCAATCTTCCAGGGCGCGCACGAAACCGGGGTTGTTGACGCGGGCATCCATCGTCTCGGTGTCAAAGTAGAAGGCCGGGTCATCCGGGTGTTTGGCATAACCGACGGCGCGGTCACTAAACGCATGGAACAAACCATTGCGGCGGCCCGCAACTTCCGCCCAGCCATAAGGCACACCTGCCGGATTGGTTTCGGTTATCCACTTGGCGATGTCGGCGTACTGCTTCCAGGTGGTCGGTACAGCCAGGTCATAACCATAGGCGGCCTTGAAGGCTTCCTGGTTGGCCGGGTCATCGAAGATGTCGGCGCGGTAGTTCAGCGTATGCACGTCGCCATCCCAGGGCCAGGCATACTGCACGCCGCCCCAGCTCAGATTCAGTTCGCGGTAGTAGGTGAACAGGTCGTCGGCCTCAATCGCCGCCAGCGACTCTTCCGACAGCGGAATCACGTAACCGGCACTCATCAGGTCGCCGGATATGCCGGACGGCACCACCACAATGTCGGCGATGAAGGTGTCCGTTGACATGGCGGCCAGCACTTTATCTTTAATATCACCAAAGGGAATCGGGTTCATCTCAACCGTCGCGCCGGTCGCCTCTTCCCAGGGAGCGGCAGCCAGTTTGAAGTAGTCGGAGTTCCCGCCGGCGTTGTTGGCGACCACGACTTTAATACCCGCAAAGGGTTTGTCCTGAGCCTGGATCGTCCCAAAGCCGATTGAAGCCAGGACGAAAACCAGTACCACCACCAGCAGCACATGGTTTTTCTTGTTCATGAGCAATCTCCCTAATACCATAACAAACCAGATACAGCGCATTTGAAGACTTCATTTACAGCGATCAGGTTGTGGGGTCAGACACCTCCTTCTCTCAAAAACGCAGCGTATAACAACTAATCCAATGGTTTATCTATTCCCAGGTCAGTTTGACCCCCGTGTAAGGCGGTCAACCAGCATGGCAAGGATAATGATGAGGCCGGTTGCCAGCAGTTGATAAAATGCCTGGACATTCATTAGCGTCAGGCCGTTGCGCATTGCGCCCAGGATGATTGCGCCCAGCAGCGTGCCGATGATGCTGCCTTTGCCGCCCATAAGCGAAGCGCCGCCGATAGCCGCTGCGGCAATTGCGTCCAGTTCCCACAGGTTGCCCAGGATAGGCTCGGCAGCCCCCAGGCGGCCAACCAGGATCAGCGCCGCCAGCGAAGCCAGAAACCCACTGATGACATAGGCGCTGATTTTGGTCAGGGCGACCGGCACGCCGCTGATGCGCGCGGCTTCCTCGTTGCCGCCCACCGCCAGCATATACTCACCCAGAGGGGTTCGCCGCAACAGTATCCAGGCGATTACGGCTACCACGCCGACGATAATCACCGGCACCGGTAGATTGCCCATCCGCCCATTGAAGAAGGCGCGGAAATCCGGCGGCACCGACAGGATCGGGTTGCCGCCGGTGTAAATCAGCGCGATTGAACGATACAGGCTTAATGTGCCAAGCGTGACGATAAACGGTTGAAGTTTCGCTTTGGCGATCAACAGGCCGTTAATCAGGCCACAGGCTACGCCGATCAGAAAACCGACCGCCACCGCCGGCAGAACCGGCGTCCCGGTGAACATCAGCGTCGCGGTAAAAACCGCCGCCGTCGCTGCCGTCGGGCCAACCGACAGATCAATGCCTCCCGAAATAATGACCAGTGTCATGCCCAGCGCGATACAGGCGTTAATTGCCGACTGCTGCAAAATATTGATCAGGTTGGCTTCGGTCAAAAATACCGGCGATTGGGTTGAAAAGAAGATGAAAATCACAATCAACCCGATTAAGGTTCCCGCGTTGCGAATATATTCGCGCACATTTACGGAACGGATGCGCGTCGAAGTCTGGTTTTGGGTTGTCTGGAGTTCCATAGCCGCATCCGCCTACAAACTGACATTCCGAGAAATAGCGTAACGCATAATGACTTCTTCGCTCAGTTGTTCGCGCTCCAGCGTCGCCGTCGCCCGACCGCCACTCATCACCAGCACGCGGTCGCTAAGCCGGAGGATTTCCGGCAGTTCAGACGACACCATCAGGATGGCTTTTCCCTGCTGCGCCAGTGTTTCGATGATATGGTAAATCTCTTGTTTCGCGCCCACATCTATGCCGCGCGTCGGTTCATCGAAAATCAATATTTCGCTTTTGGCATTCAGCCAGCGAGCAAGGATAGCCTTCTGTTGATTACCGCCGCTAAAGTCGCGGATTGGCCGGTCAACATTACGCGGGCGCAAATTCACCTGGTCAACAATCGGCTCGATGTCTCGCCGCCGCCGGCGGTTGTTTATCAGTCCCAGGGGCGCATAGCGCCGGATGACCGGCAGTGATGAATTTGCCAGCACGGGCAGCAGCGGAATAATGCCGGAGCGTTTGCGATCTTCAGGCAGCATCCCGATACCGGCACGGATGGCCTGGCGCGGTGAATGAAAACGCGCCACCTGCCCACGCAGCTCAAGGCTTCCGCCGGTCGGCGCGTGAAGCCCCGCAATCAGGTGCGCCAGCTCTGTGCGCCCCGCCCCCACCAGGCCGGCAATCCCCAGGATTTCCCCGGCGTGCAGATCAAATGTCACATTCTGGACTTTCTCGCCCCAGGACAGGTTGCGGACGCGCAAAACCGGCGTCTGCGAGCGTACATGGCTGACATGCTGGTGATTTTCCATCTTCCGCCCCACCATCATGTTCACGATGTCATCTTCGGTAACATCGGTCAGCGCCGTATCGGCGACAAATTCACCATCCCGCAGGATGGTAACACGATCGGCCAACCGGAAAACTTCGTTCAGGCGGTGTGAAACGTAGATAATGCTGACACCGTTGGCTTGCAGCTCGCTGATGACCCGGCACAGGATTTCAAATTCGTTAGGGGTCAGGCTGGAAGTGGGTTCGTCCATCGCTATAATGCGGGCATTACCCAACAGGGCGCGCGCAATTTCGATCAACTGGCGCTGCGCGATACTGAGCTGCTGAACCGGAATCGTGACGTCGGTATCCACGTTCAGCCGCGCCAGTAGTTCACGCGCCACCTGGCGCATCCGGCGGGTATCCTTGAAGATGCCGTATCGCGTAAAAACCTGCCCCAGAAAGATATTTTGGGTGGCGTCCAACTCCGGAATCTGCTGTAATTCCTGGTGAATCATGGCGATTCCGGCGCGGTAAGCACTCTTTGGGTCGTTGATCTGTATCGGCTGCCCGTCAATCCGAATCGTGCCTTTGTCCGGCTGGTAAACGCCAAACAGGATTTTAAGCAAGGTGCTTTTGCCGGCACCGTTTTCGCCGACGAGTGCATGAACCGTTCCCCGGCGCACGCGCATGGTCACGTCGTTAAGCGCCTGCACGCCGGGGAACGATTTGTAAATGTTTTCGAGTTCCAAAAGATACGGCGACTGCTCCATAGTTTGGTCTTCCGGGGATAAAGGACTGGCGCGTCCATAAAAGCGCCAGTCCCTAACCGTGTTTCTATGCCTATTTCATCGCCATCTTAGCGTCTTCGATCAGCGCGGCGCGGGTGTCGGCGCCTTCGCCATAGTAGCGGTCATAGTTGTCCAGGGTGATAAGCGCCTGGGGCGTCGAGACGACGCGCGGCAGCGCCTGGCCGCCCAGAAGCCGCAGCGCCACTTCCAGGGCTACCTCACCCGTCAGCACCGGGAACGAGTCAATCGTGCCGCGCAGTTCGCCGGCCAGGATAGACGCATATGCATCGCTGATGCCGTCCGTGCCGATCACAGCCACCTGTTCCAGCAGGTTCGCAGCTTTAACCGCTTCCACCACACCCAGCGCCATTGTGTCATTATTGCAGTAGAAGCCGATCAGATCGGGGTGCTGCTGCAAAATCGTGGCTGCCGTATCGAAGGCCAACTGGCGATCCCAGTTGCCGGGTACGCTGGCGACAACTTCAAATTTGTCGGACTCGGTGGTGATGGTGGTCGTATAACCTTCGGTGCGCTGGCCGGCGGCATAAACGCCCGCCTGACCTTCGATCACCGCGACTTTGCCACCATCCGGGAAATTCTCGATGAACCAACGGGCAGCGCGAACGCCGTTGTCGCGCTGAACGTTGCCGACGTAATGGCGAGCCGTAGAAATCACCGCGTCATTAACATTGACGACCGGGATGCCCAACTCCTGCGCGCGGTCTACAGCCGGGATCAGATTCGCGTCTGACTGTGGCGAGACCAGCAGGATGTTGAAGTTGAGCGTGAGCATCGCTTCGGCAATCGCCAATTGCCCCAACTGGTCGGCTTCGTTCTGGGCGGCCTGCAAAATCACGTCCACACCAAAGTTGTCAGCGGCGTTCTGATAACCTTCGCCCAGCAAACGCCAGTATTCGTTAATGAGTGTTTTGGCAACTGCGCCGACCCGAACTTTTTCCTCGAAGGTCGGCACCGGGCCGAACTGTTCCTCAAGCTGCCACCATTCCGTGCGGTCGGGTTCAGTGTCGGAGTCCAGCGGCGGCAGTTCGGCCTCCTGTGCCATAACCGGCACCGACATCCCGATAACCACGATCACCAGTAGAGCCAACAGGCGCAAATTCTTCAGCATTTCCGTTCTCCTTCTTTCCTAAAAAATAACGCATTCGTTACGGTAGTTGACAGCGTGTGCCTCTCAGATCACTGACAATAGAACCCCTCCTTCTCATAGCTCATAGGCGCATGAGCGTTTGCATCAGCAGTTTTTGCCCCGATACCGCATCCTGCCGGCGCAAAATCCGCTCTAGCTCCGGTTCCGATAGATGCTCCAGCGCGGCAATCATGCGCCGCACGGTAGCGATATTAGCCGCGCATTCCTCAATGGGGTCTTCACTGCGCGGGAAAGTATCGAAGTAGATGGTGCGCTGGTAGCCCATCTGTCTAAGGTAATACAGCAGTTCGAGCGTTTGAAGTGGGTGGACGCTGCCGACCATCAGGCCGTCATCGCGGCTGCGATAGCCGTCGTTCAGGTGAACGCCGATAAGCTGGCTGTAGCGCCTCACCAGCGCCAGGCCGAAAGCCGGCTGCTCCTCCGCGATCAACTGGTGACAGAAGTCCAGCGTCACGCCCAGGTTGGGCAGGTTAATCTCACGGATCGCCAGCAGAGTTGTGCCAATATCCCCCAGCAGGCTGAACGCGCGGGGTTCATTCGGCTTGTATTCGATGCTGACCAGGATGTCCGGGTTATGGGCCGCCACCTGCCGAATGCCCTCGATCTCCCACTGCCACACCTGCTGGTAATCCACCTGAAAGGTGTAATCAAAACCATCCTGCCCCAGCCACAGATTCATGGCTGTGCCGCCCATTTCGGCCACCAGGTCTATACCACGCCGCGTCAGGTCTATGGCTTTGGCGCGCACGCCAGCGTCCGGGTGGGTAAACGCGCCGAGCGCAAAAGCCGGGTCGGAATAGTAGCGCATTTCCAACCCATTCAGGTGCAGCGGGCTGGATTGAAAAAAGGCTTTCAGATCGGCCAGCGGCACGGACAGCGCGTGGTCAGGGTAATTGAGATCAACGTGGGACAGACCCGGCACGGCAGCAGCGCGTTCCAGCAGCGCCAGCGTCGAGGGAGCGTTGGTGGCGGAATGCCAGAACAAGTCCGGGCGAGCGGCAAACGAGTTTAGACGCGCAGCAAAATGGGGGGTCAATTGCGGCATATCATACTCAACTGATCGGGTTTTACAAGTAATCCATACAGCACAAACTTTACTGTATTTCATCATTAAGTAAAGTCACTTTTAAAATACAGCATATTTCATAAATCTGTCAACTGACATCCTGCCTTTTATCACCTATATGGTATGATGAATATCCAAATATGGCGATTTTTGGTAAAGCTGATTTACAGATATACTGAATGTAGTAAAATCTTATCGGGCGGCGTTGTTTCTTTTATAATGAACAGGGAAATCATCCTAGAATCGAGGAGCAAGAAACAATCGTGGATAACGATGTGAGAAGCATCGGCCCGCATCTTCGGATGATGATGCCAGGGTTAACCGACAAGGAACGCGCCATCGTCAAGTATCTTCTGGAACACGGCAGTACGGTTAATGCCCTCTCGATTGTAGAGGTTGCTCAGGACAACGAGGTATCCGAGGCGCTGGTCGTCAAACTGGCAAAAAAACTGGGCTACAACGGCTATCGTGAGCTACGCGACAAAATTCACCGCTACAGCCAGCTTCCGGTATCTGACATGTTTCAGGAGCTGGATCCTGCCGATTCGCCGGAAGTTATCATCCGTAAACTGTTTCGCACCGCCATCCAGGCGCTTGAGGAAACGCTCGCCATCCTCAACATGACTCATTTTGAGCAGGCGGTAGATGCCCTGTTAAACGCCCGCCAGCGCGACTTCTACGGACTGGGTGGCTCGGCAGCGATTGTCAAGGATGCCTGCCATAAATTTCTGCGCATCGGGCTGCGCAGCAGTGCATTTGACGACGCACATCTGATGATGATGTCCGCCTCACTGCTCGGCAGCCAGGATACCGTTCTGGCCGTCTCACATTCCGGGCAGACCAGCGCCGTGCTGGACGCCGCGCGGCTGGCGAAACGTAACCACGCGCGGGTCATCGCGTTGACCAATTACGCCAATTCCGCGCTCGCCGCCGACGCGGATATTGTCTTATGCTCTACCGCGCGTGGATCACCGCTGATGGGCGAAAATGCAGCGGCGCGCATCGCCCAGCTTAACATCATTGACGCGCTGTTTGTCTGCGTTGCCCAGCGCGACTATCAAAGCGCCGAACATAACCTGTCTAAAACCATGTCATCCGTTGAACAGAAGCGCGAGCCGCGCTAGAAAGGCTAATCGTCATGCCCCCCCGTATCGCCGTTCTGGGCAGTCTGCATCTAGATATTCTGGTGAACGCGCCAAGCCGCCCACGCACAGGGGAAACCCTGGCCGGCAGCCGGTGGTGGCTTCAGGCCGGCGGCAAAGGCGGCAACCAGGCCGCCCAGGCTGCGCGGCTGGGCGGTGATGTGTATATGATTGGCCGCGTGGGGCAGGACGATTTTGCCGATAAGCTGCTGCGTTCGCTTACTCAGGCGGGCGTCCACACCGACTATGTTTTCGTGGACACAACGGCAGGCAGCGGAATGAGCGTAGCCATTATCGAAGAAAGCGGCGATTATAGTGCGGTGATCGTTTCAGGGGTAAATAAACAGATTGATACCAGCGACCTGGAACGCGCCAGCTCTATCCTGTCCAGCGCCACCTGCCTTGTCCTTCAGAACGAAATTCCGCTGGAAACCAACTGGGCGGCGGCCCGGCAGGCGCGCGAAGCCGGTGTGCGCGTTTTGCTCAATGCCGCGCCCGCTTACCCCATGCAGCCGGATCATCTGGCTCTGGTGGATGTGCTGGTTGTCAACGAGATCGAGGCGGAGATGCTGAGCGGGCATCCACTCCAGAAGCCCGCAGACGCCCGCGCCGCCGCCGAGGCGCTCCTGCGGCAGGTGAACACGGTCATCATCACCCTGGGCGGCAGCGGCGCCTGGGCTGCCGACCGCTCCGGCGCATCTTTCCATGTGCCAGGATTTCGCGTTCCGGTCGTAGACACACATGGCGCGGGGGATGCCTTCATCGGCGCGCTGGCGGTACGGTTAAGCCTGGGCGATACGCTGGGCGAGGCCGTGCGGTACGCCAACGCAGCCGGCGCGCTGACCTGTATGGTTGCCGGGCCGCAGCCGGACTCACTCAGCCATGCCAGCGTGCAGCAGTTCCTGAGCAATCAGGGCAAGTAGCGCCTGTCCTGGCATATCGTCAAAACAATAAACCGTGCGTCCAGTGAATGAAAGTGAAAAACGGGAGATCGAGTGTTTGAGCCGGTCGCGTACAGCCGCGCGGCGGCAGGTCGAACGTGACCAATTACTCTCGGCTGGCTCGCCGGACAAACGCCCGCGATGATCGCCGAGCAGGTCGGTTGCCACGTGACGACCGCGTATTATCAACTCCATCAGTTCAATGCCCCAGGTTTAGCGTTTCTGGAAGATGCACCCCGGCTCATGAGCGCCTGAAAGCGGGTGTAGCTGGGTAAACGCATATCGTGTCAATCACCTCCGCGCTCTCGCCTCTGCGCGGACAGCTTCCAGATTAATGATTTCCGCAACATCATATTCAGTCACCAACGCCCCGGCCACCGGTCGTAAGCGCAGTATCGTCGGAAAATGCCCCATGCGTCCGTGAAGCTCTGCCAGCAGCACCGCCGCGCCATAATTGAGCGACGGCAGCACAATCAACCAACTACCTGTTTGCCACTGCTGTGTCGAGATACCCAGATCGTCCAGCAGGCGGATCACTTGCGGACAGAGCGACTGCTCTAGGTCAAACTGCACACGCACATCTCGCACCTGTTCCGGCGTGCTGCCTGTCAGTGCGGCAACCTGGTCGAGTTGGCGTTGGGTGAGTGGGTGGGCGAAGTTAAGCAGGATCATTATTTTGCTTCCCATAAACGGTAAGTATCGTAGTCTTTGCGACGTTTTGTGGTCTACCCTCAGTTTTCTGAAGATACAGATGAGCAAGAGGATGAGAGCGATGATGAATAGATCGCTGAACGATTACATGATGTTGCCCTATACTATTGAAGTTATTCCCGATGACAGTGCATGGTTTGTGCAGATCAGGGAACTGCCCGGCTGCATGACTGAAGTTGATGAATGGGACGAAATTCTTCCGGCTATCGAAGATGCCAAGCGTCTCTGGATCGAACTGGCATTGGAGCGCGGTCGTCCTGTTCCTGAACCAATGGGGGTGGTCAGGTAAAGCGATTGTACTGACCCCCTTGGATTGGACAGAGGGCTAAATGAAGTATCCTATGTTCAAGAAAGGGATGAGAGATGCGAACGAGACGGAAGTTCACAAGCGAGTTCAAGAGCCGGGTGGTGC
>JACAES010000061.1 GCA_013388735.1 Chloroflexota bacterium | reverse complement strand
TTGGAAGTTGCACCGGTACAGTAACCGTTGCTCCCGTGAGGGAGTGTCTTCACCCAAGACCATTATACCACGAAAGGAGCAAGAGCGCATTCATCCACCCGCTAAAGCTGGTGGTTTCCCGCGCTAAATCTTATGAAACTTCCAAAGGCCGATCTGATACTGCATCCCGTCCGAATGCGGATCATCATGGCGCTGGCCGGGCGGCAGATGACCCCGCGCCGGTTGAGCGCGATCCTGCCGGATGTCGCCCCGGCCACGCTCTATCGCCATCTGAAGGCCATGACCGACGGCGGCATCCTGACCATAGCGGCGGAAAACGCCGTGCGCGGCACGGTCGAAAAAGTGTATACGCTGGCGCAGCCGGAGGCCGCGCACCTGTCCGAAGGCGACCTGGCCGGAGCCGACCGCGAGGCGCTGATGCGGCTGTTCACGGCTTTCGCCGTCACGCTGCTGGGCGACTTCGCCCGTTATCTGGAACGCGAGAACATCCGCCCGGCGGCGGACGGTGTGGGCTTTCACAAATATCCCATCTACATGAACGACGAGCAGTTCGCCGCCTTTGCCCGCGCGCTGTCGGAGCTGCTGCTGCCCTACTTCGAGGCCGCGCCGGGGCGGCAGCGCCGGCTGCTCAGCCTCATCGTCATGCCCGAAGACGGCCTTTAACCGGCAGCCGGTGTCTTTTTCTGCCCAGAAGTTACCCAAAAGTTACCGGCTGAGGGTTAAAAACCGGAACGAATGGAGCAAATCACCATGCCAGAAGCGATTCGTGCGGAGGCGCTCATCCGCCAGTTTGGGATAATCCGAGCGGTTAATGAAGTGTCGTTTGTGGTTGAGCCGGGCGAAGTGTTCGGGATGCTTGGCCCCAACGGCGCGGGCAAAACCACGCTGGTGCGCCTGCTGAACGGCGTGATCGAGCCGGACAGCGGCGCGGCGCGCGTCCTGGGCTTCGATCCCCGCACCCAGGGCGAGGACGTGCGGCGGCAGACCGGCGTTTTGACCGAAACGCCCGCCCTTGCTGCCGGTCATCCTGCTGGTCATCGCCCAGGCCGCCGGCGTGGTGTACCTGAATGTCGAAATCGCGCTGGTCGTCGGGCTGGTGATGTGGCTGATAGATGCCGGGCTGCTGGCGCTCAGCCTGCGGATTTTCTCGCGGGCGACGCTGCTGGCGCGGGTTTAAGCGCCCGCAGCGTTTCCAGGCGCATTCGCCAGGCGATCAGCGTCGGCGTGATAAACAGCGTCCAGGCGATCAGGTTAACGGCCAGCGTCAGGCTCATGTTGGCGCTCATTTCCACGCCGGCGCTCGTATTCTGCGGGCTGGGGCCGATCACGACCGGGTGAATTGTGTCCCCCCGCAGACGGGTGATGGCCGCTGTAACGATGGCCGTCCCCATCAGCAAAACCGCCAGCACCGCCGCCAGCGTCCGCCGCCGCGCCGGGTCTTCGACCGCCTGCCGCAGCACCAGATAAGCGGCGCAGGTCAGCATCATGATGGCGGAAGCCACCATACGCGGGTCCTGCGCCGTCCACCAGGTGTTCCAGGTCGGGCGCGCCCAGATCGAACCCAGGCAGACGTTGATGAGCGACAGTGTAAAACCGACTTCTACCGCCGACAGCGCCAGCCGGTCCCACCAGACCGAGCGGCTGACGAGGTAGACCAGCCCGCCGGCCATCGCCACCGTGAAGGCTAAAAACGCCCCGGTGAAGGACGAGAGATGAAAGTAAAACAACCGCTGCACTTCGCCCTGAAAACGATCGGTCCCGGCGTAGGCCAGCATCGCCACCAGCCCGGCGGCGAAACCCGCCCCGCTGAGCGCCGTCATCGCCCACAGCAGACGTTTCTGTTTTCCTGCACGTATCGCCGAACCGGCTAATGCTGTCGCTTGCATGTCCTCGCTCGCTCGTGTGTATCGTCCAACGCGGCTGTTAACTGTATCGCAGGCGCGGCAAATGGGCTATAATCTCGCCCCACCTAAAGGAACAGAAACGATGCCGGTGGAACGATTTTCACCCAGTGATGATCGTCTTGCGACCATGCCGCCATCCAGCCGGCCATTCACTCACGCGGACAGAAGCGCCGCGCGCAGGCTCGCCAGCCGGTCATCGGCCAGGGCTTCCAGCATGGCGGCGCGCATGGCGGCGCCGGCATCCTTCAGCGCCGCGCGGCAGGTCGCGCAGGCGTCGTCCAGCTCACCCCGCAGCGCCAGCGCCAGCCCGCGATAAAACACAAACGTCAGATCGCCCGGCGCGAGGATTTCCAGCAGCAGGTAATCCAGTTCCGCCTGCGCCGGCAGCTCACCGGCCAGGCAGACCGCCGCGCGTTTCGCCAGCAGCGCCACGCGCAGACCGGCGACGAAAGCGTCCCCGGCGGTATCCATCCGCCGGCCCATCTCGTCAAGCGCCGCCGTATAATGGGCGACAGCGCCGGAGAAGTCGCCGTCGTCCCGCGCCAGATCGCCGGCCATCTCCAGCCAGCGCCAGCTTCGCGGCAGCGCGGTGAGCAGGTCGCGGGCGGCAGTGCGCTGCCCGGCCAGCGCCAGCAGTTCCAGGTAACGCGCGGTTATCCGATCATCGTCCGATCTGAGGTCGCGCGCGCGGCTCATGGCGACCAGAGCGCCCGGCACGTCGCCAAGCCGCTGCAAAATGATCGAACGTTGTACGGCGTCGTCGGCGTTTTCGGACGTTAAAACATCCAGGTCGGCCAGCGCCGCCCACAGGTGATCGCCGTCCGCCAGGCGCAGGCACACCGCTGCCCGCAGCCGACGCGCGTCCTCGTCGCCGGGGTTGGCCTCAATGTGCTGGTTCAGCATATCCAGCGCGTCGGCCAGTTCCCCCGCGCGCACGAACGCTTCCGCCAGTTGAAGCTCTCTATTCATCACCCGGCAGTCCAAACACGTAAGACCGCTTGCGCGCGTCCATCGCCGTGCCGAGCATAGTCTGGTCGCGCGTGCGCCAGGTGGTGTGAATATCCCGGACGAAGCTCGCCAGCAGTTCGTAGGCCAGCGCCCGGAAGTCGGTTTCCTCGATGGTCGAAGCCTGGCGCGGCCAGCCATAGCCCCAAGCGAACCATGAACCGTTCGGCAAAATCAGAAAGTCGTAAAATGAAGCCGTATCCGGCTCGCTGCCGATAAAAACGGCGATGCGTCCGCACAGTTCCTTAAACGACGAGCCGGGAATCTGCGCTTCGTCGCGTGCGTTCGGCCAGGCCGTGCCGACCAGCGGCACAAAAATCACGCTCCAATCCTCAATCGAGATTTGCAGCGCGCGCCGCCCGCCCCCGGCGGGGTGGTCAATCAGGCGCGGCTCGCCCAACTCAACCAGCCCTTTCTGGCGGCATTCGTAGATCGCCGTTTGCAGCGCGCCGAACAGCGACTCGGTGAAGGTAGCAGTCTGTTTCTGTAAAAAAGCGCGCTGGTTGCGCCGCTGTGTGAGGGCTGTTTCCAGGGTTTTATAGGCGTTTTCGAGGGATTTACTGCTATCACGGGTTTGAAAATCGGTCATCTCTGTCCCTGCCGTGCATTACGGTTTTAACCTGCATAGTACGCCGAAGCGCGGAATTTTTCAAATCGGCATGGTTTATTCCAGCAGGGACAGTTTAATCGTAAAACACGTTCCCTGCCCCGGTTCGCTGGTGACGGACAGCTGGCCGCCGTGCAGTTCCACGATCTCCCGCGAAATGCTCAATCCCAGCCCAATGCCCGTGCCGTCCGAACTGGCGCGGTAAAACGGCTCAAAGATATGGGGCAGATGTTCGGGGCTGATGCCCCTGCCGGTATCCTGCACGTGGATGAGGGCGTAGCGGTCGCCGTCCGCCTCCACCCGCACGGTGATCTTTCCCTGCGGCGGCGTGTGGTGGATGGCATTGATAATCAGGTTCGTGATGACCTGAATCAACCGCTCCGGGTCGGCAGACACGCGCAGCGGCGGCTTCGACAGGTCGCACGTCAGTTCAATCGTTTTCTGTTCCGCCTCTGGCTGCTGAATTTTGACCAGGTGCGACACCAGGTCTTGCAGCATGACCGGCTGCCGCTTTAACTGCACCACGCCGCGTTCAAAGCGCGAGAGATCGAGCAGGTCTTCAACCAGATTTTTCATCCGGTTGGCGACTTCCTCCAGAATGTCCAGATGCGTTTCCATGCGCTCCGGCTGGCGGCGCGCCAGGTAAAGCCGCGTCATCAGATTGGTGATCGGCGTGCGGAGTTCGTGCGAGGCGCGGGTGACGAAGTTGGCCTTCTGCGCTTCCAGGGCTTTTTGCTGGCTGATGTCCCGCAGGATAGACACGATCCCTTCCGTTCGTCCATCCGGCCCGATCACGCGGGTAACGGTCAGAGCGGCGTCAAATTCGCTGCCGTCCTTGCGGCGCGCCCTGGTTTCGATCTTCCAGATGCCTTCCCGGTTAACGGCCTGCATCATCTGATTCCAGGCGGCGATGAAATCATCCGGCTTGAGGCTGCCGACGAAAACGGTCTTGGGATCCCATTCGTCGGCATTGAATCCGGTCAGGCTGTGCAGCGCCCGGTTGGTATAACGGTAGGCCACTTCTCCCGGTTTATCACCGAAGATCATGCCGATCACGCCCTCGCCCATCGCGTCCAGGATAGCCTGAAGCTGCGCGCGCTGCTGCTCCAGTTCGGCGGTTCGTTCGGCCACGCGCTGCTCAAGCTCGACGGCCTGGTGGACGACCGCGCCGTACAGCCGGGCATTCCGCAGCGCGATGCCGGCCTGGTCGGCGAAGATACGCAGCGTCTCGGCATCCTCTGGCCGGAAGGTGTACGGGACTTCGCTGTCTAGATTGATGAAGCCCAGCGTTTGCCCGTCAACCTGAATCGGCGCGCCCAGATAGGCACGAATCCAATCGGTTTCCGGGTACACCGTCCAGTGGTCATCCTGGCTCGTGTCGCCGATGATGACCGGCTCGCCGGTTTCGCTCATCCTGCGAAACTTAAAACTGCCGGTCAGCGAAAACGGCAGCCGTGACACCGATTCGGCCAGCCCGCGTTCGGCGTATCCCCGGCTGCCGACGATGCGCGCTTCATTGCCTTCGATCATCATGATGGTGGCGGCGTCATGCGGGATAAGATCGGCGATGCGTTCCAGGATGCGGTTCAGCACAATCTGCGGGTCGAGCGTGCTGCTTAAAGCCCCGACCGTATCGCGCAGCGCCTCGGCCAGGATGCGCTGCTGGTGTTCGGCGGCCTGGGCGCGTTTGCGTTCGGCCACGTCCAGCGCCATGCGGTTCTGGCTGGCTTCCAGTTCGGCGCGGGTGCATTCGAAGTACATCAGCAGCAGGCTGAGCGCGATGAAGATTTGCAGCATGACGGCGATGACAAAACCCCAGGGAGCGAACCACTCGACCGGGCGCAGGAGCGGAAAATCCAGTTGGTGAAGCCCCAGCAGGATGAACGCCCACCCGGCCAGTTTTCGGCTCTGCGAATCAAACAGCACCGACCGCAGGAGAATCGTGCCGGTGTAAATCTGCGTGACACCCAGCGTTACCGATACCGGCACGCTGATCGCCAGCGCAGGCAGCCCCGCCGCCGAAGCGACCAGCACCCAGACAAAGGCTGCGCCCATCAGCAGCGCCCATCGGCGCGGGAAACCCCGGTCGCTCACACGATACGTCCCCCACAGCAGCAACAGCGCCAGCAGCAGCCCCAGACCTTCGTCCAGCCCGATCACAGCCGCAGAGTCGCCGTTTATCCCGGCGACGATCAGCAGCCCATAACGCACCGGCAGCAGCGTCCAGGCGTAAAACCAGATGCGTATATAGCTCTGGTTATCCAGACTATACAGCCTGGAATACACCCAGACGATGATGAGCGAGCCGCAAAATGATGCTGTAAAAGCCGGGATCAGCGGTGACACCCGCCCCCCTCTCACTGCCGACAGAACACGCTGAACATCTTAATTGTAACATGATATTTAAAGAGAGGCGGTCGAAAGTGTTCGTCGTGCCTTAACCGTGCCGCTTCATGAAGCGTTCCATCCGTTCCAGGGCGATTTCGATATTCTGCTGGCTGGTCGCATAGCTGGCGCGGATGTGGCCGTTCCCGCTGCGCCCAAAGGCGCTGCCGGGGATGACGGCGACATGCTCTTCATACAACAGGCGTTCGCAGAATTGCTCGTCTTCCATGCCGGCAGCGGCGATGCTGGGGAACGCATAAAACGCGCCGCGCGGTTCGAAGCAGGTCAGCCCCAGCCGGTTAAAACCATCCACAATCAGGCGGCGGCGCGCGTCGTATTCCGCCACCATCGCCCGCACGTCGTCGTCGCCGTTTTGCAGGGCTTCCACCGCCGCAATCTGGCCGGTGGTCGGCGCGGACATAATCAGATACTGGTGCAGCTTGCGGACGGCCTCCATGATGGCCGGGGTCGCGCTGATATAACCGATGCGCCAGCCGGTCATGGCGAACGATTTGCTCATGCCGCTTAACAGGATCGTGCGCTCGTACATACCCGGCAGCGCGGCAAAACTGGTGTGCTGCGTGCCGTACACCAGCCGCTCATAAATCTCGTCGGAAATCACGACCAGATCGTATTTTTCCGCCACCGCCGCGATTTCCTTCATACGCTCGTAGGACAGTACCGCGCCGGTAGGGTTGTTGGGGTAGTTGACGAGGATGGCTTTGGTACGGGGCGAAATGGCCGCCTCAAGCTGCGCGCCCGTCACCTGGAAGTCATTTTCGATGCTGGTATCCACGATCACCGCCACGCCGCCTGCCATCTCCACCGCCGCCGGGTTGGAGACAAAACAGGGCTGCGGCACCAGCACTTCGTCGCCGGGATCGAGGATAGCTTTCAGCGCCAGCCACATGCCCTCGCTGACGCCGACCGTGACCAGGATCTGGTTATCGGGATTGTACTGAAGGCCGTGCAGCCGCTCGATGTAATCCGCAATCGCCCGCCGGAGTTCGATGATGCCGGAATTGGACGTATAGCGGGTTTGTCCCTGGCGCAGCGACGTGATGCCGGTATTAATGATGTGTTCCGGCGTGACAAAATCCGGCTCGCCGATGCTCAGCGATACCACATCGGTCATGGTGGCTGCAATGTCGAAATACCGGCGGATACCGGATGGGCGCAGGTTTTGAACACTATGGGCAACAAAATTTCGCATGGTGATGTCTCGCATGATCGTGATTAACCTTAATATTATAACCATGCCGCCGCCCAACCGCACATGCCACCGCCTGCCCAATTGGCCGAAAACCCAGGGGAATCGCTTGAAGATACTTCGTCTCAATAAGTGGGCTTTCGCCTTCTGACCCCTTCCCCCAAACCCCCTCCCCGAATTCAGAGAATTAATGTGACGCAAGATGACCGTTTGAAGCGATTGCCCTGGCCGAAAACCATTTCGGGAAGCCCACCCAATCATGCTACAATAGGAGAAACCAATGACGAGGAGCAGACGATGGTCTTACCAGCTTTGACCGACTGGCAGAACACCCGCGATGGCCTGCATCGGGCAGCACAGGTGTTGGGGGCGGTACAGAAGGCAAGCGTCGAAACACTGCCCAACTCGCTGCATCTGGCGCTCGACGTGAGCGCCGAAGGCGCAACCACCGGCCCGCTTTCGTTCGGAGGGAAACTGGCGTTGGATTATCCGCGCCGGCGCGTCGTTTACCGGCGCGACGGCCTGCCTTCCGTCGAAATCGGCCTGGAAGGGCATAATCAGGCCACTCTGGCCGGGGCTGTGATGGATGTGCTGGCGCAGGCGCGACACCATCCACCCGTCTCGCGTGACGACACCGCCGACCTGACGCCTTTCGACATCCATCCTGACTTGGCGGCCGATTTTAGCCGGACGCAGTACCGGATGTTTACCACCCTGGCGCGCTTCCGCGCCCGACTGTTCGGCGGGCTGTCGCCCATCGTGCTGTGGCCGCACAACTTCGATATAGCGTTCCTGCTGTTCGCCAACCCGGAACTGAGCGAAAATGGCCTGCACGCTGCTTTTGGCTTCGAGCCGCGCTCACCGGGGCTGGAGCGGCCTTATGTTTACATTTATGTGCGCCCTACACCGGACGGCCTGACCGAACAACCACTGCCGCCGCTGGCGCGCTGGTATACGGAAGGCTGGACGGGGGCCGTCATCCAGTACGATGATCTGTGCGGCGAAAATGACCCGGAAGCCGTGCTGGAAAATACGCTCATGGGTGTTTACCGGGCGATTAAACGGTATCTCAATTGATCTGGCCGTTCACCGACGGCGAGGAGTGCGGGGGTGGACAACGACACAACGGCGCTGATCGTGGCGGTTTGTGGTATCGGCGGTGTTCTGGTGCTGCTGGCGGCGCTGCTCGTGCTGCGGCTGCTGCGGTTCAGCATTTTCGGTTTCGCCAGTCTGATCTTAAAGATGCTGACCGAGCCAAAGGAAGAAGGCGGGCGCGCGTTCACCCCCCAGATATTGGATGACCCTTCCGCCGATTTACGAAAAAAAGCGGCGGCCCTTGACTTTGATGCCGCCGTCAAAAAATACAGCCAGGCGCACCCGCCGCCGGAGCTGCCCGGCGAGGACGAACCGCCGCCCGCCGCGCCGCACAGCCGTTAACGAAGCGATTTTTTTCCCGCGCTGCCGCTGCTCAGAACTCGCCAACCCGGAACTTACCGGTCAGTGGAGGAGGTTAATCGTATGCAAGACATCAGCCCGGTGCTGATTGCGATCTGTGGGTTATTATTTGTAGGTTTTGGCCTGCTGGCCGTCATCGCCTTTCTGGTCGTCAAAACAACCGGCAAAACGCTGCTGGAAGCCTTTGGCGACATCGGGGGGGTTTTTGCTGCGCTGGGCGGCGGCACGGATGATGAGGTAGACAGCAGCCTGCCCCGCCGCGCCCCGCGCCGCGCCCGTGATCTGCGCGCACGCGCCAGGTCGCTCGATTTCGACTCCGCCGTGGCACGCCAGGCTGACCGGCCATCCGGCCAGAGCGCGCCGCCCCGACCCGCGTCCGGCTCTCTGAATGAAGATGATCTGCCTTCGCTGCGTTCCTACCGCCCGTCCACAGGCCGCCGCCACCGCGACTCGTCCGACGAAGACCCGGACATCTTTGCCGCTTTCATGGACGAGGAGTAAGGATCGCCGGCGTATTAGCGCGTGTTATGCCCTTCTGCGCTGCCGGTTGGCCCTCACCCTCTCGTTCCCCCTCTCCCAACCGCCACTTCGTGGCCGGGCGAGGGGGAGGAATGCGCGTTTGTGTGCGTTTTCGCCCCTCTCCCAGTGCCGAAGGCCCGTTCGGGAGAGGGGACGGAGGTGAGGGCAAAAAGCGGGCCGGCGTAAAAAGCCGTTTCATCGCCCGGCTGGAGTGGCAAAGGGTATAACAGCCTCTAGCGATTTTCGTCCATCCAGGCTTCCAGGGCGGCTTCAATCGCCTGCCGCTGCTCTAAACGCCGCGCCGGGTTATAGACCATGTGGCAGCGCCAGAGGTCTGGCGGCGGCGGGCCGGCGTCGCCGGCGTAATACACGTCAAACTGCCGTCTGAGGTGGAAATAGTACGATTCCGGGTTGAAGGCCGGCGCGTTGAAGGCCAGCTCTTTGGTGCCGACCACCACTACCGGCGGGCTGCCGCTGATCGCCCAGATACCCAGCAGGTACAGCGTCCGGTATTCGTAATAACCGCGCCGTTTGTACCACAGCGCCGCCCCCGACCAGACCGGCGGCCCGAAGCCCCGAAAGACCCCCGGCCCGTAGCAGTTGATCTGCGGCAGCCGTTTTTTGCCGGCAGCTTCCAGGCATTCCAGCGCGTTCAGTTCGTCGAGGATACCGCCTAATGACTCCTGCTGCGGTTCGGCTTCGGCCTGCTGCCGCCGCTGCCGGATGCGCCGGATAATCTCTTCGTAGCGCGACTCGTTGCTCATATCGCCCGCCTATCCCAATCATCATAACGGCAGCGCCATCGGCGTATAACGAATGCCGTTGCTTTCCTGCTCCGGGCTTAATGCGTGAAAGCCCAGCCGTTCGTACACCGGCACGGCGTAGGGCGACGAATTGACCGTCACGACCTGCAAATCCGGCCTGGCCGCCCGGCAGATGTCCAGCGCCCGCCGCAGCAGTTCCCGGCTGATGCCGCGCCGCATGAAGACCGCATCCACGAACAGCAGCGAAATGTGATCGTGATCGCGCATTTCGATCATCCCGGCCACCGCCCCGCCGGACTCGGCCACCAGCACAAAGCTGCCGCCCCGCACCCGCTCGGCCATCAGCTCCGGGTCGGCATAAGCCAGAAATTCCTGGACGCCTTGCGGCGCATAACCCGGCGCGACGAACGTCTTAAAACAGCGTTCGATCATCGCGCAGATGCTGGTTTCTTCGCCCGCCTGCATCCGGCGGTAGGTGATCGCAGCGTTCATCGGCTTCGCTCTGCTTCACAATAGATTGGACACAGACAGCGGCAGCCGCCGCAGCCGCGCCGGGATGAGCGGCCTCAGCCGCGCCCATTCGCCGGCGTCCAGCGGGCGCAGCGCCAGCAGCGCCGCCGGGTAAACCAGCACGCCGGCCACCAGCGTCAGCGCGGGCTGCGCCGTCCAGCCGGCCAGGAACACGGCCAGCATGACTCCGGTCGCCGCCAGCGGCTTCCACAGCATCCCCCACCAGCCCGGCGCGCCAAAGCCGCGCCGCAGCAGCAGCGCGAAGGGGATGAGCAGCACCGCTTCGGAGGCAATCGTCGCCAGCGCCGCCGCCCGGTAGCCGTACTGCGGCACGAAGATCAGGTTGGCGACGATGTTAAACGTCACGGCCAGGATGAACGCGCCAGTGATGCGCCGCTGGAGATCAAGCGCGATCAACACGTACTGCGTCAGGCTGTTGATCCAGCCGATGGGGATGCTCCAGATCATCAACTGGGTGGCGATGGCGCCGTCCGGTAGATACTG
>JACAES010000047.1 GCA_013388735.1 Chloroflexota bacterium | reverse complement strand
GGCTGCCAGTCAACCAGCCTTTTGTCTCGACACGGCGTATGCGGTTAAAGTGAGCCATGCTCCACCTCGTGCGAGTGCGTCAGGGACAAGCCAGCCGCTTTAGCGGTTGGTCGTTGACGTGCGCCGCTGCCGGGGCGCTTTTAACCCAGCAGCCGCGCGTGTTCGATCTTAATGCAGTAATCCATCACCACGTCCAGCCCGGCCTCGGCGGCTTTGCGCGCGGCTTCCTCATGCACCACGTCCAACTGCGCCCAGACGGCCTTTGCCCCGACGGCAGCGGCCTCATCCACGATTTCCGGCAGATTCTCCGGGCGGCGGAACACGTCCACGATGTCTATCGCTTCCGGCACGTCCGCCAGGGACGCATAGCTGGGCTGGCCGTCAATCTCGGTGACGGCAGGATTTACAGGATAGACCGTATAGCCGGCATTCCGTAAGTACATCCCGACTTTGTAGCTTTCGCGGTCAGGTTTGTCGGAGTGACCGACGACGGCGATCACGCGGGCTTTCGTCAACAGGTCACGTTTGGCGGCATCGTTGTCGCTGATAATCATCAATTTTTCCTCACTACGACACGGCCTCGGTCGGCGCGGCTTCCAGAATTTCAAACCCGGTCGTGATCTCCACCGTTGCGCGCAGTGTGGCCGATACCGAACAGTACTTTTCCTCCGAAAGCTGGATGGCCTTCTCGACATCCTCCGGCTTGAGATCAAAGCCACCAACCGCATAATGAATGTGTATTTTGCGGAACGTCCAGGGCGCTTCGGTATCTTGCTCGCTGGTGACGGTCACGCGCACGGCGGTCAGGTGAGCGCGCCGTTTTTCCAGAATATTCACCACGTCATAGGCGGTGCAGCTTCCGACCGCCAGCAGCAGCAGTTCCGAAGGTTTAATGCCCACCCCATCGGCGGGGCTGGAAATAACCACCGAATGCTGCGTGCTGTCCGTGCCAACGAAGGTTTTCCCCTGCACCCAGGTTATGTTCACCTGTGCCATATTTTGCTCCTCAACTTGTTCGTTAAAGGATGATCCGCTCTCATCCCACTTGATCGCAATTGACTTTTATCTGGACGCTGCCAACGGTGAAATCTTTACATCATATTCCATATTTCTTAACGAATGAGGCGTTCGACCACCTGAACCGCCGGCGCTGCCCCGCCATCTGATTACGAAAGCTGATGCAAAGGCGCGGAAAAACAAAGACGCACAACAGCAGCATCTCTGCCTCTCTGTCCCTTCGCGCCTGCTGGCTGCGTTTTTCGCGTTTGCTGTCAGCCCTGACCGCGCAGCGAACCAATCGTCTGGCAGGCCGGGCAGCTTCCGTCCGGGCGGATGATGGCGAAACCCGCCTGCGGGTCGCGGTCGTATACGTCGAAATCCATGTTAAACACGATCATCAGCGCGATTTCCAGATTCGGGAATTCCGCCGCCATGCTGATCGCGTCGCGCAGCCATTCGGCCTGCTCCTGCACGCTGGTGCTGGCACCCCATTCAAAGCCTGCCGGCAGCGGCCCGTAGCCATCCGGCGAAAGATAGCCGATTTCGGTATAACACAGCGGGATGCCGGAATTACGGAACGGCGCCGCCGCGCGCTGCGTCATCAGCGGGAAGTAGCGCGTAGGATAGTTGTCGCGCGGGTCGCCGCCCTGCTGGATGGGCGGCAGGATGCCCTCGTTATAATGCACGCCGATGCAGTCGGCATAATTCGCCACGCCCGCGTTCGCCATATTCCAGTAGTAATCGCCATCGTCGCAGCCGTTGGCGGAACAGCCGCCGAAGAAGCCGGTCGGCGCAGGCGCGCCGCTGATGACCATCACCTGCGGGTCGGCGGCTTTGATAGCCTCGTAGGCAGGCCGCAGCATCTCGACATACGAACGCGCCGAAATACGACCGGCAGGCCACTCCCGATCAATGTTCATCTCGTTCCACACTTCGATGGCATCCACGCCCAGCGCCGCCACCTGTCCCAGGAACTCGGCGTACAGGGGATAGTAGTCTGCGCCCATCTCGGCAAGCTGTTCTTTTTCGCCGGTGATACTCAACAGCACCTTCAAGCCAGCTTCATGCGACCAGTTAATGCGGTCACGGGCGACGTTCAGCAGGTTTGTATCCCCGACGATGAACGGCACCTGCCACTTGTCCCAGGTCATCCCGGCGCTTTTCATGGCCGTGATCGTTGAATCGGTAAAATAAGCCACCTGCCCCCCTACCGGCACCGGCAGTTCATTGATCGGATTCGGGCGCGGCACGAGTTGAGGCGCGGTCGGCGCTTCGGTGGGAAGGACGGGAAGCGGCTGCGGCACGGCGGCGGTTTCACCTGCTGGCCGCTGAAGCGTATTCGCCACCCGTACCGGCCCGACCGTATAAAAAATGTCCTGGCCGGATCGCAGCCGCGCCTGTATGCGAAGTTGGTAAATGCCGTCCGGCACGGTCATCGTCGGCCACTCCGCCAGCACGCCGTTCACCACCGGCTGACTCTTCAACGTGCTGGCCGGTATCCACGACGGCGGCTGCTGGTCATAGAGGCTAACCTGCAAAAAATAGGTCTGCAAATCGGGCGGGTTCACCGTTCCGATCACCGAAATCGTGCCGGACACGTCGTAGACCGGCGGCGGCCAGGTGATGACGACGGCTTCGCCTTGAGCCGCCGCCGGAAACACTACCAGCAGAAAAACCAGGGTCACAAAGCTTATCCTGGGCATGGGCATCGCTCCTCTAAAAATAAGTTCCAAGTTCCCAGTAAGATTCCCGCACAGCCTGAAAATTCGGGTAAGGACGGGTTTAACCCGCCCCTACCCGCGCCCGACCTGGATTACGGGCAGGACGCTTTTTCCAGCGTGTAAATGGCGATAATCAGGTTATCGGTTTCGTTGGTTTCCGGTATCAGATTGCCGGGATCGAGGGTGATGACCAGCCGGTGCTGTTCGTTGTAGTAGGTGCTGATGGTCAGTGGGATCGGGCCGACGTTGACCGTCTGACCGGGCTGGATGACCGGGATCGCGCCGACCGTGTTGCCCTGGAGCGAGCCGTCCGCCACGCGGAAGTCCTGCACCGAGATCGTCCCGCTGGGGTTGGCCGTCGTGCCAAAGTTCGCCACGTCCAGGTAGATGTTGAAGGTCTGGTTGCACCGGGGCGACGGCGGATCGAAGCGGTAGTTGCCGACCACCAGATTCACCGTCGAGGTGGGCGGCGGCGTGGCCGGGATTGGTGTCGGCGTGGGCGGCGGGGGCGGCACGACAAACGGCACGCCGCTCAGATCGCCGCTGACGGTGACGACCGTCGGCGCGACCCAACCGCGCTGTCCGTTCGGCAGGTCAACCACGTACCAGCCGCTGCCGGTGCTGCTGCGCCCGACGATGGTGACGGTCTGGCCGGGCTGCAATGCGGCAAAAGCGTCATAGACCACGCTGTCGCCCCGGCGGACGTTCACCGGCACGCCGGCGCTGACCGTCGCGCGCGGCGTCGGATCAAACTGGGTTGGCGTGGGCTGCACTGGCGGCGGCGGGACCGGCGATGTCGGCGTGGCTGCCGGCGCAACCGGCGTGACCGCGAACGGCGGCGGCGCGTTTTCCACCCGCAGCGGCGCGACGCGGAAAAATTCGCGCTGGTTGTTTTGCAGGTTGATCGTCAGCCGCAGTTCATACACGCCATCTTCGATCGGCGTGGTATCCCAGATGCCCAGCACGTCATCCTGGACGGCGGCCTGAAGCGCAGCCGTCACCGGAAACCAGGGGACATCATCGGCGGCGCTGCTCAGGTCATCTTCCAGGGGGCGGAACTCCAGAAAATAATTCAGCATACCGGGCAGGTTGGCCGACCCGCGCACGGTGAACTGGCCGCGCAGCACGTAAACCGGCGGCGGCCAGCTGATATTGGCGTTCGGGTTGATTTCGCCCGGCGTGGGCGAAATATCCTGCGCCTGTGCGGTCACGGCCAGTGCCAGCACCAGCGCCAACACCAGGACGATAAAATGTGTTTTCCTGTGCATCGTGCCTACCTCGCGTCTCCACTAAGTCTACCGATTGATTGTACCGGCGAAATGAAAAAATAACGCCGTTTTGGAAGGCTTACCGGCAGTTATCTGCCCTGATATTCAGCATACGCGAGGGATTTTCCGGCTTACCGGACGGTAAACCTACGCTTCAGTTACAGGTAATCAAGCTTTGGGTGACGCGCATCGCCAGCCAGGTGATGACCAGCGGCAGCGCAACCGGCAGCACGAAGTCCAGCCCAAAACGCAGCAGCCAGGACATGGGTGCCAGCCGCGCCAGATTGAGCAGGAAGAAATAAAACGCCCCCAGGAAGCCGGTGGTGATGATGGCCGTCGAACGCAGCGGGAAGGCCGCGCCGGCCAGCAGCCCCACCGCGCCCATCATAAACGGCTCGATCACCAGGCGAATCAGGGACACGACCAGCCCTAAAATCATGGCCGCGCGGGAGAGATACGGATACTCGTCCAGCGGAAAGATGGTGGCGTACTGCGAAATCAGCAGCGGCATACTGAGCAGCGATACCGACAGAATCAGCAGGCTGAGATTTTCGACCTGCCGCCAGATCGCGGCGGCGATTTTACTGGCGAGGATGGACTCCAGCCGCAGCGGGGTGGCGCGCACCAGGTCAAACGTGCCGTTGCGCAGTTCGTCCACGATAGACAGCGTGGCGTTAAAGCCGATTGCGGCCAGGATTTGCCCGTACAGAAACAGCGCAATCGGGAACAGCAGCAGCGCAGCGGTGATGGTCGGCAGCGCCAGATCGAACAGGAACGGCCAGGGCAGCGTCAGCAGCACCAACCCCACCTGAACCACCACGATCTTCGCCAGCCCGCCGATTTCCGGCAGGATGGTTTTCCAGTACATGCCTAGTTGGCGGCGAATGATCGGGTTGGAGCGCCGCGCCCAATGCGGCAGGCGGCTGTCCAGTTCGATGGTCTGGTACTTGGCCGGCAGATGAATAACACTGATGTCGGTTTTGGCGCGTTCCACGTTTTTTACCACATCCGGTTTACGGCAAATACTACCCACTATACCCCGCGCGCAGGCTTTTTGTTCAAACCATTATACAACGAGGCGCCGCGCTCTCGGAAATTTCGGTTAAAACAGGGCGTAAGGTGCAGGCACAATGCAGCAGAGGCGCGGAGATCGAATCTCGCTGCGCCTCTGTGTTTTATACGCGGAGAGAAGATTTCACCGCGCGGCTTAACGGCGGCGGGTGCGGGCGCGCAGGCTAAGGATGGCGAAGCTGAAGGTCAGCGCGGCCATCGCTAGGATCGCCAGCAGACCGCGCGCCAGCACGTCGGCTTCCCAGCCGGTCAGCAGCACTGACCGCATGGCCTCCAGGATGTAGGTGATGGGGTTGTAGGTTGCCGCCGTTTTAATCCAGCCCGTCAGCAGAGACAGCGGCACGAAGGTAGCCGTCAGGAAGGTGAGCGGGAAAAACAGGAACGAAGCGCCCTGGGTAGCCGCGCCGCTGCCCGTCCGTAGTGCGATAGACACCGTGAACCCGGAGAACGCCACGCCCAGCAGAACCGCCAGACCCAGCACCGCCGCGATACCCGCTACGCCGGTTTCCGGGCGCAGGCCCATCAGCAGGCCGACTACCACCACAATCGCCGTTTGCAGCCCCAGAACCAGCGCGCCGGCGATCATCGGGCCAAGCAGCAGCGCGCCCCGGCTGATGGGCGTCAGCAGCAGCTTGTTGAAGTAGCCGTTTTCGATGTCCCGCACGATAGCTTCACCGGCCAGCGCCGCCCCGCTCAAAGCCGAACTGATGACCGACACCGGCAGGATGAAGGCCAGATAGCTCTTACCGGCCAGCCCCGGCAGGAAGTTCGAAGCGTTGCCCAGCGAGGCCTCGTAAACGAACAGGAAAAAGGCGCTGATGAGCAGACCGGGAATGACCGCCGCCGGGGTGCGGAAAATCGTCACCAGGCTGCGCCAGGTCATAGTGGTCACTTGCAGGAAAAACGGCATCGAAGCCGGGCGTTCTGGCCGGCGGATACCCGCTAAAGTCGTCGGATTGGAGATCACGCTCATACTGGTTTTCCTCTTTTAATCACACTGGCTAACGGCTAGGCAACTTCGGCTTCCGGCATGTCTTCGGCGCTGAAACGCTGGCCGGTGAAGTGCAGGAACACATCGTCCAGCGTCGGCTGTGTCAGGGTTAATGAGACCGGTTCCAGCCCGGTCTGCCCCAGGCGGTTGACCACTGCCGGCACGGACTCGGCGGCGCGGCTGAGGTACAACCGCAGTGTTTTACGGTCAACCTGCGCGCGTTCGGCCATCCCGGCCAGTTCAGAACGCGCGCGTTCGGCATCGTCAGTTTCGCGGAAGGTAACGTTAATGGACTCCGCGCCCAGGCCGGCCTTCAGGTCGGCGGGCGTGCCTTCGACGGCGATACCACCATTGTTGATGATGGCAACCCGGTCGGCCAGTTCATCGGCTTCTTCGAGGTACTGCGTCGTCAGGAAGATGGTCATGCCAAGCTGTTTGTTCAGACGGCGCACTTCGTTCCAGATGTCGCGGCGGCTGGCCGGGTCGAGGCCGGTAGTCGGTTCGTCCAGAAAAAGGATGGCCGGTTCGTGCGCCAGCGCCAGCGCCAGGTCAAGGCGGCGGCGCATCCCGCCGCTGTATTTACCCACCCGCCGGTCGGTCACGTCAGAAAGTTTGACCAGATCAAGTAGGTCGCGCGCGCGTTCCTGCGCCTGACGGCGGTTAAGGCCGAACATCTGCGCCTGGATGGTGAGCAGTTCCATTGATTTCATCAGGGGGTCAAGGCCGATTTCCTGCAGTGCCACACCCGCAATGCGGCGCACTTCGCCCGCCGCGGAGACGACATCATAACCGCCAACGGTAGCCTTGCCCTCGGTCGGCACAATCAGCGTGGTGAGCATGGCGACGGTGGTGCTTTTACCCGCGCCGTTGGGGCCAAGGAACCCAAAAATCTCGCCGGACTTTACCCGGAATGATACATCATTGACGGCGGTCACGTTCCCGTTGTAGCGTTTAACCAGGTTCTCCGCCACGATTTCGCGGTTTGACATGCTGCTTTCCCCTCCCGTGTGGTTTCTACACAGCACATCCTACGCTTTCCGTTCATATATTGTCAAGGTATTGACGATGAATTGTTCGTGAGAGAACCGGGTTCAGGTTTAAAAGAACGACGCGCGTACTGCCTGTTACTGCGGGACGAGGCCATTTTGAATCAGCAGTTCCGCCATCGCCTGCGCCGCGACCTGATGGCCGTAAGCGGAAGGATGGCCGTCGCCGCGATAGCGCAGGACGGCAGCATCGGGCGCGGTGGGGTCAGCCGGGGCGTCCGGGTCGTAATACATCAGGTACAGCGTGGGGATATCGCCCGCCGCGCGGTAAACCGGCAGCAGATCGAGGAACGGCGTGTCGGTTTCGGCAGTCACGCGCGCCAGCATCCGCTGAGGCGCGTCCGGCAGGCCGCCATCACGCGGTATCTGCGACAGGTCCGGCCAGGCCACCATCGCCGCCGGGATGCCGCGTTCGGCCAGCAGGGCCAGCGTTTCGCGCAGGGCGCTTTCGTAAGCCTGCCACTCGCCGGCGAATTCCGGCGCGTCCGGCTTCAGAAAGGTCAGGTCTTGATAGGCGCGGTGCAGCCCCGGAACGGTCGGCGTCACGCGGTTGACTTCGGCCTCGATCTGTCTTTGTTCGTACTGCCCGCGCAGGTGCAGCCACAAATTGTATACGGCCAGGTTGTCGCGCAGGAAAATTTGCAGCGTCGAGGCTGGTTGAGCCGGTGACGAAGCGAAACCCAGCACCACCGACCGGGAAAAATATTCCCGCATGACGGGGTAGAAGTCAAAAATATCGTTGGTATAAAAACCCAGGATGACCAGATTGGGCTTCAGCGCCAGCCCTTTTTGATACAGATATTCCAGTTCGTCGGCGATGGTATAACCCGGCACGCCGGCATTCAACACCTGGACGCGCGTTTCCAGCCGTTGGTTAAGCACTTCTTCCAGCCGCGCCGGGAACGTCTCCCGGTTATGAACGTACATGCCGTAGACAAACGAATCGCCCACCGCCAGGATGCGGAAAGCGTCCTCTCGCAGTTCGTCGGTATTGCGCAGGCCAACGCTGTTGGTTTGCAGATGATAGGGGCGCGTCGGCATCAGGCGCTCGCCGGTATCCAGATTGGGCAGCAGATCGCCATAACCACCGGCGCTGAAGCCAAAACCTGCCGGGGATGGATTTGATCGCGCCGGGCTATGCCACAGAATCGCCCGCGCCAGCACTTCAAAAACCAGCAGGATGACCAGCGTATTGAGCAGCACCAGGGCCGCGATTCGCAGTGTTCGCCGCATAAAAACAGTGTGAAATGATGAATCGCTTCAGTCCGCAACGAATCGTATTGTACGCCTCATTTTGTTTTTAAACACCTTTGTTCTGCGGCGGTTGCCGGGCGTTTGCTCTGCGCCCAGTGAATACCCCTTTGCAATCGGCGGCACAGTGCTATACTTTCCCCCGGCACTCCAAATGAGACGAGGTTTTTCGGACTTTATGCGACGCACTCTCGCACGGTTTTCGATAACGGTGCTGCTGGCGCTTGCCGCAGCGGTTCCCTATGTGGCTTATGGTCAGGCGCAGCTTCCGGGTACGAACACACCTTCACCCGCGCCACTGCTGTTTGCGACCAATACACCCGTTCAGCCAACGGTGACGCCCAGCGCGACCTTCACACCCACCCATACGCCGACGCCGACTGACACCCCCACCCCGACCTTCACGCCCTCGTTCACTCCGACCCATACGCCGACGTCAACCAACACGCCTACCCCGACGCCTACGCCCATCGGCCCATATTCCTATCCAGAGGGCATCAGCCCGCTGACCGGCCAGCTTTACCCGAACGAGGAGGCCGCCAACCGCCGCAACCTGATCGTCAAAATTTCCAACTACCCGCCGGTTGTGCGCCCACAAAGCAGTGTCAACCAGGCGGATGTGGTCTATGAATATGAGGTCGAGGGCGGCGTCACGCGCTTTGCCGCCATCTATCGCAACAACGCGCCCGATCACGTCGGCTCAGTACGCAGCGCGCGGCTGTTCGACCTGGAACTGATTCAGATGTACAACGCGCTGTTTGCCTACTCCGGCACCAGCGAGCCCATTCAGAAGCTTATCATGGCGGCAGATTTTGTGTACCAGACCTTTTCGCCGCTGAAGGGCGACAACTGCGAAGAAGCCGGTTTTTGCCGCTTCCCCAACGGCAGCCTGGCTTTTGAGCATACGCTGTTCCTGGACACCAATAAGGTCTGGGAACTGGCGACCCGGCGCAACGTCAATACGCCGCTGCGCGCGCGCGGCTTTGCCTTTAACGACCGCCCCGACGCTGGCGGCAAGCCGATCAACGATATCTTCATAGACTGGTACGGGCAGACCAGCGCCCGCTGGCAGTACGATACCACCTCCAGGCATTACCTGCGTTATACCGACGACGTGCCGCACTTCGACATCGCCGACGGCCAGCAGCTCTGGGCGGACAATCTGGTCGTGATCGAAGTGCCGCACAACGAACGCCCCGACCTCTTCCCGCCCGGCGCGAATTACGCCTCGCACGAAATTGCGCTGTGGGAGCAGGGACGCGCTTACCTGTTCCGGGATGGGCAGTTTTATCAGGGTTACTGGTTCCGCAAGGACGCCGAACCCGGCAGTGCGCTTCAACTGCTGTACGGCGATAACACACCGATGATGATGAAACCGGGGCGCACCTGGGTTTCGGTCGTGCGCTGGTTTGGCGATGTCGTCCTCAGCGAAACCAAACCGGACATGGCCGCCACCGCGACGGTGATCGCCCGCAGCGCCACGCCGACGCTCACGGTCACGCCAGGACCAAGCCCGACCCCCGCGCCGGATTTATAAATCGCCGGCTGTCAGATGGATTGTCGGGGCGGACCTGCCCGATCATATGCATCCGGTTCAGTAGAGGCGAGACATGTCTCGCCCCTACTGGCGAAACGCCACAGACGGGAATCATAAAGACCTAACCGGATGTGTAGTGTATAGCCCGACGTGAGCGCCCCTGCTGTTTGCAGAGACATTAAGACAGGCCGCGCCGCAAATGGCGGTAGAATAGCTGTAGAGCTTGTCGGCTTAAGAGGGAAAGAACGTGCCTTACACGCGGCTGGTGCTTCCAAACGGGCGGCGGCGTACCACGCGGCTGGTACGCGCGCTGCGGGCGATCTGGCGCGATACGTCCGCCCTGTGGCGGGAGTTCCGCGTGCCAATCCTGGTTTTCCTGCTGGTTTTGTTCGGCGGCGGTTATCTGTACGGTGAACTGTACCGGGCGGCGCGCGGCCAGGAAATCGCCCTGATTGACCGCCCCTATCTGATGCTGCAACTGATGATCCTCGAAACGCCAGGAGAAGCCCCGCCGGAATGGTATCTGATTATCTTCTGGTATCTGCTGCCGCCCATCGCCATTTTCATCATCGGGCGCGGCGCAGTGGATTTTGTGCGGCTGTTCTTCAACCGGGGCGAGCGGCGAAATGCCTGGGAGGAAGCGGTGGCTTCGACCTATCGTAACCATGTGATCGTGATGGGCGTAGGACATGTTGGGCTGCGTGTGGCGCGCGCCCTGGCCGATATGGGTTTTGAGGTGGTCGGCATTGATGTCAAGATCAAACCGGAGGTGGACGGCGAATTGACCCAACTGGGCATCCCGCTGATTCTCGAAGATGGCCGCAGCCCGCAGACGCTCGAAAAAGCCGGCCTGCGTTACGCCCAGGCGTTCGTCGCCTGCACCGCCAGCGACCACACCAACCTGGAAGCCATCATGCGGGCGCGCGACATGAACCCCAGTATTCGCATCGTCGCCCGGATGTGGGATAACCAGTTCTCCAAACAGATGAAAAACTTCATGGGGGTCGAGGCCGTTCTGAGCGCGTCCGAACTCTCTGCGCCGGCCTTCGCCGGGGCGGCAGTCGGCATCGAAATCACTCAGACGCTTCACATCGGCGGCATGGATTACAGCATGATCCGGTTGGTAGTCGAGCCAGGCTCGTTCATGGACAGCCAGGAGATCGGCACGCTGCAAGAGCAGAACGATATGGACATCGTGCTGTACAGCAGCGGCAGCGGCGTGGAGGTACAGCCCTCGCGCAAGACCATCGTGCGCGGCGGGGACACGCTGGTGATTTTCGCCCGCCACGACCGCATCCTGAACATTGTCAGTCGCAACCGGAAGTCGTGACACCGCCTTAGACTTTTATTGTCTCCAGCGCGTCGGCGGCGCGTTCCGGCCCGCCCAGCGCGGCGAAAGCCGCCGCCAGATCGCGGACGTTCTGTAAAACGCGCGCACTGGCGGTGATCGCCCGCGCGCCATCCAGCAGCCCGCCGTGCTGAACTTCCAGCGCCGAAAGGTTGAGACCGACCTTCGCCTGCGCGATGCGGCGCGCGTTGCCGCGCTGGTCGGCGGCGTGCGGGACGGCGATCTGCGGAATACCGTGAATGATGGCCGCGTGGGTCGTCCCCATACCGCCATGATGGAACATCAGCCGGACGCGCGGCAGCACATGATCGAACGGCACCCAGTTCAGCAGCCGCGTGCCGGGCGGCAGCGCCGCTTTTAACTCCGCCTTGCGCTCCGGCGCAACCGGATTCCAGCCGATGACCACCACCGGCAGATAACCCGCGCGCGCCGCCGCCTGCGCCGCCCAGCTAAAGAAGCCCAGATCGCCGGTGAAGACGCTGCCCAGGGTGACGAGCGCCAGCGGCGTTTCCGGGGGAATATCCGCCAGCCACGATGGCGGCGGGTCTACCGGCGGAGTCGGGCTACCGCCAACAAAAAGCGTCTGCGGCAGCAGGCTGTCGGCTTCCGCCTGATACCACAGCAGGCTGAAATAGCTGATGTGTCGGTGCGAGCTGAGAATGGAAGGCGTCGGGCCTTTGGCGAAGTTCGCGCCTCCCAGTCCGAAGCGGGCGCACAGCCGGGCGATGCGCTCCTGGCTTTCGTGACCGAGCGTCTGCTGCACCGGGAATAAATCATCGGCGTTCAGGTCGCGCATGGCCGGCCAGCCGCAAACGACCAGCGGCACGTCCAGCGCCTCAGCCGCCAGCGCCGCCGCGCTCAGGAAGGGATCGGTGACGATCACATCCGGTTTCCCCAGGTCGCCCGCCAGTTCCAGCAGCGCCTCGACCCCTTCACCCACCAGGTTTTCGCTCAACCAGGTATCGAGCGCGCGCCGGTAGCGCAGGTTCACCGCTTCCTGCGGCGGGATGGCCGACAGATCGGGCGCAGGTGGCGGCGGCCATAACCAGCCGGTGCGCCGTACCGGGGCGAACGGAACGCCCGCCTGGGCCAGCGCGCCGCCGATGGCCTTTTCGCTGACCCACGTCACGTCATGGCCGCGCCGCCGGAGCGCCTGCGCCGTTTTGAGAAAACCGCCCCAATCCAGATGGCCGAACAGGGGCGCGGAAATGAACCAGAATTTTGCCATGTGTTATCCTGATAGCGGTCTTGCCGCTTGTTTCATCATGCCGGGTTGGTGGGCTGGTGGTTGAGCCAGACCGGCGGCGTTCTGCCCTGGGGCATATGCAGCATATGGAACAACTTCTGCGCTTCGGCCCACAGCGCCGCCGCCTGTTCCGGCTGGTTAAGCGCCGCCTGATTCTGGCTGGACAGGCTGAGCGCCTCGGCCAGCAGCCGCCGCATATCGGCGCGGCGCGTTATGGAAACCGCTTCGTTCAGCGCCGCGCCCGCCGTTTCGGGTGCGTCCCGGCGCAGCGCGATCTGCGCACGCCCCAGTAGGCCGCGCGCAACGGCTTCTACGTCGCCCGACTCCCGCCCAGCAGACAAAACCGCCTCAAACAGCGGTCCGGCTTCGTCCACGCGCCCCAGCGCCAGCAGCGTCGCCGCCAGGTTAGCCGTAAACATCTGCTTCCAATGCGGCGCGTCCAGCGGCTCCACCATTTCTATCGCCTGCTGGTGGTACTCCAGCGCCCTTAATGGGCTGCCCATCAAGTCCTGCGCCAGTCCCAGATTATCGGTCTGGATGGCGGCCTGAAGGGTCAGCCCGCGCGTTTTGCTGATTTGCAGCGCATACTGCAAGGCTGCGATGGCCTGCTGCGGCCTGCCGGTCGCCAGCAAAAACCAGCCATAATTCCCGCGCCGCGTCGCTTCGGCGGCCTCGTCCCCCATGCGCCGGGCGATAGCGATGGATTCGTTAAAAAACGCCTCCACCGACTCGATGTCGCCCTGCTCCACGTAAGCATTTGCCGCATTCGACAGCACCAGACCGCGCGTTTCCCAGTCGTCTTTCAGGTCGTTAATCGCCATCAATGCCTGTTCGTAGTCCTTCAGGGCGCGCTGCCCCTGCCCCAGATATTTGCGCGCGGCGGCGATATCGCAGTACAGGCGCGCCACCTGCGCCGGATGTTTTTCGATCTCGTAGATATCCAGCGCCGCAGACCATTCACGGATGGCGGCGGGCAGATCGTGGTGCTGAGCATACAGCAGCCCCAGGTCACGGCGGGCCTGCGCCACCGACAGCCGCGAACCATCCTGTTCGGCGCGGCTGATCGCCCGCCGATAGGTGTTCACCGCCGCATCAAACTGGCCGCTGTCGGCCAGCGCCGCCCCCAGGCTGCGCAGCGTCTCGCCGCCGCCGCCGTTGGCCCCGGCGTAAAAGTCGGCGGCGGCGCGCAGGTATTCCACCGCGCCATCATGATCGTGATCGGCCAGCAACGCCATGCCCAGCGCCCCGCGCGCTTCGGCCAGCGAGGCATCGCTGCCCAGGCGCGTCGCCAGCTCAACCGCCTGGCGTGCCGACTGAACCGCCTGAGCAGTTCGCTGCGCGCCCAGAAACGCCCTGCTTGCCCGGCATAAAGCATGAGTGCGCTCCGGGTTGAGCGTGTCTGCGTCAAACAACGCCAGCGCGCGTTCAAACTGCGCGCACGCTTCGTCATACCGCCCTTCCCTCAGCGCCCGGTCGCCGGTGATGACCGACCAGCGCCGTTCGCAGCGGCGATAACCAATCTGCTGGGACAGGCGCAGCGCACGTTCGATCAACTGCCAGCCCTCAATTTCCTGTCCGGCCAGAATAAGCGCCTGCCCAAGCCGACCCACAAAATAAGCACTGTATTCAACATCGCCGGTCAGGGCTAATTTGGGCAGCGCATCCCGCAGAAGATGTATCGCATAACTGGCGTTATCATCCTGAAGATAGGTATCGGCCAGGTGTCCCAACGCCCGCCCTTCCGCACCGATGCTGCGCGCGGCACGGGCGGTTTCCAGCGCCTGTTCGTAGAACGCCCGCGCCTGATCCCAGTCCTGGCGCGCCTGCGCCAGCGCGCCGTACATATCCAGCACGTAGGCCAGATGCGTGCGCGGGCTGCTCACCTCCGCCAACTGCCTGGCTTTCTGAAGCGCCGCTTCAGCTTCCGCCCACCGCTGCTGTTCAATGTAAACCTCGGCCTGACCGACGGTGATGACCGCCTGCGAAACCGCGTCCGGGGATGCCAGCGCCAGCGCCCGGTTCAGCGCCTCGGCTGCCTGGTCATACTGTTCGGCGCGGCGGGCGCGGCGGGCGGCTTCCAGCGCTTCATGGAGCGCCGGGGACGGCGGCGGAGTCGCGGCTGGGTTTTTGTGAGCATTGGGTCGGCGGAACTTGTTGAGTATATTCATCAAACGTGGTTTCTCCAGGACTGCTTGCAGGCGAGCCGCCGGTTGGCTTCATTATGGATCGCAGCTTCATTATAGACGACAAACGCAAACAGAAGGGCTGCCCTGTGGCAGCCCCTATTCTAGCGAACTCTACTGTAAAAAGGCCAGGCTGTACCCAGCCGCCCCGGCTTAACCGGCGGCCTACGGATAGAAACCGCGCGTCATCAGCGCCCTGCCCACCCGGTTGATAGCCGACATCTGCGCCGCCATGCGCATATTGACGTTGTGTTCTTCGGCCATTTGGGCGGTCATATCATAGCTGCGCAGCAGGATGCGCTCCAATTGGCGGTAGACTTCCTGCTCGTCCCAGAAGAAGGCCTGCAAGTCCTGAACCCACTCAAAATAGGAAACGATCACACCACCGGCATTTGCCAGGATGTCCGGCACCAGCAGGATGCCGCGCTCGTCCAGGATGTCGTCCGCTTCGGGCGTAGTCGGGCCGTTAGCGCCTTCTACGATCATCGTGGCCTGAATCCTGGGTGCGTTCTGTTTCGTGATCTGGCCTTCCATCGCCGCCGGGATCAGCACGTCACAGGGCAGCACCAGCAGTTCGGCGTTGGTCACCGGTTCGCTGTCCGGGAAGCCCGCTAACGTGCCGTTTTCGGCATAATACCGGCGCAGTGCCGGAATATCGAGGCCGTTGGCGTTATGGATGCCGCCGTTCACGTCGCTCACGGCGATGACCTTGTAACCCAGGTCGTGGGCATAAGCCGCCGCATGAGAACCGACGTTGCCAAAACCCTGGATGACCAGCCGGATATTGGCGCGATCGGTATCGCCGCGCCGTTTTAAAGCCTCGACCATACAGATAATAACGCCGCGCCCGGTCGCCTCGTTGCGCCCCAGGCTGCCGCCGACATTCACCGGCTTGCCGGTGACAACCGCCGGGACGGAATAACCAACTGTCATGCTGTAGGTATCCATGATCCAGGCCATCATCTGCGCAGTCGTCCCCATATCCGGGGCCGGAATGTCAGCATGAGGACTCATCAGCGGGATGAGTTCCGAGGCATAGCGACGGGTGAGGCGTTCCAGTTCGACCTGGCTCATCGTCTTGGGGTCTACCAGGACGCCGCCCTTCGCGCCGCCATAGGGAAGCTGCACCAGCGCGCATTTCCAGGTCATCCACATGGCAAGGGCGCGCACCTCGTCCAGCGTCACGTCCAGGCTGTAGCGGATGCCGCCTTTCGACGGGCCCAGAACCGTGCTGTGATGCACACGATAGCCTGTGAACATCTCAATGCGCCCATCGTCCCGGCGGACGGGGAAGTTCACCGTAAATTCCCGGCGCGGCCAGCGCATATACTCGATTACATTTTCATCTATATCGAGGTGCTGCACCGCGCGATCATATTGTTGTAAAGCGGTTTC
>JACAES010000153.1 GCA_013388735.1 Chloroflexota bacterium | reverse complement strand
TATCGCCGGGCGCGCGGGGTGGCATCGGCGGAGTCGTGGGTGCATCCGGCGGCGGGACAGCGCCGGGGGCGGGCGTCACCGTCGGCGCATCGCCGAGTGGCGCGGGCGCAGGCGCGGGACGGGTCGGCAGGGGCGTGGTGAAAAAGCCGGTCGGCATCCCTTCCTGGCCGCGAATGGCCTGCTCAAAAGCCGCCGCGAAGTCGCGGGTAGACGGAAAACGCTCGCGGGCGGTTTTCGCCATCGCCCGGTCAAGCACCGGCTTGATCGTATCCGGCAGGTCTGCCCGCCACATAGCCAGCGGCGTCGGCTCCTCGTTGAGATGTTTGTGCATCAGGGCGAAGGGCGTATTGGCTTCGAACGGCAGCCGCCCGGTGAGCATGGTATAGGTCAGCACGCCCAGCGCGTACTGGTCGGTGGCCGGGGTGACGCTTTCGCCGCGCCACTGTTCCGGGGCCATGTACGAGGGTGTCCCCATCGCCACGCCGGTCCCGGTCAGGGCGTTGGTGGCGCCGGTCAGTTTGGCGATGCCGAAGTCCACCAGGAACGGGCTGCCCTGGTCATCGAACATAACGTTGTTGGCTTTGATGTCGCGGTGAATGACGCCTTTGGAATGGGCATAATCCAGGGCGCTCGCCAGCGCGCGAATCACGTCCGCCACTTCGGCCAACGACGCCAGCCCTTTGCCGGACTTCAGCCGGTTGTTGATGCGCTCCGCCAGCGAGCCGCCGGTCAGCAGGCGCATGACCACATAGCTGAGGCCACCCGACGCGCCGTAATCGTAAACCGGTACGATGTGGGCGTGTTCCAGGGCGGCGGCGGTCTGTGCCTCGCGGGTAAACCGTTCCAGATAACCGGCGTCGGCGGCCAGCGCCGGCGGCAGGATTTTAACGGCCACTTCGCGGCGCAGGCTGGGCTGGTAAGCCCGGTAAACCGCGCCCATGCCGCCGGCGCCGAGCATGTGCCGCAGTTCGTACTGGCCGAGTTTCTGCCCGGCCAGGCTGTCCAGGCTGGTCGTGACCGGCGTCCCGCCGGAGACGATCTGCGACGACGACAGCGGCTTCTGCCGCCAGGCGGCGGTATTTTCGACCATGCGCGCCAGCGTTTCGATAGCCTGGGCAATATTGGTATTTTGCAGATCGAAGATGTAAACCCCGTCGTGTTCCAGCAGGGCGCGGATATGCGGCGTGGGCGCTTTTTCCACCGGGACGGGCGTATAACTTTCCTGGAAAACCGGGATCATGGCTTTGCCCAGCCGGTGCGCGTGTTCGATCTCGTGGCGCACCCAGTCGGACTCAAACGTCGTGCCGGCGACCAGACAGATGAATACATCGGCGCTTTCGATGGTCGCGCGCAGGCGCGCCGGGAAGGTTTCGCCGCCTTCGGGCGGGCGCCGGTGGATTTCAAACCCCTGGGCGCGCAGGCTGTCCGCGACACGGGTCGCCAGTTCAGCGCTGGGCGTGGATTGATAGCTGATGTAAACGCTGGTCATAAGCTGCCCGTTTTCCCGGCGTTTGGATCTCTCTATCAGTATAGATGATGTACGGCTTTCGTACCAACCGCTTTGATTAATTTTTCACATAACAGGTTTGAGGGCGTCTGTTGTGCCGGAGGTGTGGCAGAATAGAGCCATTCACCAATTAACCAATTATCGGCAGAGGGACAATGAGCGACTCCACCCCTTACGAACGATTTTTATCGGCCTATCAGGACGACCAGCCGCCGCCCTGGGACTCCGGCATCGTGCCGCCGGAAGTGCGCGCCCTGGTCGAAGGCGAAAGCCCGCTGCCGCCGGGGCGCGCGCTGGACGTAGGCTGCGGCACGGGCGTCAGTTCGGTTTATCTGGCGCGGCATGGCTGGTTGGTGACGGGCGTGGACTGGGTTGAAGCCGCCCTGGAACGCGCCCGCGAACGCGCGCGGTTGGCCGGGCTGCCCGCCGGCAATCCCCTGTTCGCGCGCGACGATGCTGCTGCGCCGGGCTTTTTGCGCGACCATCCGCCGGTTTCGCTGTGGCTGGACGTGGGCTGCTTGCATTCGTTTTCGGCGGAAGCTCGCGCGACGTATGCCGGTCACGCGGCGCGGCTGGTGCAGGCGGGCGGGACGCTGCTGCTGTATGCCTGGGGACGGCACGCGCGCGACGGCCAGGAACGCGGCCTTTCGCCGGAGGACGTGGCGGCGCTGTTCGCTCCGACCTTCACCGTCGCCGCCGTCCAGCACGGCCAGGAAGCCACCGACCAGAGCAAACCGTCAGCGTGGTATACGCTCCGGCGGCTGTGAGTTGCCGCCCTGCCGTGCAGCGGTTTATCGAGTATAATGAAACTATAATCTGCATCAAATGTTCTATCTTGGTTGGTCTAGCTCATGGCAAAATCATCGCGCACCGGAGTTCAAAATTATCCACGCATCCAGGACAAAAACAGCCCTTATTACGATTGTCTGGATGATTCAACACTTGTTCCACATCAAGGCAAAATTCTGCCTGAAGAACTGCAATCGCTTATTCGGAAAGCCATTATGACGGCCAACCGAAAGTCCAGCCGCGAGATTCTCTCTATTCCGATAGATGCAACACCGGAACAAATCGCGGTGATTTACGAGCGTGAGGGGCGGGAATTATTCAAATATTTTAAGAAATACGTTGGAGACCCGGCTTCGACCGCCCACCAGATTTATGGTAAACATTATCGCGCTGTAGGTATCGAACAATTTCGTAATCGAACGCTGCAAAAAGAGCGCATGAACTCCGGTTGGCGCTATCAATTTCTTGCGGTGGACTGTGCGCGCCAGTCAGGGCGTTTTCGGAGCGTGTCAGACATCGGCGCGGCAGAGGGTGACTTTAACGCAATTATCGAGTTTCGGAATTCTCAGCTTGACCCACTGCGTCTGTATGTCTCGGTTAAGAATCGCAGCAATACTCTCGGCGGACAGGATTGGCCGAAAGCGATTGAAGCCCTGGAGCGGGTTGCCAAAACCGATAAAAATGCCGTCGGGCCATACTGCTGTGTATTCGGCATTGCAATGGATAGAGGAACACGGTACATCAAGCGTGAGCAGAAATCCAAACTTCCACATTCGGTCAATACTGAAGTCTGGCTATCCGATTATTTCTGGCCGTTTTTCTCGAACTACAGTTATGAAGAAATCATGACAATGGTTTTAGATGTTTTGATCTCATCGTATGAGGCTGAAAATCTATCAACCGAGATTGAGATTCCAGATGCGCTGTTAAACTCGTTTGGGGCTGCTTGTGCCGGAGCGGAATTGGTTGATGAAAACGGATACTTCAATGATCCCTACCGTCTCGTCCGTTTCTTTGTGAACAAATAGTGGTGTGAGTATGAACTCGGACATGAAAACAACGACGGTGAAAAACCTCTATACAACCTGCGAAATCATTCACGCCGACAGCCGACAGGCGCTAAAAGCCTTCGAGGGGCAGGTTGATTTAATCGTCACGTCGCCGCCCTATGCCGACGCCCGGCACAAACATTACGACAGCGTTCACCCGGACGAATTTGCCGACTGGTTCATGACATTTCACGAGCCGTTCTGGAACGCCCTTAAACCGACCGGGAGCCTGGTCATTAATATCAAGGATAAAGTGGTGGACGGCGTGCGTCATCGGTACGTGTGGCGCACGCTTGAGGCGCTGGCCGATAAGGGCTGGTTCGCCATTGATGATTATATCTGGCACAAGACCAACCCCATGCCCGGTTACTGGCCCAACCGCCTGCGCGACGGGTGGGAATACTGCTTCCATCTGGCGAAATCCAAAAAGCCTTATTTTAATGCCGACGCGGTGCGACAGCCGATTGGCGACTGGGTGGACTCGCGTTTGAAGAACCTGGGCAAAAACGATTTGAGCCGCCACAATTCGGTGAACAACAGCGGCTTCGGACGTAACATTTCCAGTTGGGTGGACAAAAAGACGGTTCTGCCGACCAACGTTTTAAGTCTGGCCGTCGTGGGCAAAAACAAAGGGCATCCCGCCGTTTTTCCGGTGGATTTGCCGCTGTTTTTCATCAAACTGCTGTGTCCCGAAGGCGGTCTGGTGGTTGACCCGTTCGGCGGCAGCGGCACAACCGGACTCGCTGCGCTGACGCTTGGGATGCGCTCGGTGCTGATTGACAACAACGCCGACTACGTTCAGGAAGCCATCAAACGGCTGCAAGGCGGCGGCGCGGTTGTCTACAATAACGGCGCATCCCTGTAGCCGGACGGTGCATTTTTACCCCCATCGCGCCCTGGCGCGCAGGTGCAGCATATAACGCCTGATGAGCAGCGCGTCCGGGCCGCGCGCGCCGCTGGCCGCCAGAAAGCGCCCGTAGTCGTTGATCGCCCCGGCATAATTCCCCATGCGTTCCAGCAGTCTGGCGCGGTCGAGCAGGATGTCCGGCTGTTCCGGCTCGATGCGCAGCGCGGCGTCATAATCGGCCAGCGCCCCTTTCAGGTCGCCTTGCCGGCGCAGGGCTTCCGCCCGGCTGAGATAACCCGCCGTGACCTGGGGCGCCAGGCGAATCGTTTCGTTGAAGTCGCTGATGGCATCTTTCAGGTTGCCCAGCAGCAGATGAATGTCGCCGCGCCGGCTGTAGGCCGGGGCAAAATCCGGCTTCAAACGAATCGACTCGTCGAAGTCGGCCAGCGCGCCGTCCAGATTAGCCAGGTAAGCGCGCGCCGTCCCCCGGTTGAAGTACAGTTCGCCCTGGGATTTATCCAGCTTAATGGCTTTTTCAAAATCGCTCAGGGCGGCTTCATATTCTTCCATCTGCATCAGCGCGATACCCCGGTTGTTGCAGGACATAACATGATTGGGGTCGAGGTGAACGGCGTCGTCGAAGTCCTCAAAGGCCCGATCCAGATCGCCCTGGGCCAGATAAATCATGCCGCGCTGGTTGAGCGCGTCTAGGAAACGGGGATTCAGCCGGATGGCTTTATTCAGGTCAGTCAACGCCTGGCGCAGTTTGTTTTCCTGAAGGTGCTGCCGGGCGCGGTCTAACAGTTCCTGGGCTGTCAGGGAAGGTTTGGGCGCGCGTGGGGATGACTTTTTCGCCATACATGCTCCTTGCACACGACCGATAGCATAGCGAATTTTGGGTGCGTCGGCTACCGGCGGGCGAGGGGCGGGCCAGGCGGGAAAGTTTAAGGGTTGATTATGATTGGGATAATTTTCACAAATCCTTATTGACTCTTTGCACAAACCGAGTATATAATACACTTGAACGTTGAAAAAAATTCAAATAACGCGCCAGTCATCGGGAAGCTTTCCCGTTTTGAGCCAGAGGAGTGATAACCATGTACAGCATCAATTACCTGCTCGCCAAAACCATCCAGAACGATCATCTGCGTGAGGCCGATCAGCTTCGCTTGGCGCGGCTGATGGCGCGCGGCAAAAAGACCCAGGACGCCAAAAAGGCGCATCGTTAATTTCCTCGCCCGTAAACCGGGCGTGAAGCGAAGGACGTTTCTTTTCCCCCCAACACCGGCAGAGCGGTAGACAGGTTCTACCGCTCTACTGTTTTCAAGAACAGGACAGCGGCGCGCAAACGAGTTATAATCGCTTTAACGTCATTTGCTGGCCGATCAAAATGTCCGACTCCGCCTGGAAAACACCACCCCAAAAACCGATTTCCGAATTTGTCGTCAACGACCTGGAAACGCTGCGGGTGCTGGCCGACCCGCTGCGAATCCAGATCATCGAGCTGGTCACGCATCAGCCGCGCACCGTCAAACAGGTGGCCGCCGATCTTGACCTGCCCCCCACCAAACTGTACTACCATATCAAACAACTCGAAGAACGCGGTCTGATCCGGGTGGTGGATACGCGCCTGGTATCCGGCATTGTGGAAAAACAGTACCAGGCCGCCGCCTTCAGCTACCACGTCAACAAGGCGCTCTTTTCTCCCACGTCGCCCACCGGCCAGGAGGGCCTGAACGTGATGCTGACCGGGCTGTTTGAGGATGCCCGCGCCGATATTCAGGAGAGTGTGGCCGAAGGCGCGATTGACCTGTACGCGGAGGAGGGCGGCGGCGCGCAGGTCAGTCGGGCGTTGTTGATCGCGCGGAACACGCTGTACCTGACGCCGGCCCGCGCCGAGGAATTTTACCGGCGGATGCGCGCCCTCATCCGGGAATTTGTGTCCGGCGTTGAAGACCCCTCCGTCGCCGAACAGGCTTACGGCCTGCTGCTGGCGCTGTACCCGACTACGCGCCCCTATGGACGCGACGAAGATGAAAGGCAGATTAATAAAGGATGACATTCGGCATCCTGTAATGTGATAAAAGTCACTCTGAATCGTGCAACTTTCGAGTCAGAATAAAGTAGTGAGGTGGAAGTAAGAGATTAAATTTAGAGTTCCATAAAGATTGACTTTCAGAGGCCAGGACGACGCCTCTCTTTCTCCCAAAAAGAGGTTCATAGAATAGGATTAACGGACGCTCCTCAGGGGGCGTCCGATTTTTTTAGGGCTTCATTCATCGGCATCCCCGGCCTGCGCCCGCAGATCGTTCTCGATACGCTCGACGCTTTCGCCTTTTTGCAGGCGTTCGGCGGTTTCGCGGTAGGTCTGCCCCAGGTCTACCCCCGCGCTGTCCCCCACCTGCTGGAACAGGCTGCCGATCTCCCGCGAATCGCCGCCGTCCAGCACCGACAGCATTTCGCCGGACGACAGATTCGCCAGGTTGGGCGAGGGCCGCGCGATGCTGACCTGGCGAATGAGGCGTGTCAGATCGCTGCTGCCGCACTGCGGGCAGACCGGACTGGCCGCGTCGTAATCCTTATAGGACTTATAGAAAAGCGTGAACACCCGCCCGCATGGTTTGCAGCGGTAATCATAACTCGGCATAATTCACCCTGTTTGCCCGTCATCTCTGACGGGAATTATAGCGAGAGAACGGCTGATGCCTATGGACAACCCGCAGCCCGAACGCCGACCGCATCCCCTGGAGCGCCGTCCCACGCCGCCCCCGGAGCAGCCGCCGCGCCAGCGGGTGATGCTGCATATCCCGTCGGTTGCGCCAACCGTCACTTATGCGCTGGTGCTGCTGAATATCGCCGTTTTTGCGCTGCGGGCGCTCTCGCCGCAAATAGACGAAAGCCTGTTCCTATGGGGCGCGAACCACCCACCCGATGTGCTGGTTGGCGGCGAATACCACCGGCTGCTCAGTTCGATGTTCCTGCACGCCAGCATCTACAATTTCCAGGGCGGTTTCGCGCCGGCCAACAGCCTGCACCTCATCTTTAACATGTACATCCTGTACGCCGTCGGCACGTCGCTGGAGCGGCTGTTCGGCCACGCGCGGTTTCTGATCGTCTATCTGCTGGGCGGCCTGACCGGTTCGGTACTCAGCGCGCTGCTGGGCAGTTTCGATTCGTACTCGGTCGGGGCATCCGGCGCGGTGTTCGCCGTCCTGGGGGCAGAGTTCGTGTACCTGTATCATCACCGCCGGCTGATGGGCGAAGCCGGGCGTGCGCGCCGCCAAAGCCTGCTCACCTTCGGCATCGTTAACCTGGTGTTCGGGCTGGTGTCCGCCCTGCCGGGCAGCGCCATGCGGATTGACAACTGGGCGCACATCGGCGGTTTGGTCGGCGGCATGGTGCTGGCCTGGTTCATCAGCCCCATCCTCACCCTCAGAATGCACCCTGAACACCCTGGCGAAATCCTGGGCGAAGACACCAACCCGCTCAGCAAACGTTACTGGGTGGTATCGGTTTACACGACCGTGTTAGTCATCCTGGTGTTCATCGGCGTGTTCCTGGCGCGCCGCTAAAGTCAACTGCGCCTGCTCCAACTGCCAGCGCAGCAGGGCGATCTGCTGGGCGGTTTCCTTGTTTTCCTGCGCCAGCCGGGTGAGGACGGTCGAAAAGTGCAGCAGGATGAACAGGATGAACACCACCGCCACCAGGAACAGGGCGCTGGGCGGGTAAAAGATGCCCACCAGCCCGGCCAGCACGTCCAGCAGTGGGCGCGACAGGCTGAGGACGATCAGCACTACCGCCGTCGCCAGCCACAGCAGCGAGTATTCCTCGCGCAGCTTGCGCCGCCGCACCAGTTCCAGTACAAAAACCAGCGCCGCCACCGACGCCCCCAGGCCGAAAATCATCGCGCGATCCAGCATAAGACCCCCGAACACGCCAACCCTAATTCGCAGCCGATACAATCATTTTAATGCGCATCCAGGATGGCGCAAAGTAGGGATGCGCTTCTGTGCGTCTGCGCCGGTTGGCACAAAAATGGGCGTATAATACAGATAAAGGAGGTGCGCGATGTTTTGGAAGACTCTTCAAAACGCGGCGCTGACCATCGTGCTGGCAGGGGCGCTGGCGATTTTCATCCTCAATCTGGCCGCCAACCCGCAGCTCCTGGACTGGGTGCTGCCGGTCATGATCGGCGTCGGCGCGGCGCTGTGGGTGATGTCGAACCGGCAGACGCGGCACAACTGAGCCGGCCCGTCACCACTTCTTGATCTCGTCCTGCGTGACCCTGCCGATGATAAAGCCGATCACGGCGCACATCAGCAGGCCCAGCAGGCCGATGATTTTCCATTCGCCGGGCAGGAACACCTGGGCCGCGATCAGCGGCAGCAGGCCGATTAACACGCCGATCAGCGTGCCTTTCCAGCGCCGGGGCAGGATGTCGAACAGCTCTACCAGCAGGGGTTTTTTGGCGGCTTTTGTGCACCTGCTGGCTGCGCTGCGCGTGTTTGTTCCAGTCGTAACCTTTGATCTTGGACGGGCCGGGGTCGCGCGCGCGGATTTGCTGCTCCTGGATGCGCCGCGCGCGTTCCTTATCGTCTTCGCGCCCGTGTCTTTGCATGATCCCCTCTTTTCCGTTCGAGGGGCAGGGCTGCCCCTACGCCGGCACCGCCGCCGAATACAACGCCTGTTTTAAGCTGTCGGCATCATTAAACGGCCCATGATCGTGCAGCACCACGCCGCTGCGCAGTTGAAGCTGGCTGGATTCCTGGGGCTGCTGCGCTTTGTCGCGGTCGCGGTAAAAATATTCGCGGGACAGCCGGACGCGGTTTTCGACCCGCTCGCGGATCACGTTCACTTTGTCCGGCGTGGTTAAAATCAGAAAATCCTCGGCGCCCAGGTGGCCGATAAAATCGTCCTCGCCGCCGTGTTCGCGCACGGCGTTGCGTACCATCAGCGTGACCGCCCGCAGCACGTCGTCGGCGGCCACGAAACCGTACAGTTCCCGGAATTCCGACAGGCCGCTCATCGAAAGCAGCAGCGCAGCCCAGTTCTGGTCGCTGTAGAGCAGGCCGGTCAGCCGTTCGTTCACCAGCTCGCCTTCCGGCAAATCCGTCACCGGGTTAGAAAGACTCTGGCGGGCGGCGCGGGTGATAGCGTTGCGGACGCGCAGGCGAAGTTCCTGAATGTCAAACGGTTTGGTGATGTAATCCACCACGCCCAGTTCCAGCCCTTGCAGTTTGTCCACCCGGTCGCGTTTTTCGGTCAGGAAGATGATCGGCAAATTCTGGGTGCGGCGCTGGGTGCGAAGCTGGCGGCAGACCTCGTAGCCGTCAATGTCCGGCAGGCGGATGTCCAGCATGATGAGGTTGAGCGTTTCCTGGCTGCTGATCTCCAGGGCTTCGCGCCCCCAGGCGGCGGTCAGCACGTCGTAGCTTAACGCGCGGAAGTAGGCATTCAGCATTTCCGCCAGGTCGAGATCGTCCTCGACGATCAGGATTTTGGGTTTGTCGCTCACGTGGGCCTACCCCCTATCGGCGTTTTGTTAATGGTAAAGACACAGGTTTCGCTCCCGCAGGCGTGGCAAGCCGACTCGTACACGTAGTATTCGTAGCCGTTGGAAATCCAGCGCATACATTCCTGCAGAGTGCCAACCAGCGCGTGGCAGACCGGCTTGTCGCTTATCCGTCCCCAGGCCATCGGGCTGTCCTCCACCACAAAGCGGTAGGTTAGGGTATCTTCCTCGACCGAAGACTGCTGGTCGGTGAAGCTGCTGTAGACGTTCGCCAGCGCCATCAGTCCCAGGCGTCCGCGCGCCTCGCGGGGCAGTGCCCGGAAGGCGGGCGTATCCACCCCGGCCAGTGCGCCGAACGTCCGCATCCCCTGGGAAAAGCTGGCCCTGCCGATACGCAGCGCCATGCCGCGCCCACCGCGCGCCCCGTACATCTCCTCTAACGCTTCCTGGATGGCCGCCATGGCCGCAAAATCAAACTCTGCCGCCAGGTTGTCCGCCGGCGGCTGCCCGATATAGGTATCCAGTCCCGCCAGGCTGAGGACGACGTTCAGGCCGTTTTGCCCCATCACGTCCGCCATCGCCTGGAAAAAATACCGGGCGATGCGGTTTGGGTAGTACAGACCGCTCGGCTCGCGCACGGAAATTTATCGCCTGGTTGTCTTTAAACGATCTGCATCAGGGCGTCTACCGTGCGGGTCACATCCAGGAAGATCAGACCCAGCTTGGCTTCTTTACGCGCCAGCACCGTGAGGACGGCTTCTTCCCCGACGGCGGTCAGGATCACATAACCATTTTCCCCCTTGACCATGACCTGTTCCAGCATCCCGCGCCCCAGTTCGGTCGAGATGCGTTCGCCCAGCGACAGCATGGCGGCGGACATGGCGCTCACCCGATCTTCTTCGATGTGGCCGGGCAGGGATGACGCCATGCTCAGGCCGTCCACGCTTACGATGGCGGCGGCTTCCACGTCGCCGGAACTGGCCTGCAAATCGCGCAGGCGCTCCACCAGTTGTTCAGTCCGTGATTTCGCCACGAATAAGGACTCCCTTGTACGACCGTGAATCACACGTTTTGCCGGTTGCGGATTCAACTACCCCGACATTCTGGATTGTAGCACACATTTGAACCGAATATACATCAAGGAATGGCTTATGGCAACGCGGCGGGCGGGGATTTTGGAGTCCTCGCATCAAACTGTCATTTCGCGTCACATTAACCCCTATCCCCCCGGCCCCCTTTCCTCCCTAAAGGGACTTCCTCCGGTCGCCCCTAAAGGGACTTCCTCCGGTCGCCCCTAAAGGGACTTCCTCCGGTCGCCCCTAAAGGGACTTCCTCCGGTCGCCCCTAAAGGGACTTCCTCCGGTCGCTGCACGCAGAGAAAGGGGGAGCAGCACTCGCATGAAGCCCCCTCTCCGAATTCGGGCTGGGGGTGGGGTCAAAAGGCGAAAGCCCGCTTATCGAGACGAAGCATCTTCAGGCGATTGCCCTGCATCCCCCCGGCCCCCGACTTGTCCCCGCGTCCGGTCTGCGTTACACTTCTCACTTATCGCCGACAGGACAGACGTATGACTCGACTCAACCTCAAAGCCACCAGCAAACCGGTTAAACAGTATTTCGCCATGATGGGCGAAAAACGCCAGATGGGACTACAGGCGGAAGGCAACGTCGCGCCGGCCTTCGCCGACCTGCTGGGTTACTGCGCTCGGCAGGCTGGCTACACCTTCAACGAACAGCACCCGCTTAAGCTGCCCAACAACCGCAGCATCCGCCTGGACGGCGCGGTGCTGACGCGCTTTAACCTGCGCTACGGCGCCTGGGAAGCCAAAGACAGCCAGGACGACCTGCGCGCCGAAATCCGCAGGAAGTTCGAGGCCGGCTACCCCCGCGATAACATCCTGTTCCAGTCGCCCGATCAGGCCATCCTGTTCCAGGACGGGCGCGAGGTGCTGGCCGCCCACCTGGACGCCGAAAAACCGCAGGCGCTGGTGGACATCCTGCAAGCCTTCTTCAGCTACAGCAAACCGGCCTACGACGAATGGGAACAGGCCGTCGAGGAATTCAAGCGGCACGTGAAAGATGTCGCCGAGGGCCTGGACGCCCTGATCGAACGCGAGTACACGCGCAGCCTGGCCTACAAACAGGCCTTCGACCGCTTCTTTGACCTGTGCCGCAGCGCCATCAACCCCAACCTGAGCAAGGACGCCGTTGAGGAAATGCTCATCCAGCACATCCTCACCGAGCGCATCTTCCGCCGCGTCTTCCAGAACGAACGCTTCACCCGCCAGAACGCCATCGCCCGCGAGATCGAAACGGTGGTGGACGCCCTGACCGGCAAACACTTCAACCGCGACGACTTCATGCGCGAGCTTGACCACTTCTACGGCGCGATTGAGACCACCGCCGCCACCATCACCGACTACAACGAGAAGCAGGATTTTCTGAACACGGTTTACGAGCAGTTTTTCCAGGGCTTCAGCGTTAAGGTGGCCGACACGCACGGCATCGTCTATACGCCGCAGCCGATTGTGCAGTTCATGGTGCGCAGCGTGGAAGAGCTGCTGCGGCGCGAATTCAACCGCAGCCTGGCCGACCCCGGCGTGCATATCCTCGACCCGTTCGTGGGGACGGGCAACTTCATCCTGCGCGTGATGGAAGAAATCCGCCGCAGCAAACCGAGCGCCCTGCCCCACAAATACGCCCATGAACTGCACTGCAACGAGGTCATGCTGCTGCCCTACTACATCGCCAGCATGAACATCGAACACGCCTACTACGAGGCGGTGGGCGAATACGCGCCCTTCGAGGGCATCTGCCTGGTGGACACCTTCGACCTGGCCGAGGAGCGCCAGATGCGCCTGTTCACCGAGGCCAACAGCGCGCGCGTGGAGCGCCAGCGCCAGACCGACCTGACCGTCATCCTGGGCAACCCGCCCTACAACGTCGGCCAGATCAACGAAAACGACAACAACAAAAACCGCAAATACGCGGTGATTGACCGCCGCGTGCAGGAGACCTACACCCGCGCCGGCACGGCCACGCTGCGTAATGCCCTGAGCGACCCCTACGTGAAAGCCTTCCGCTGGGCCAGTGACCGCATCCGGGATGAAGGCATCGTGGCTTTCGTCAGCAACAACAGCTTCATTGACAATATCGCCTT
>JACAES010000102.1 GCA_013388735.1 Chloroflexota bacterium | reverse complement strand
GCGCCCGGTAAATCTCGCCGCCGCTGACGGCATCCACGCCGGCCCCGGCAGCCACCAGCGTCCTGAGTATTGCCAGGTTCGCGTTGGCTTTGGCGCTGTAATGAATATGAGCATCCATGGTGGCGAAGGCCTGCCGGATGCGCTCCAGGTTGGCGCGCGCGCGGCGCTGGCTGTAGACGTAAACCGGTGTGCCGCAGGCAGCGGCGATGTTCGCCAACGGCACCGAGTCCACGTAAAGCGCGCCGTCGTGGTAATGAATGGTATTGTTGAGCATGGTTTACTGCGGCAGACCCTGTGCGTTTTTAAGCCCTACCACGCGGAAAACCCGCGCAGGCTGTTGGATACCCTTGAGCGATACGTCTTCGAGTTCTTCGGCTACGATCAGATTATCCAGCGTCTGGTAGGTGTTCTGGCTGATGAGGATTTCTCCACCCTCGGCCACGCCGCACAGCCGCGCCCCCAGGTTGACGATGCGACCCAGCGCCGTGAATTCGCTGCGGACGGGATGGCCGAATTCCCCGGCGATGGCCTCGCCGGAGCTGATGCCCACCCCCATAAACGGCAGTTCGCGCCCCTGCGCCGCCATCACACGCTGTAGTTCCTGATGAATGTTTTGCATCTCTATCCCGGCCTGGACGGCGCGGAAGGCATGATCTTCCATCTTTACCGGCGTGCCGAACAGCCCGATCACCTCGTCGCCGACGAATTTATCCAGCGTGCCGCCATACTTAAAGATGACATCGGTCATTCGTCCCAGGAACAGGTTGAGTGTTTTGACCAGTTCTTCCGGTTCGACACGTTCCGCCCATTCAGTCGAGCCGCGCAGATCGGCGAACAGGACGCTTAAAACCACGCGCTCGCCGTCCAGCAGGTTGGTGTCGGCACGGCGCAGCAGGTGTTCCAGCACTTTCGGGTCAACCGAGCGGCTGAGCAAAGTCCGCATCCGGCGCTGTTCCAGGCGCTCGAAGATGGCGGTGTCTACCTGGCTGGTGATGGCAACCAGGATGCGCCGGTCTTCGGCGTCGAAGCCCCTGGCGCGTGTGCTGTTGAGCGCCCCGAACACGCCGATAATGTTTTCATTGAGGATGAGCGGCACGGCGATAGCCGAGCGCACCGGGCCATCGGGCTGGTTGGTAAAGACCAGTTCGGCCTGGTCAACCGCCTGCCGGGCGATGCGGTGGATGATTTCCTGATAGCCCGGTGCGGTGATCTGCCCTTCTACCGTCGCCGAGCGCAGTTCCAGTTCACCCTTTTCCCCGGCTTTATACAGCATGATGAAGCCGATTTCGCTGGAGATGGCTTCGCATAGTTCGTTCAGCACGCTCTGGAGCAGGGCGTCAAAGTCTTTTTCGCGGTCGCGGATGCGATCAATTCGATAGATGGTTTCCAGTTCGCGCTTGCGCAGTGAAAGCTGGTGGTAGATGCGGCTGAAGACGATGGCCGAGTCCATCTGGGACATCAGCGCGTGCAGCAGGCGGTGGTCGCCGATGGAAAACGGCAGTTCGCGCCCGACGACGACCGCGCCTAACCGCGCCCCGGCCACGATGAACGGCGCGGCCAGCAGGTTGAGGTCGCCAATTCCGTCTGGCGCGGGGATGACCTGGGGGATGCGGATGTCGGTGGCGTGGCGGCGGATGTGTTCCAGTGCCGGGGAATTGAGGTCGAAACGGTCTACCACGCCGCGCACGATCATCTCGCCGCTGTCAACATGCGTCAGCAGCAGCAGGCACAGTTCGGCGCGATACTGGTGCAGCAGAATGGTCGTAAAGCCGCTGATGAGTTCGCTCTCGTTGGCGGTGCGGTCGCGCAGGCGATCAATCTCGAAGATGGCTTCCAATTCGCGGTTGCGCTGGTTGAGCTTCCAGACGGTGCGCGCCTGGATAACCGCCGAATCGATCTGGGTTTCCGCCAGCGAAAGCCGGGCGATTTCCTGCTCGCTGAACGGCTGGCTGTCCCGCACCAGGACGATGCCCCCCAGCGGGAAATCGTCGAGGATGATCTGCACGCCCAGCGTATAAGCCCAGCGCGAGTCCGGCAGCGGCGCCGGAGTGGGCAGATCCATCGCCTGTCGGCAAAGCTGCGTGCAGACCGCGTCCGGCAGGCCGGCGCTCGCCACACATTCGATGTCGTCGCTGGTTTCGGCCACCAGGACGATGGCGCAGCCTTCCGCTTCGAAGTCCTGTTTCAGCAGCTCGGCCAGTTTTAAAAACATGGCGTTGGGGTCGCCATCATCATGCAGGGTATCGCGCGCCCGATCCAAGGCCAGCACAAGCTGGAGCGCGCGCGCAGAGTCTTGCTGGTCGGTAGGCATGATTTCCTCGTTCGTCAAACGCGGTTTTAACCGAGTATTGTACAGTCCGGCAAGGCGCGGTATGCTTTTAAGTATAGCAGAGAACCTTTCGTAAGGCTTGCCGGCCACAGGTAGGTGATTTTGGCTATTGAAAATGTCGAGACAAAACTAGCGCTGGAATATGAGACGATCCGGCGGCGGGAATATGAACTGATTACGCGCCTGCTGGATGTGCTGCCGAAGGTGGACAACCTGCCGGAACAGCGCCTGGCACAGGTTCGGGACGCGCTGTTTCATGCCGACCATCCCTTTCTGGTGGTGCTGGTTGGGCCGTTTAGTTCCGGCAAATCCAGCATCATCAACGCCCTGCTTGGTCAACCGGATCTGCTGGCGGTCGGCCCGGTGCCGACCACCGACCGCATCAGCATCCTGCGCTGGGGGGAACACGCCGAGCGCATGACCTCCGCCGGCGAGGTGGATACGGTGTTTTATCCCTCGCCGCTGCTGCAAAAGGTCAGCCTGGTGGATACGCCAGGGCTGGAGTCCATTTTTCAGAAGCACGAGGAAACCACACGCCGGTTTTTGCACCGCGCCGACGTGGTGCTGCTGGTGATGCTGGCGACCCAGGCCATGACTGCGCGCAACCTGGAATATCTGCAAACGCTGAAGGAATACGGCAAAAAAGTTATTATCGTCATCAATCAGGCCGACCTGCTGACGGCAGAAGATGCCGAAGCTGTGCGCGAATACGTGCTTGACCAGAGCCAGGCACAGCTTGGTTACAAGCCGGATGTCTGGCTGGTGTCGGCGCGGCAGGGCTTGGCGGCTTACCAGGGTGGCGAATTGAACCGCGCCGACTGGAAAGCCAGCGGTCTGAGCCGGATTGAAGAATATGTGGACGACCAGCTAAACGATGTGGCGCGGCTGCGGCAAAAACTTCAGACGCCGCTCCAAATTACCCAGAACGTGAACCAGGCCGCGCTGGATGCCGTGCGGTCGAATCAGGCGGCGCTTGACCATTATCAGGGTATTTCCAGCAACGTCGAGCAGCAGTTGGCGGCGCAAAAGCGCGAACAGGAAAAAGTCGTCCGGGAAACCGGCGCCGAAATCAGCGACCGGTTTGGCGCAGCGGCCATGTGTGGCAGCGAGGCTATTCAGGACATTTTCCGGCTGGGGCAGGCGTTCCTGTCGGTCTGGCGCGGCGTGCTGGAACTGGTCGGCCTGTCCGGGCTGCTGCGGCGCAGCGGCGGGCGCTCGTACATTAAAACCGCTTTTGAGCGGCGCAAGGCCTTTGAGCCAATCGGCGAACTGCCCGGTGTAGTGGACAAACTCGCGCCGCGGCTGGAAGGCAAGGACGTCCAGGATATTGACGATTTAGTGAAATATGCCCGGCGCGAAATTGACGCGCTGCCGTCGTCCATTCGCGGTAAGGTCATCGGCAGCATCCAGCCGCCGCAGAAGTACGACCGCTCGGCGCTGCAAGACGTTCGCCCGGCTTTAGAGGCGCTTGAAGATGAAGCGAAGCGGGTCGAAACCGACCGGCTGGAGCAGACGCTCCGCAATACGCTGATGTATCTGGCCGCCTTTGAGGCGATCCTCATCATCCTGATGGTGTTCGTGCTGGCCGGTGGCGGCAGTCTGGTCGCGCCGGAAAACCAGGGGACGCTGGTCGCTTTTATCGTACTGCTCGGCCTGGCGCTGCTGGGGCTGCTGTTCATGCCGCTGCGAGGCCGCCTGCTGGAGTCTGCTTATACCAGCCGGATGCTGAAATTGCAGGCGCGGTATATCGAAACGCTGACGAAAGCTGCCGATAAACAGATCGAGTACGGGATGCGCCTGCGCCGGGATACGATTCTGCCGCTTACCCGTTTGATCGAAGCGCAAACGCAGATACAAAGCGAGCAGCTGTCCCATCTCCAGACCGCCCAGCAGGAGATGGTCAGCATCGAAGGGGCGCTGACGGCGCTGGGGCGTAAACGTCTACCCTTGTGAGGAATACCTTGAATACGCTTGATGGAACACTGGCAGCACTCCGGGAATCGGAGATTCGGTTATTGACAGATGTTGGCACGACGCTGGCGGAAATGGGCGAAAGCGCCCAGGAAGACCGCCGCCGTCTGCTGGATGTGGCGCAGGACTTGCGCGATATGTTCTTCCTGGTGGTCATCATCGGGGAGTTTAACGCCGGAAAATCCACGTTTATCAACGCCCTGGTGGGGGAGAATCTGCTGCCGGTCGGCATCACGCCCACCACCGAAGTGATCGAATTAATCCGCTATGGCGAAATCGCCAACCGCAAGCCGGTGGTGCGGGAAGACGGCATCCGCGAGTGGACGCACCCCAATACCGGCGCGCCGGGCGTGGCGCTGGTGGATACACCCGGAACGGGGTCGGTCTTCCAGAAGCACGAAAAAACCGCCAAGTCGTTCCTGCATCGCAGCGATCTGGTGGTATTTGTCGTTTCGGCCAAACGCGCGTTTGCCGAAACCGAACGGCTGTACCTGGAACTGGCGAAAAACTACGGCAAAAAGATCATCCTGGTGATTAACCAGATTGACCTGCTGCAACCCAAAGAGCAGACCGAAGTCCGCCGTTTCATCGAACGGCAGGTAGAAGAACTGCTCGACCTGCGCCCGCTGCTGTTCATGGTTTCGGCCAAAGAAGCGCTGGCCGCCGCCCAGGGCAGCCAGCCGACCGTCGGCGATCCGGGTGGAGTCGAGGCGGTGCGGGCGCACCTGCGCGGCGTGTTCAGCGAAGCGCCGCCCGCCAAACAAAAACTGCTGGCGCAGCTTGACCTGGGCGAACGCCTGGTGAAAAAATATCAGGACGAAGTGCAGCGCAAGGCTGATCTGGTCAACGCGGACACGGCCAAAGTGCGCGAAGTTGAGCGTGAGTTAGAGCAGCAGTCGTTGGGGCTGGATGCCCAGTTGAAGGCCGCCCGCGCCGACGTTGACCGCGTGTTTGAAGGGATGCGCCAGCGTGGCATGGCTTTCATTGACAGCCACCTTTCGGTGAGCAAAATCGGGCGCGCGCCGAAGCGCGAAGTTTTGCAGGCCGAGTTCCAGGAAGTGGTAGTAGGTCGGGCGCTGCGGGACATCAATGAGGCGACCGGCGGTTACATCAACGCCGTGATTGATAACAGCCGCCTATACTGGCGCAGCATCATTGACCGGCTGAACCAGCTCCGCGATCTGATGGCGCAGGAAGTTGCCGGCCTGGACGCGGGCGTGTACGCCGAACAGCGCGAAAGCCTGGAAGAAGCCATCCGTATCGCCGAGTCCGAACTGCGTTCGTATTCGACCGGGCGGGTGGTGGCGGAAATTCAGGATTTGTTCCAGACCAACATGAACGGGTTCGTCAGTACGGCGGGCGTGACCGTCGTCGGCCTCATCATCATTCTGCTGGAAATCGTGACCAAAACTGCGCTGATCGCCGGCCCGGTCGGGGCGCTTGTCCCCCCGGTAACGATTGCCGTGACCGGCCTGAGCGGCTTTTTTGCCTGGCGTTATTATCGCCGCGTTTCCCGCGATGCCAAAGACAGCCTGCACGCCCGCATTGACCACCTAGAAAAATCGTATCATGCCGCGCTGGATGACCTGACGCTGAAGGAACGCAGCCGCCTGACGCAGTACGGCAAGCAGGTTCTTACGCCCATTTTCAGCCGCCTGGAGGTGCTGGCGCAGCGTTACGCCGCCCAGGGCGCGGCCCTGCGCGCCCATCTGACACAGATCGCTACCCTGCGCGAAGGCATCGAAAAGAGCAGATAGAGTCTCCGCGCATCCGAATATTGTGGGGCGAATCACGACGGTTCGCCCTTTTTTGCATTGTTGTTATAAGTCGTTATGCTAAAGACAACGCGGTGAGTTGGTTGAGAGAGGTGTTGATAAGTTATGTCTACCCCGAACGTTTCGATTCCCAGTTTGATTTTGAAGCAGTTGTATACCTTTGGCAGTTTGAAAAATGTAGACGGCGGCGTGCAGTTTTCGATCAAAAACCGGTTGAGTGACGCCGGTTTTGCCCGGCTGGTTAACGTCCGCATCCGGGAGCATGACATCCCGCTCGATCACATCCGGGTTGATATGGGCGAGGGGTGCGTGCTGATGGCGTCGGACATCACGCCGGAGACGCCGATTGATTTTCCGCTGCGAAAGACCCTGGATGTGTGTGTGCGGGGCGAACATCTGCCGTTCGGTAAACACGAAATCGAAGTGACGTTCGAGGCGGTGCCGTTTGGCGAATTGACGCTCAGAGTCGAGGATGCCATTACTGAAGCCGATGACCATCTCATTCGCCTTCCCCGCAGCGATGCCGACGATTATACAACGGAGGTTATCGAAGAACGCCGGCGGTTTGTGCAGCAGTTCAGCGGTGCGACGCTGGAGCATGTCGGCAAGTTTTCGTTCGACCCGCATCTCGCCAAAGGCAATATCGAACACTTCACCGGCGTGGCGCAGATTCCGCTCGGTTTTGCCGGGCCGATCCGCATTAACGGTGAACATGCCCAGGGTGATTTTCTCATCCCGCTGGCGACTTCCGAAGGCACGCTGGTGGCGTCGTACAATCGCGGCATCAAGGTCGTCAACCTGTGCGGCGGCGTCAAGTGTACGGTGGTGGGCGACGCCATGCAGCGCGCGCCGGTGTTCGTGATGGAAGACGCGCGCGCCGGGCGCGACCTGCTGCAATGGGTGGAAGCGCACCTTGACCAGATTCGTTACGAAGCCGAAGCGACCTCGCACGTGGCGCGCTTGCAGTATATTGACCCGTATCTCGCCAACAAATTCGTCTATCTGCGTTTCAACTTCTCCACCGGCGACGCCGCCGGGCAGAACATGGTCGGTCGCGCGACATTTGCGGCGTGCAGTTGGATACTCGACCATTACGAAGATAAGGATAAAATCCGGCATTTTTACCTGGAGTCGAACTTCGCCACCGACAAAAAAGCCTCGCAGGTCAACATCATGCGGACGCGCGGCAAGCGTGTGACGGCGGAGGTGGTGGTCAAGCGCGACGTGCTGTTACAGCATATGCGTGTGACGCCGGAAAGCCTGCACTATCATTCGATGGTGTCGAACGTTGGCGCGTTCCTGTCCGGGGCGAATAACAACGGCGCGCATTCGCCCAACGCGATCACGGCCATTTTTATCGCCACCGGCCAGGATGTGGCGAACGTGGCCGAATCGTCCGCCGGCATCCTGTACACGGAACTGACGCCGGAGGGCGACCTGTACATTTCGCTGACCATCCCATCGCTGATCGTGGCGACTTATGGCGGCGGAACCGGGCTGCCGACCCAGCGCGAATGCCTGGAAGTGCTGGGCTGTTCCGGCAAGGGTAAGGTCAATAAGCTGGCGGAGATCATCGCCGGGGTGGCGCTGGCGGGCGAACTGTCGCTGGGGGCGGCCATTTCGTCGTCGGACTGGGTATCCAGCCACGAAAAATACGGTCGCAACCGCTAATCTGAATCTGAACGTCCGGCGCGAAGCATGTTTTCGCGCCGGTTGATTTTAAAGAATGGTTGGAGGAAATGTCGCTTTACCAACAGGCGGAGGCGGTTTTTTATCTGCTGCTGGCGGCGCTGCTGAGTATGCTCATCGGCCTTGACCGCGAGCGCCACGACCAGCCCGCCGGTCTGCGAACGCATATGCTGGTGGGTCTGGGCGCGTGCCTGTTCACCGTGCTTTCGGCGCGCGCCTTCCCGGAAAGTGACCCGGCGCGCGTCGCAGCGCAGGTCGTGGCCGGCATCGGTTTCATCGGCGCGGGGACGGTTCTTCAGCGCAAAGGCAGCGTTCATCACCTGACGACGGCGGCGAGCATCTGGGCGACGGCGGCGGTGGGCATGGCTGTCGGCGTGGGCGCGTGGTTTCTGGCGCTGGCCGCCACCGTTATCGTCTGGGTTATCCTGGCGATCATCCGCATCTTCAGCAAGGATGACCACGAACACCGGCGCGGCAGCAGCGAAAATTCGATCATGGAAGGGCGTGAATCGAACGAAGCCTATTGATAAGCGGCTCAATGTCGGGTTCGCGGTCAACGCGCGGCGGGCCGAGTGGGTCGCTGATTGCGTCTTCGCCCAGCAGGGCGTGGGCGATATTCCGCACGCCGTGCGCCAGCGCCTCCAGATTGTAGCCGCCTTCCAGCACGAAAACGATTTTACCCCCACAAAATTGGTCGGCCATGCGAATCAGTTCTCGTGTAAGATAGGCATACCCAGTCAGGCTCAGCCGCATCCCGGCGAGAGGGTCGGCCCAGTGGGCGTCGAAGCCGGCGGAAACCATCATCAGTTCCGGTTGGAAGCGTGCCGCCGCCGGCCATATCACCTGCTCGAAAAGGGCGGTGTAGCTGCGGTCGCCATGTCCGGCGGCCAGTGGGATGTTGATGGTAAAACCCTTACCCCGGCCCCGGCCCGTATCGTCGGCAGCGCCCGTGCCGGGGTAAAAGGGGTACTGGTGGGTGGAGACGAACAGCACGCCGTCGTCGTCGTAAAACATGGCTTCGGTGCCGTTGCCATGATGCACGTCGAAATCCACGATCATCAGCCGCCGGATGCCGTGTACCTGCCGGGCGTAATGTGCCGCGATGGGGACGTTGCCCAGCAGGCAGAAGCCCATGCTGTAACCCGGCATGGCATGATGTCCTGGCGGGCGAACGGCGGCCAGGCCATTGTGCGCTTTGCCGCTCAGGACGGCTTCGACGGCCATCACCACGCCGCCGGCTGAAAGCCGCGCAATGGTGTAACCGTTCGGCCCAACGTAGGTATCCGGGTTCAGGTGGATGACCTGATCCTGAATACGCTCGACTTTATTGAGCAGGTCTAAATAGGGGCGGGTATGGACGGCGGCGACCCATTCTTCGGCCACCGGCTGGGCTTCCAGGCGGCCCAGGCGGTTGCTCAGGCCGGTTGTATCAAGCTGCTGCCAGATGGCGCGGATGCGCCCGGCATGTTCGGGATGTCCCGGCAGATCGTGTTCGACATAACGGGGGTGTGTGACATAAACGGTCGTCATAACCGGATGAACTCCAACAGCAAACTTTCGGAAGCAGCCGGCACCGATGCCCGGATTGTGACGGCAAATGAGTAATTCGGCAAGTACCCTTTCAGTTTTGGGTAAAGACTTTTATAATGACCTTACCCCTCCCCGGTTAGTCATCATGTGCCTGAACCTGGGGTGGAGATTTCGAGGGGATAAAACCATATGCAGTATGAACGTCTGGTGCAGTGGGCGCGTGATACCTGGGAGAAACGCTGGCCAGGGCGCGCGTACACAACAATCTGGGCGTCCGCAGAATGCAGCAATATGATCGCCCAGAATCAGATTAAACCTGGGCGCAAGCTGCGAGGAAAAGCGCGTTACGATGGCGTCGAACCGCTCGAATGCCCGGTCATCGTCCCCATCAGCGATTACGGCTCGCGGGGCAAACGAATGGTGCTGACGGCCACCGCCGGGGCATATGCGTTCCGGTTTTCGGTGGAAGACGAAGACCTCTTCGAAGTCGTTTATGCCAGTTCGTATTTTGATGACGATGTGCAGGATTTAACGGCGGTTGCGCTGGTGCCTTCCGGCAAGCTGGAAACCTGGGCGGCCTTCGAGTTCGCCTGCGCGCGGGCGGTGCGCCCGCGTATCCGCCGCCGCCGGGATGTGTACATCATCGGCGGTACGGACGCTTTTTTCGACCCGACGGTAGATTGGGAAGATGTCATCCTGCCGGACGATTTAAAAGATGACCTGCTGGATGATATGGAAGCCTTTTTCACCAAAGGCGTTTTTATCTACCGGCAGCTTAAACTGGCGCCGTTCCGCAAACTGCTGCTGGCGGGCGTGCCGGGTACGGGCAAAACCATGCTGTGCGCGGCGATGGCGAAGCTGGCGATCAACCAGGGGCGCATCGTCGTTTATGTGTCCGGCTCCGACCGGGACGGCGCATCGTTCGAGAAAATCCAGCGCGCGCTCCAGGCGGTGACGGCAGCGCGTTATCCCGTCCTGCTGATTGTGGAGGAACTGGATGCCTATTTGCAGGGTGACGATAAAGCGCGCATCCTGAACGTCCTTGACGGCGTGGAGTCGCCCAACAACCCGGAAGGCGCGCTGATGCTGGCGACCACCAACTATCCCGAAGTAATTGACGAACGCATCGCCAAGCGACCTGGCCGGCTCGACCGCATTTTTGTCATACCGACCATTCAGGACGACCATCACGCTGAGCAAATGCTGCGCTATTACATGGCCGACCAGTGGAAAGACGAACACCTGATGGTCATCCCGGAACTCATCAACCAGCCGGGCGCGTTCGTGCGCGAAGCGGCGCTGCACGCCCGGATGCTGGCAGCTCATGAACACCGCACCGAAGTGACGCTGGAGTATCTCCAGCAGTCCATTGACAGCCTGCTGCGGCAGGTTCGCTCCGGCAACGACTTCCTGAAGGAGCGCCGCCCGATGGGGTTGGTGAGTAACAACTCCGCCAAAGTGCAGCCAAAAAAACTTCCCCGCTATAATCCGTTTGGATAGCCGCCCACCAGGGCGGTTTTTTTATCTGCCGACTTGCCGCCGCTTCCCAACTTTTCCGTATGAATCTGATAACCTGACCCGGCCAAAGTTAATCTTATCTAACCCTTAGTGCGTAGGTTAGTAATATCTAACCGCACACTTTCTGGAATTTTATATCATAGTGATAGAGGTATTCGACCGCGGCAATCAATCCGTGAGGATAGTTATGCGTAACATGATCCGTATACTGACCCTGACTCTCGTCCTGGCGAGTTTGCTGGCCTGGGGAACGACGCCGGTTCAAGCCCAATGCGGCGTGTACCATACCGTGCAGGCCGGGCAAAACCTGTTTCGGATTTCCCTGCACTACGGCGTGAGCATGAATGCTATCGCCGCCGCCAACGGCATCGCCGACGTGCGCCGCATTTACGTCGGCCAGCAGATTTACATCCCGTGCGCTGGCGAGACAGGCGTGAGTTCCGTAGTCGTCTCGGCGACCACGACCGTCACGCTGACGACGGTTAATACCGTTGTCGTGCCGGTGGAGGGCGTGGTTGTCCCTGCCGCGCCGGTGGATTGTACGGGCTTCCGCGCCACGTCGCCGCTGGACGGTTTCCCGAACGGCGAAACCACTTTCTATTGGGATGCGCCCCGTTCCGGCGACATCACCCATTATCAGGTGTACGTGCTGAACGAAAACGGGCAGCTTGTGAGCGGCCTGGACGTACCCGGCGGCATCACCAAGACGCGCGGTAATATGGAACTGGCCGTTATCGGGCGCGGCATCAATTTCTCGTGGTACGTGGTGGCGCTGGATGACAGCGGCGAAGTCTGCCGGTCGCAGACGGTGCGCCTGCGCCGCGAGTGGTCGGACTCGATGGGATCATAAACAGACGGTTGAGGGCGCAGCCGCGCCCTTAATCGGGAATCAGCAGCCGATATTCGAAGCCGTTCATGAAGATGCTTTCGGTGTGTCGGTAGTGGTCGCCGATGGCGCGCAGCAGGCGCGGCGGGTAAAACTGCGCCCGGAAGATGATGAGGCCGAACGCCCGGTCTTCGATCATCTGGATGAGTTCGCCGCCATCGTACAAAGCCTTTTTATCTAGGTTCAGCAGTTGGGTAGGGTTGGTGATGATCTGCCGCCCGGCGGCCAGGCTGAAACCGGCTTCCTCGCTCATCACATGGCCGCTGGCCGCGCGCACCCGTTCGACGATTTGCCAGCCGGCCTGCACATCGTCCGGCGTGGTGAAGTGGCCGATGTCGGCATACCCGCCGGCGAACTGGCCGTCTGCCGTTCGCGCCGAGTCATAAAAGCCGTTCAGCGCGTTGGGTTGGAGGTTTAACACGCGGGCGAAGGCGTCGAAGGGCGGCTGCTGCGTGGGCAGGTGGAGAGTCGCGCGACCGTAGCCCAGGTACAGCAGCGGCACGATGACGAGTCCGGCGCGGAACAGCCCCGGCGCGAGCGGCCTGAGTGGGTATACCAGCCGGCGGCTGAGATAGTTGTCGGGGAACTTCCATACTCCGGCCAGCGTGCGCGCCGCGAAGATGCCGCCGAGGATGCAGGTGGCCGCGATAGCCGTAGCGAAGTAGCTGTCGCCGCCGCCCCACGTGCCGGAAGCCGCGCCGTTGAAACCCGCCGCCAGCAAAAACCAGATGGCATATAACGAAAGCCGGTCGAAGTACAGTTCGTAAAGCGCCAGCAGCGCCGCCGGGACGATCAGAAAGCCGTGCAGCGAAAACCACAGCCGGAACAGCCCAACCGACTGCTGGATATTCAGATCATTGACGTTGGCGACGATGGCCTGCCGCCACCATTCGCCGTTCGTCGCGGCGGTCATCCAGGCGAACACGCCGACGCCGACCGCTGCTGCCAGGCTTCCCCAGGCCAGGGCGCGCCGGGGCTGGCGAATGAGCAGAAACAGCCCGACGGCCAGGGCGGTGATGATTGCAAGCTGCTTGGTATATCCGGCGGCGATGACCAGCAGCAGCCCGGCAGCCAGCGTCCGCCGTCGGCGCCGGACGTGGGTGATCTCGTTGGCATTCGCCAGAACAACGACCGCCAGCGTTTCAAACATCACCATGCTGGCGTGCTGGCGGAACAGCGGCCCGATGTGATAAACCGTGTTCGACGCCAGATAGGCCAGGCCGGACAGCGCCGCGATGGCCCACCGCAGCCGCCCGCTGCCCGCGCCGTCGCGGTAGACCGCGTAACCGATGGCTGCCGCCGTCACCAGCGTTCCCAAAAAACCAAGCAGCCGCCCGTACCAGTGGGCCGGCCCGGCCAGCCATACAAACGGCGCGGCCAGGATATGAAACAGCGGCGGGTAGTTGCTGGAGTAAAACGGGAAAACTTCGGTATCGCGGTACGGCCATTGCCCCTGGCTGAACAGCACCGTGTCCACCAGTTCAAAACCTTCACCCTGATCGTAATCGAAGGGGAAGCGCATCAGGTTGGCGGCATAAGCTACGTAAACGGCCAGGTGGCCGATCAGCACCAGCAGGGCGGCGGCAATCAGAGTGCGATTGATAATACGCAAAATCGGTTTTTCCACGGCGTTCGTCGAAGCATAGATCATACCGTCAGGCGGGTTTATCACCCAGGGGAAACAGGCTGAGGCCGACCAGCGCCGACAGCAGACACAGGCCAAGCGCGATCTGCTGCGCCGGGCCGATGCCGCCTTCGCGTCCGGCGTCCAGGATGTCTATGCCCAGGATGGCGGCAAAACCCAGGCCACCGCCGACCAGCAGAATCAGCCCTAAATGACGTTTGGTGAGCGTAAAGTCATTGCTAAACATGAGGGGTTAGTATACCATACTGCGCCGCTGCTGAAACTTATCGGCGGCAAATCCGTATATGGAAATACGTGAAATACCCTGCAAATGGAATTCCTCTCAATGCTGAATGAGGTTTGGCGAATGAACGATGAAGAACGTCAGAGCAGGCAGGACAAGGCCGAGACCGAGCGGTTTGCGCGGTTAGCATCATCGTCCCCAGAGCCGGACGTTGTGCGCGAATATGAAACGCGCTACTACGAGCCGCGCAAGACGAAGGCCAAACCGCGCAGCTACAGCACCATGAACATCTCGGATGAGGAGCGGCAGTGGGCAGCCATCGCGCACGCCAGCATCTGGCTGACGATGCTGGGCGGCCTGTTCACCGCCGGGTTTGTGGTGCCGATGAGCATTTTTCTGCCGCTGGTGATTTATTTCATGTACCGCAAACGCTCCGACTACGTGTCGTTTCATGCGCTGCAAGCTTTTGTTCTGCAAGTGCTGAGTACGGTGGGCGTGCTGGCGCTGCTGGTGGTGGGCGGCGTGGCCTGGGCGCTGGGCATGGTGATCGCGCTGCTGGCGGTTTTCGTGCTGGCAGGCATCGTGCTGGTGCCGCTGTGGGGACTGTTGGGTGTGGCGCTGGCGGTGCTGGTGGTGATGATGCCGTTTGCCGCGCTGTTTTTCGGCACGGTTGCCGCCGTCCAGACTTATAACCGGGCAGATTATCACTACCCGTTTGTGGCGAAGTGGGTTGACCGGCAGCTTGCCGGGGGTTTTCTGAACACACTCTGAATGTTGCAAAGCGGCCCTACCTTGCCGCGGGCGGTCGGAACGGCGCACATGCGCCGTTTTGTGTTTTCGCAATCTAACTATTTGTTTCTAAACCAGAACGTGTTATGCTTTTCGCCCAATATCCGCTGTAAACCTCAAACGTGCTGCGTTAGGAGCGATGAGCTTATGTTAAAGACGCATAACTGCGGCGAACTTCGAGTCGAACATGCCGGCCAGCAGGTGACGCTGGCGGGCTGGGTTAACCGCCAGCGCGATCAGGGGGGAGTGGTTTTTATTGACCTGCGCGACCGCTGGGGAATCACGCAGGTGGTGGTGGATGAGGCCACTTCCCCCCAGGCGCACCCGATTGCCCGCGATGCCCGCAGCGAATACGTGCTTCAGGTGCAGGGCGTGGTGCGTGTGCGCCCGGCGGGGACGGCCAACCCGGAACTGGAGACGGGGGAAATCGAGGTTGTGGCGCAGAATATCACGCTGCTGAATGCTTCCAGAACGCCGCCGTTTTATATCAACAAAGAAGAACGCATCGAGGAAGTCCGGCGGATGCAGTACCGCTACCTCGACCTGCGCCGCCCATCCATGCAGTACAATATCGTGCTGCGGCATCGTATCATCAAATTTCTGCGTGATTACCTGGATGCGCGCGGTTTTGTCGAAATCGAAACGCCGATCCTGTTCAAAACCACGCCGGAAGGCGCGCGCGATTTTCTCGTGCCGTACCGCCTTCAGCCGGGTAAGTTTTATGCCCTGCCGCAAAGCCCGCAGCAGTTGAAACAGCTTTTGATGGTGGCCGGCTACGAACGGTATTTCCAGATCGCGCGCTGCTTCCGTGACGAAGACCTGCGCGGTGAACGCCAGCCGGAGTTCACGCAGCTTGATATGGAGATGAGTTTTATTGAGCGCGAGGACATCATGCAGCTTGTCGAGGGCATGATGATCGCGCTGGTGGAAGGGGTTGGGACGAACAAACAACTGCTGTGGAAGCCGTTCCCGCGCCTGACTTATACCGAAGCGATGGAGAAATATGGCTCGGACAAACCCGACCTGCGCTACGGCATGGCGGCGGTGGATGTCAGCGACATCGCCGGCAAAAGCGGGTTCGGCGTGTTCCAGACCAACGTTGCCGAAGGGCGTCCGGTTAAGGCGATGCGCGTGCCGGGGGCGGGGGCGGTCAGCGGGACGCAGCTTCGGAAAGATACCGCCGAACTGGAAGACCTGGCGCGCTCTGCCGGCGCAAAAGGGCTGGCCTGGATGGCGCTGCCAACCGATGAAAATGACGAGGTGAAGGGGCCGATTGGCAAGTTTTTCACCGTCGAACAAAAGCTGGAACTTTTCGAGCGGCTGGAAGCCCGGCCCGGCGACCTGCTGCTGTTTCTCTCCGACCGGTGCGAGGTGGTCTACAATGCGGTGGATATTCTGCGCCGCACGCTGGCGGATAAGTTGAACCTGCTGGACCCGAACCAGTTCGCTTTCATCTGGGTGATTGATTTCCCGCTGTTTTTGTGGGATGAGGAAAACAAACGCTGGGACCCCTCGCAGCACATGTTCACCGCGCCGATGCCGGAAGACCTGCCGCTGCTGGACACCGACCCCGGTAAAGCGCGCGGCTCGCAGTATGATCTGGTGTGCAACGGTTATGAAGTCGCCGGCGGCAGCATCCGTATCCACGACCGCGCCATGCAGGAAAAAATCTTCCCGCTGATCGGCCAGACGATGGAACATGCCCGCGAGCAGTTCGGCCATATGCTGGAAGCGTTCGAGTATGGCACGCCGCCGCATGGCGGGATTGCCGCCGGGATAGACCGGCTGGCGATGCTGTTCGCCGGCGCGCCGAACATCCGTGAGGTGATCGCCTTTCCCAAGACGCAGACCGGCAGTGACATCATGGCGCACGCGCCCAGCCCGGCAGAGCCGGGTCAGTTGGAAGAACTGGGGATCGCGGTGGTGATCGAGGAAGATAAAGAAGACGCCTGATGGCGGTTTGTGTATGGCAGCGCGGGCGGCAAGCTGAGTCTTTACAACTCATCAAAGCGTCTGGTATAACAATACCAACCTGCTGTGCGCGTGATGGCGCAATGAGTTTTGAGCCAACACCCAAATGAAGGGCATCAAGAGTCTGTTATTGATGGTGATAGGCTTGCGGAGCTGAGACCGGATATATCAGTTAGATGACCCACCTGCGAAAGCAGGTTCAAAAACATCGCGTTCACACGGCATGGCAGGGTGATCGAAAACGCTACAGCGCGTCCTCTTGATCGGGCGCGCTGTTTTATTTTGTGCGGCGGTCTATTCGGAATAGTTCTGCCCGAAGACATCCACCATCAAAGCGCCCAGCGTGCTGCGATCAGGCACCAGCACGGAAGCGCCGGCGGGGGTGGTATAAAAGGCCGTATACTGTTCGTTAATCACACCGGTGCGGATGTTTTCGCTGCTGACATCCTTGAGATACCAGGCCAGCTGGATGATCTGATCGAGCGTGAGGCCGGTGCTGACTCCCTGGTTAAGCTGCCCCCACAGCGTCGGCGACTGGATAATCAACTGTGGCAGTATATCCAGGCTCAACACTTTATCGCGGACGGCGTACAAAACCTGCTGCTGGCGTTCGGCACGCTGGAAGTCGCTGTCGCCGTGCCGGGTGCGGGCGTACTTGAGCGCCAGCCTGCCGTCCATGTGCTGCAAACCGGCGCGGATAAAAAGCGGGTCATAACCGAAGTTCATGTCGGGATACTGGGGATCGTTGATGGTATACGGCACGTCTATGTCTATGCCGCCGATGGCGTCCACCAGGGTGATGACGGTATTAAAGTCCACCGCCAGGTAATCGTGGACGCGGATGCCCAGGTTGTACTGGGTTGTCTGCATCATCAACTGCGGGCCGTACCCCGGCTGCCGCAGTTCGCCCAGCACCATCGGGGAATTTATGCGCTGGAGTTCGCTGTAGCCAGGGACTTCGACGTACAGATCACGCGGGATGCTGAGGATGCCCAGGCTGTTGGTGGCGGGGTCAATGCTCGCCAGCATGATCGTATCGGTGCGGTAGGCCAGGCCGGTTTCGCCCGGACGGCGGTCGAGTCCCATCAGCAGCACCGTAAAACGCGACACGCCATCCCAGGGCGTGAGCGTTATGCTGCGCCCGTCGCTGAGGGTGAGCTGCTGTCCGCTGCCGAGCGCACCCAGCGGCCTGCGCGCATCTACCGGCGTGGGCAGTTCAACCACTGCCGTCGGCACGAACTCCGCTTCGGTTTGCGCAGCGCGCAGCAGGATGAAGGCGCTCATGCTGATGATGACCACTACGCCGAGCATGGCGGCGGCGATCACCACCCAGGCCCATTCCCCACCCCGGCGCGTCCGCACACGGCGGCGGCGCATCCGTTCCCGCGCTGCCGACTCGCGGTTGAGAGGTGGCGGCGGCGGCGGGCGCAGGGCTTCGCTATAATAGTCGCTTGGATAAACGCTGACAGGCCGGTTATGCGCCAGAGTCGCGGCGCTGGATGAAAGCGCGTCAAGGTCGGGTTCGACCGGGTGATTGTGGGGCAGGGTGGGTTTGTCGTCGGCAGTCCAATCGTTCTGCATTAAGTCCGTACCATCTTCCATCGAAATGCGAACCCCTGATGATGATTAACAGTATAGGCAGGCTTGTTATATGCGTCAATGGCGCTTGATCTACGATGCCCCTTTTGCGGGGCGATACAACATGGCGAGAGACGAGGCGATTCTTCAGGCGGTCGGGGCCGGGCGGGCGCTGCCTACGCTGCGGCTGTATGCCTGGGACCCGCCCTGTATCTCGCTGGGATACGGGCAGAAAGCGTCGGATGTGGACTTTTCGCGGGCGGCGGCGCTGGGGTGGGATGTGGTGCGGCGACCTACCGGCGGGCGGGCGATCCTGCACACCGACGAACTGACCTACAGCGTGGCGCTGCCCGCCGGCGATACGATTGCCGCCGGTGATGTGGTGGAAAGCTACCGCCGCCTCAGCCGGGCGCTGGTGGCCGGCCTGGAAAAACTGGGTGTCAGGCCGCAGGCCGACCGGCGCGCCGAGGGTGTGAAGGACAGCGGGCCGGTCTGTTTCGAGATGCCGTCGCACTATGAAATCACCGTCGGCGGGCGCAAACTGATCGGCAGCGCCCAGGTGCGCCGGCAGGAAGGCATCTTGCAGCACGGCTCGCTGCCGCTGTGCGGCGACCTGGGGCGCATTAATGACGCGCTGGTTTACCCCGACGAAACCGCCAGGGAAAGCGCCAAGCCCCAGGTGCGGGCGCGCGCCGCCACGCTGGAAGAGGCGCTGCGTACCCCCGACATCGCCGCCTCATTGAGAGAAGAGAAAGAAATAAGCTGGCGCGCGGTGGCGGAGGCGATGGTGGTGGGATTCGCGGAAACGTTCGAGATCGTGTTTGAACGCGGCGAGCTTTCGGATACAGAACAGGCGGCAGCGGAGCGGCTGGCGGTGGATGTGTACGGCAGCGAGGCTTACACGCGACGTCGGTAGCAGCGCGCGCCGGAAACTTGACTGATGTTCTATTTTCGCTTATTCTACAGGGTGAGTCAGCAACTTATTATGAGTTAGGTGCTGTTATGTCCGACGTTCGCCAGATACCGCTGTTCCCTGACCTGCCGACTTCGGCGGAAGATTTAAACCGGCATACCGAACTGCGCCACACCGTCTCGATATTCCAGCAGTACTTGATCCGCGAGGGCAAGTCGGAACACACGATTAAAGCCTTCACGTCCGATTTGCAGCTGCTTGGAGAGCAGAGCGGCGAAACCACCGCTGTCGGCCAGTATACGACGACGATGCTGAATGCGTTCCTGGACTGGCTGGAATACGGACGCGGGGTGCCGTGCAGTCGCAAGTCCTACGCGCGGCGGGTGACGACGCTGAAGGTATACTTTAAGTGGCTGCACACCCTGGGCGCGATTCTGCACGACCCGGCCAAAGCAGTCTTGCAGCGTTCCGGCCCTGCGCCGCTGGCGACCGTGCTTGCGCCGGACGAGGTGCAGGCGGCCATCTTCGCCGCGCGGCAGATGAAACGCGGTGAAGAACCGGATACGCGCCCGGAAATGTTGTTCCGCCTCATCCTCGATACCGGCATCAAAAAAAGTGAAACGGTCGCGCTTGTGCCGCAGCACATTGACCGCAGCGATCCGAAAAAACCGCTGCTGGTGGTCAGGCACAAAGTCCGCAACGTGTACAAAGAGCGCAAGATCGAACTTTCGCCAGAGTGGGTACGCCTGCTGGATGAGTACCTGATGCAGTATCGTCCCCAGGAAACGATTTTTAACTGCACCGCCCGCAACCTTGAATACATCCTGACCGACATCGGCGAGGCGGCAGGTATTCCGCACAAGCTTTCGTTCGAGATGCTGCGCTGGACATGCGCCGTGCGTGACACCCGCGCCGGGCAGACGGAGGATTACATCCGCGAGAAGCTGGGCCTCAGCCCGATTAGCTGGGTAGAGACGCACGAGAAGCTGAAGAAGCTGGTTGAGCAGCAGCTCCAGGACGAAAGCGCCGGCGTTTAGGACAGAACGTAACACACAGTCTCAGAGGTTCAGAGACATGAGGGATGCTCTGGGCCTTTGAGACTCTGTGTTATGCTTTTAATACACCCGCAGCAGCAGACCCTTCAAATACGCGCCTTCGGGGAAGGTGAGCGCGACCGGGTGATCTTCGGCCTGCGTCAGATGTTGGATGATCTGCGCCTGGCGGCGGCTGTCGGCCAGCGCGCCAAAAATGATCTTCTGGAACAGATCGGCGCTGATCGCGCCGGAGCAGGAAAACGTCATCAGGTAGCCGCCGGGTTTGACCAGTCTGAAGCAGTTGAGGTTGAGGTCTTTGTAACCGCGCGCGGCGCGTTCGACCTGCCCGGTATTGTGCGCGAACTTGGGCGGGTCGCAGACGATCACATCATACAGCGCGCCCTCGGCAGCCTGATCGCGCAGGTAATCGAATACATCGGCCTGGATGAACTCGGCGCGGTTGGGCGGGAATCTGTTGAGTTCAAAATTGGCTTCGGCCAGTTCCAGCGCGTCCCGCGAAGCATCCACATTGACGACCCATTCCGCCCCGCCGCCCAGCGCATACAGCCCGAAGCCGCCGGTATAACTGAACAGGTTGAGGACGCGAAGCTGCTGAAGCTGCGTATCCGAGGCGGCTTTCTCCAGGCAGACTTCTTTCAATACGGTGCGGTTGGCGCGCTGGTCGAGGTAATAGCCGGTTTTATGCCCGTTCACGATGTCCACCCGGAGCGTGAAGTCGTTTTCGATGATCGCCAGGGGGGACGCGGGCGGCTGCCCGGCCAGGACGCCGCTCGATGCTGAAAGCCCTTCCTTGCCGCGCACGTCCACATCGCTGCGTTCATAAATGCCGGCGGGCGCGATCAGTTCCATCAGCAGTTCGGCCAGCAGCCCTTTGCGGCACTCGATGCCCAGGGTGAGCGCCTGCAACACCAGCCAGTCGCCGTAACGATCTATCACCAGGCCGGGCAGGAAGTCGTTTTCGGCGTTCACCAGGCGCAGGGCAGTGTCGCGCGTGTGCAGGTAGGTATACCGGTCGCGCCCCTTGATCGCCCGCCTGAGCATCTTTCGCCACCAGTCGCGGGTGATCGGTTCGTCCTGCCAGGTCAGAATCCGCACCTGAATCTGCGATCTGGGATTCCAGTAGCCGCGCGCCAGGAATGCGCCATTGTAGTCGGTGACGGTCACGATGTCGCCGGGGGCAGGGTCGCCGCGCGCGGCTTCAATCGCGCCGGAAAAAATCCAGGGGTGCTGCTGGACGATGGGCTTCTCGCGGCCTTTCCTGATAACGATGATACCTTCGGACATAAAAAATTCCTTAGAAGACTCAACACAGAGGCTCAAAGGTTCGGAGACACAGAGAGGAACCGCTCTGTGCCTCTGCGTCTCTGGGTTATGTTTTTATATTCTACAGCAGTTGAGGCTGTTCGGGGGCGAGGGTATCGCCGCCGACGAGCCGGCGCAGGTCGCCTTCGCCGATGATCGGCACGCCGAGCGCGCGGGCTTTGTCGGCCTTGCTGCCGGGCGAGTCGCCCATCACTACATAGCTGGTTTTTTTACTGACGCTGCCGGTCACTTTGCCGCCGTGCGCTTCGATGAGTTCGGTCGCCTGTTCGCGGCTGAGGGTGGGCAGTGTGCCGGTCAGCACAAAGGTCAGCCCGGCCAGTCTGTCGCTGGTGGCGGCTTTGTGCTGCGCCTGCATGTTGACGCCGGCGGCACGCATTTTATCCAACACGCGCCGGTGATGCGGGTCGGCAAACCAGTCCACCACATTTTGCGCCAGCACCGGGCCGATACCTTCGATCTCATCAATCTGTTCGGCGGCGGCGTTTTGCAGGGCGTCAATCGAGCCGAAGTGGTCGGCCAGCAGGGAAGCTACCACGCCGCCAACGCCGTCTATGCCCAGCGAAGCGAGAAACTGCGCCAGCGGGCGCTGCTTGGCGGCTTCGATAGAAGCCAGCAGGTTATCCACTTTTTTGTCGGCGAAACCTTCCAGTTCCAGCAGCGGCTCGCGCTGTAGATAGAAAATATCGGCCTCGTCCTGGATAAAGCCCTTTTCGATCAGGGTTTTGACGGTCTGCGGCCCCATGCCTTCAATGTCCATCGCTCCCCGCGAAACGAAAAATTCGATGCTGCGAAAGACGCGCTCCGGGCAGAGCGGGTTCGGGCAGATATAATCCACCATGCCTTCCGGCTGGATGATGACATCGCCGGAGAAGGGGCAGGTTTGCGGCGGCAGAATCGGCGTTTCCGAGCCGTCGCGCATGGCCGTAACCGGGCCGATGACGTATGGGATGACCTCGCCGGAGCGTTTGACGATCACCATGTCGCCCAGGCGGATGTCCAGCCGGGCGATCTGGTCATAGTTGTGCAGGCTGGCGTTGACGACGGTCACGCCGCCCAGAAATACCGGCTCAAGCTGGGCCGTTGGCGTCACCTTGCCGGTGCGCCCGATGTTGACGGTGACGCCGGTCAGCCGGGTGGTCATTTCCTCGGAGGGGAATTTGTAAGCTATCGCGCCGCGCGGGTCTTTGCCGACGAAGCCGAGTTCGTCGGCAATACGCAGGTCGTTGACCTTGATAACCACGCCGTCAATCTCGAACTCAAGCCGCTTCCTGTGGGATTCCCATGTGGGTAATTGCTGGATAATGTCGGATAATGTGGGATAATATCCCACACCGGGCGCGACCGGGAAGCCGAAATCCCGCAGCGCGTTCAGAATATCCCACTGTTTATCCCACTTAACGCCGACCACCTGCACGACGCCGTAGATATAACAGCTTAATGGCCGCCCGGCAGTGATGCGCGAGTCCTTCTGTTTGAGTGTGCCGGAAGCGGTATTGCGCGCGTTGACATAACGCGGCAGTTCCAGTTCATCCTGCCGGCGGTTGACGGCCTCAAAATCCTTCTTCAAGAACAGCACTTCGCCGCGCACGGTCAGGCGTTCCGGGGCGGGCGGCCCGTCCGGGCTGGCCGGGATTTTGAGGGGGATGCTGCGAATGGTGCGCACATTGGCGGTCACGTCGTCGCCGATTTCGCCGCTGCCGCGCGTGGCCGCCTGGGTCAGATAGCCGTTTTCGTAGGTGATGACGATGGTCAGGCCGTCCAGCTTGGGTTCGAGCGTGTAGTCCAATTGCGTCCCGGCGGGCAGCAGCCTGAGGTTGCGTTCTTCCCAGGCGTGCAGGTCGTCCGGGCTGAAGGCGTTGCTCAGGCTTAAAATCGGCGCGGGATGGCGGACTTTGGGGAAGTCTTCCGACAGGTCGCTGCCGGCGCGCTGGGTGGGCGAATCCGGGGTGATGAGTTCCGGGTATTCGGCCTCGATCTGCTGAAGTTCCCGGTACAGGCGGTCGTACTCCGCATCGGTGATAACCGGCTGACCCAGCACATAATAACGATAGCTGTGGTAGTTCAGTTGATCGCGCAGGTGGGCGGCGCGCGCCGCGAAATCGTCGGTCACGAGCGGTTTTCTCCTATCCCGGCGGCACGACGGTCAGATAAATGGATGCTGCCCAACCGACCCGGCTGCTCTGAACCGGGTCCTGAACCTGCCACCACACCAGCCCATCGGCGGACTGCTGCGGGCCGGCGATGATGTTAAAAAGCGTGCCTTCCGGCGCGAGGAACTGCACGGCATTATCACGGCTGGGGCCGGAGCGAATGTTCAGGCCGGAGTCGCCGGCGTCGGTGACGATGACCTGCGCGCCGACGGCCAGGGCAATCGGCGTGGGGGTGAAGATGACCGGCGCCAGAGTCGGCCCTTGCAGTGCGAAGGCGGGAATCGTCCCCTGAAAGCCGGGGCCGAAGCCTTCCGGCAGCGTGGGCGACACCAGCAGCGCAGGCAGGGTTTCCTGCCCCAGTAGAGTGGGCTGCGCGGTGATAATCACAAAACGCGGCGCGCTGGTGGGTGGGGTCTGCCGCCCGCCCAGGCTGACGACCAGCAGCGTAAAACAGCCGACGATGCCGGCGACGGCCATCAGCATCAGGCCGACCGACCAGAGCGGCAGGTAAAATCCGTCCGTGTCGCCGGGCGGTGGCTGGCGATATGTGATCGGGTCGGGCGTATAGACCGAAGGCGCGGCACGGCGCGGCGGCGCAGGACGCGGCATCTCTGGCGGGATGTCCGGCGGCGTCGGGCGCGCATCCGGTTTTTTGTCCGGCGAGCGGTGGTCGGGCATGGTTCACTTTCCCCGGCTTTGAACCCAACTTAAAAAGCGCTCCAGCGGCCAGGTGTTGAGTACGTTTTCGGCCTGCACCCAGCCCCGGCGCGCGGTCAACACCCCGAAGTATAACAAATCCATCTGGGCGGCGCTGTGCGCGTCGGTATCAATCGCCAGCGGGATGCCCAGTTCGACCGCGCGCCGGGCATAAACCGCTTCCAGGTCAAGCCGGCGTGGGTTAGAGTTGATCTCCAGAGCGGTGCCGTGTTGGCGGGCGGCCTCGAAAACGGCGTCCATGTCCAGGTCGGCGGGTTCGCGGTCGGGGATGTACTGGCCGCGCGGGTGGCCGATCAGGTCAACGTGCGGGTTGCGGATGGCGTTTAAAACCCGCTGCGTGATCTGGCTGCGTTCCTGGCGCAGGCTGAAGTGCAGCGAAGCGACGACGAAATCCAACTGCGCCAGCACTTCATCGGGAAAATCGAGCGTGCCGTCGCTGCGAATGTCCATTTCGACGCCATGAAAGACGCGCAAATCCGGCGACATTTCGGCGTCCACGCGGCGCACTTCTTCCTGCTGCCGCAAGATACGCTCGACCGAAAGGCCGTTAGCGATGGTCGAATACTGCGAGTGGTCGGTGATGACGATGTATTTACGCCCACGCGACTTGGCGGCTTCGGCCATTTCGCGGATGCTGAGCGTGCCGTCGCTCCAGATGGTGTGCATATGAAGATCGGCCTGGATGTCCGCCACTACAATCAGGTTGGGCAGTCGGTTTTCCAACGCCGCTTCGATTTCGCCGGCATCCTCGCGCAGTTCCGGCGCAATCCAGGGCAGGTCAAGCGTCCGGTAGACTTCTTCTTCGGTGGCGCACAGAATTTTGGGCGCGTCTTCGATGATGCTGCCATCAGCGCCTACCGGGCTGAAGGCATGTTCGTTGAGGCTGAACCCCTTTTTGAGCGCTAGTTCGCGCAGGCGGATGTTGTGCGCCTGGCTGCCGGTGAAGTAGCTGAGGGCCGTCCCCCAGCGCGCCGGTTCGAGGACGCGCAGGTCTACTTGCAGGCCGCTGTGCAGTTCCACCGAGCTTTTGGTCGGGCCATGACCGAGTACGCGGGCGACCTGTTCCATCGTCACGAAAGCGTCCATGATCGGCGCGGCCTCGTGGCTGGCGATCAGCAGGTCTACGTCGCCAATCGTTGGCCGTCCGCGCCGGATGCTGCCGGCGACCGCACCTTCCAGCGCGCCCGGCAGCTGCATCAGGTGATCGAGGATGGCCTGCGCGGCGGGCAGGGCGACTCCCAGCGGGGCGCGGCCCGTTTGCCGCGCCAGGGCTTCGATGCCTTCGATGATTTTCTGTTCGCTCTTTTCGCCCATACCGGGCAGGTCGCGCAGTTGGCCGGCGCGGGCGGCGGCTTCCAGCGCCTGGACGCCGGTGATGCCGAGTTTTTCCCAGAACAGTCTGGCCTTTTTCGGCCCGACGCCGTTGATGCGCATCACCTGTACCAGCCCCGGTGGGATTTCCTTCGCCAGCCGCTCGTAAAATTCGAGCTTGCCGGTGTCCAGCATTTCGGTGATTTTGGCGGCCAGCGTGTCCCCGACGTTGGGGATGTCGGTGAGCGTGCCTTCGGCGGCGACGGCGCGCAGGTCGCGGGGCAGGTCGCGGATGGCGAGCGCCGCATTGCGGTAGGCCATCACGCGGTGGATGCTTTCGCCTTTGATTTGCAGCATATCGGCGATGGTTTCAAACGTGTCGGCAATTTCGCGGTTGGTGATAGACAAGGGGGTACTCCTAGAACTTTTGTCTTAGGTTGATTATACTGCATCTGCACATGACGAAACAGGTGCCACAGTAGAGTATAATCACCTTTGAGTATAGTGAGATTTGGAGCGGTCTGCTGCAATGGTCGTTAGACAGAAGTTATATACCGTCGAGGAGTTTGAACAGTTTATCGCCCAACCGGACAACGCCGACCGGCTGTTTGAACTGGTCGAGGGGGAGATTGTCGAAAAAGTGCCGACCGAACTGCACAGCTTAATTGCAGGCAACATTTATGCGGCCCTTCGTGAATATGTCAAAGCGCATGGTCTGGGACGGGTAGTCTTTGAAGTGCGCTACCGTCTGCCTGATGATCCGCATAACGCGCGCATACCGGATGTATCCTTCACGCGTACCGAGCGGCTGCTGACGGTCGTGGAGCAGGGTGCAGTCCCGCAGATGCCCGATCTGTGCATCGAGGTGCAGTCGCCGGACGATACGCCGAAAGCTATGCGCGACAAGGCCGCTTATTATCTGGCGAACGGCGCGCGGCTGGTGTGGCTGGTGTATCCGAAAAAGCGCCTGGTCGAGGCGCTGTACCCGGATGGCGAGTTCGACATTTTCTCCGACAGCGAAACGGTGAGCGGCGGCGAACTGCTGCCAGGGTTCGGGCTAGCCGTCCATGCTGTTTTTGAGGAATGATTTTCCCCCCACAAAATGCTTGACAGCCGTCCGAAATCTCGTTATGCTGGTGGGCAGTTGAATACATAACAACGCTGATCTGGAAGAGTACACCCCGCAGCGGTGTTCAGAGAGCCGCCGGAAGCTGTGAAAGCGGTACATACGGTGGGGTGGAATGGGCCAGGGAGTTGCACGGGCGAACTGTAGAGTAGTCCGCGCCGGAAGCGCACCGTTACAGGCGCAGGGTATCGGTTGGCTGTAAGGTTGGCCCGTACCCATAAAGAGTGTTTTACCCTGTATGGGTGAAACAACAGAGGTGGCACCACGGGAACCCCTTCTCGTCCTCAATGGCGGGAAGGGGTTTTTTGTTTGGTATGGGGAGGTTAATGAGATGGCGCTATTTACAGTACCCGCGCGGGAACAGGTTTTGCCGGGGCGAGAGGCCGCCCTGAAGCTGTTTGAACAGGGCGATCTGGTGCCGGTGTACCGCACGCTGCTCGCCGACATGGAGACGCCGGTATCGGTCTATCTGAAGCTGACGCAGGACAGCGCGTATTCGTTTTTGCTGGAAAGCGTGGAAGGCGGCGAGCATGTCGGGCGGTATTCGTTTCTGGGCGTGAACCCGAAGGGCGTGATTACCGTACAGGATAATCTGGTGACGCGGACGCTGCACGGCCAAACCAGCCGACGCCGGCTGGAAGCCGGTGAAGACCCGCTGGGCGCGGTTAAAGCAGAGTTTGCCCGTGTGAAGCCGGTGAAGGTGGACGGACTGCCGCGTTTCATCGGCGGGGCGGTGGGGTATGTTGGTTACGACGTGGTGCGTTATTTCGAGCGGCTGCCGGAAAGCGCCTCGAAAGACCTGAACGTACCGGACGTGGCTTTCCTGCTGCCGGATACGCTGGTGATCTTCGACCACGCCAAACACCAGCTCATCATCCTGGCGAACGCGCATAACCAGGGCGACCCGGACGCCGCTTATGACGATGCCGTGCGACGCATAGACGAAATCACCGCGCGTCTGCGCGAGCCGCTGCCGCCGCTGCCGGAGGCCGCGCCGTCGCTGGATGACGAGTTGGAGTCGAATATGTCGCAGGCGCGTTTTGAGGAAAACGTGCGCGCGGCAAAGGAGTACATCGCCGCCGGGGACGCCTTTCAGATCGTGCTGTCGCAGCGTTTTAAGCGGCGCACGTCGGCCACGCCGCTGGCGATTTACCGCGCGCTGCGGATGCTCAACCCCTCGCCGTATATGTTTCTGCTCAACTTCAACGGCGACTTCAGCCTGATCGGCGCGTCGCCGGAGATGATGGTGCGCCTGGAAGATGGCACGGCCACCGTTCGCCCCATCGCCGGGACGCGCCCGCGCGGGGTGGACGACGACGAAGACCGTCGGCTGGCGGAAGAACTGCTGGCCGACCCGAAAGAACGTGCCGAACACGTTATGCTGGTAGACCTGGGGCGCAACGACCTGGGGCGTGTGTGCGATTACGGCACAGTGCGCGTGCCGGATATGATGTACGTAGAGCGGTACTCCCACGTGATGCACATCGTCAGCCAGGTACAGGGACGCCTGCGCGCCGGCATGGATGCGTTCGATCTGCTGCGGGCGACTTTCCCGGCCGGCACCTTGAGCGGCGCGCCAAAGGTGCGCGCGATGGAGATTATCGAGGAACTGGAAGGCACGCGCCGGGCGACCTATGGCGGCGCGGTGGGATACTTCAGCTTTGATGGTTCGATGGACACCTGCATCACCATTCGCGCTCTGTTGATGCAGGGGGAGACGGTGCATATTCAGGTCGGCGCAGGCATCGTGGCGGACAGCGACCCGACCCGCGAGTACGAAGAAACGATCAATAAAGCAAAGGCGGTGGCGTTTTCCGTCCGGTATGCCGAGCGCGGCCTGGTGTGACGGTGGACGCTGATCGCCGGCAGGGAGACTCCGGTATGGTGAAACGGGTTATTTTTATTCGCCCCGGCGAAACGGACTGGAACCGGCTGGGGCGCTGGCAGGGTTGGGTGGCCGTGCCGCTCAACGATCTGGGCCGGCGGCAGGCGCGCAAACTGGCGCAGTTCATCCGCAACATCGGCCTGAGCGCGCTGTACAGCAGCGATCTGCGGCGCGCGGTGGAGACGGCGGAAATCCTGAGCGAGCAGTTGGGTTTTGCGCCGGTCTACGATTCGCGGCTGCGTGAACGGAACATCGGGGCGTGGCAGGGCCTGACACTGGACGAAATCCGCGCCTGGTATCCCGATGATTACGCGCGGCTGCTGGAATCGCCGGACGACTTTGAAGTTCCCGGCGGCGAGTCATTCCTTCAGGTGCAGCAGCGCGCCATGGAGACCTTTGACGAGATACTGGCGCAGGATCGCGGTGTAACCATCGGCATCATTTCGCACACGACGGCCATTCACGCGCTGCTGAATGAATTGATCGCGGGCTGCTGCGCCAATGAAGTGGCCGTCAGCAATATGTCGGTGACGACCATCGCCCGCGACGACGAGTGGCGCTTGGTGGCGGTGGACGATGTGTCGCACCTGGAAGGGCTGGAAACCCAACATTACCCGGAACTGGAGGATAACTAATGATTCTGGTGATTGATAACTACGACAGCTTTACGTATAACCTGGTGCAGTTGATGGGCGAGATGGGGGCAGATTTGCAGGTGGCGCGCAACGATCAGGTATCGGTGGACGAGATACGCGCCATGCAGCCGACGCATATCGTCATCTCGCCGGGGCCGGGCGACCCGGACGACGCCGGCGTGTCGCTGGCGGTGATCGCCGAGCTGGGCGCGAGCCTGCCGATTCTGGGTGTCTGCCTGGGGCATCAGGCGATTGGGCAGGCCTACGGCGGCGTGGTGGCGCGCGCGCCGCGCCTGATGCACGGCAAAACCAGCCAGATTTACCACAAAGGCGACGGCATTTTTAAGGGCGTCCCCAGCCCGTTCGAGGCCACGCGCTATCACAGCCTGATTGTGGAAGAGGCGTCTTTGCCGGACTGCCTGGCGATCACGGCCTTCACCGATCAGGGCGAGATCATGGGGCTAAGCCACCGTGAGCATCCGGTTTACGGCGTGCAGTTCCATCCCGAAAGCATCCTGACGAAGTTCGGTACGCGCATTTTGCAGAACTTCCTGGAAATCAGAGTACCGGTGGCGGCGGGGTTATAAATGATCGAGGGGGAAAACGTGGATATTCAACGCGCGATAGATGTACTCAGCCGTTTTGGGCATTTGCAGGCCGAAGAAGCCGAAGCGGTGATGAACCAGATCATGGGCGGCGGCGCGACCGAGGCGCAGATCGGCGCGTACCTGATGGCGCTGCGGATGAAAGGCGAAACGCAGGACGAAATCACCGGCAGCGCACGGGCGATGCGCTCCAACGCGCACCGCGTGCCGACGCGCTTTAACGGCGAACTGCTGGACACCTGCGGCACGGGCGGCGATAAATCCGGCACGTTTAACATCAGCACGGCGGTGGCGTTTGTGGCGGCGGGCGCGGGTATCCCGGTCGCCAAACACGGCAACCGCGCCGCCAGCAGCAAATGCGGCAGCGCCGACGTGCTGGCCGAACTGGGCGTTAACCTTGATCTGACGCCGGAGCAGGTCGGCCAGTGTATAGACGAGATCGGCGTGGGCTTTCTGTTCGCGCCCAAGCTGCACCCGGCCATGAAACACGCCATCGGGCCGCGCCGCCAGATGGGGATTCGGACGATCTTTAACATCCTCGGCCCGCTGACCAACCCGGCAGGCGCGCAGCGGCAGTTGATGGGCGTTTTTGCCGCCGACCTGACGGACATGCTGGCGCACGTGTTGGGCGCGCTGGGGGCGAAGTCGGCCATCGTGGTCAGCGGTTACGGCGGCCTGGACGAACTGACCACCACCGGGCCGAACCGCGTCAGTTATTACATGGACGGCGTGGCGACGACGCATGATCTCGACCCACGCGATTATGGCTTTAAAGGGGCGAACATCGCCGATTTGCTGGGCGGCGATGCGCCGACCAACGCGGCCATCCTGCGCGGCGTTCTCAGCGGCGAAATCCGGGATGCGCGGCGCGATGTGGTGCTGCTGAACGCCGGGGCGGCGCTGATGGCCGGCGGCCTGGTCGAAAACCTGCGCGACGGAATTGATCTGGCGGCGAAAGTGCTGGACGACGGCGCGGCGCTGGCAAAACTGGATGCCCTGATTGCGTATAGTCAGAAGTTTGCGATAGCGCAGTAGCCGGGTGAAGATGGCTTCCTACATCAAGACCGATACCGTTCTGGATAAAATCCTGGCGCGCAAAGCGTCGGATGTGGCCGCGCAAACGAGCGACCCGGCGCAGGCGGCGCGGGTTCGGCAGATGGCTGTGCTGGCCGCGCCCGCGCGCGATTTTACGAAAGCCCTGCGGCAGGATACGGTGGCGCTGATCGCCGAGGTCAAAAAAGCCTCGCCGAGCAAAGGCGTCCTGATCGAAACGTTCGACCCGGCGGCGCTGGCGCGAACCTACGCCGAAAACGGCGCGGCGGCGATTTCGGTGCTGACCGACGAACCGTTCTTCCAGGGCAGCCTGGAGCATCTGCGGCTGGTACGCGCGGCGGCGGCTGTGCCGGTGCTGCGGAAGGATTTCATCATTGATGAATATCAGGTGTACGAAGGCCGGGCAGCGGGCGCGGACGCCATGCTGCTGATCGTGATGGCGCTGGCCGACTCGCACCTGCGCGACCTGCACGACCTGATAACCGGGCTGGGTATGGCAGCGCTGGTGGAAGTCCATAATGAGGACGAACTGGCGCGGGCGCTCAAAATCGGGGCGCGGTTGGTCGGCGTCAATAACCGTGATTTAAAGACCTTTGATGAGGACATCACCACCACCCAACGGCTGGCGAAACGGGTGCCGCCGGAAGTGACGCTGGTGGCCGAGAGCGCCATCCGCCGGGTAGAAGATGTGCGGCAGATGGGCGCGTGTGGGGCGCAGGCGGTTCTGGTTGGCGAATCGCTGGTGCGTGCGGATAATATCGCCTTACGGGTGCAGGAGTTTAGCAGCCAACCCCGTGAGGTGAGATCATGACCAGGATCAAAATTTGCGGACTGATGACATTCGAGGATGCGCTGTTGGCGGCAGAGGCGGGCGCGGATATGCTGGGGTTCAATTTTTTCAAAAAAAGCCCCCGCTATATCACACCAGACGCCGCCCTGCCGATTTGCGACGCGCTGCGCAGCCAGTTGGGGCCGGCCTGCCCACTGCTGGTCGGGTTATTTGTTAACGAAATCGTGAGCAACATTTCGGCTGTCACCAACAAAGTTGGCCTGGACTGCGCGCAGCTCAGCGGTGACGAGTCGGACGATCTGCTCAAAGAACTGCGCGGGATGGCTTTTAAGGCCATTCGCCCGATGAACGTCGCGCAGGCATTGGACGACGTGAACTATTATCGCCCGCTGTTCCCGTCTAACGAGCATCTGCCGTCGCTGCTGTTGGACGCCAACCAGCCCGGCCTGTACGGCGGCACCGGCACGACGGTCGGCCTGGATATCGCGCTGGCCGTGCGGGATGCCGTACCGCGTCTGATGCTGGCGGGTGGCCTGACGCCGGAAAACGTGGCCGGGGCGGTCGAACAGGTGCGTCCCTGGGGCGTGGATGTCGCGGGCGGCGTGGAGGCCGAGCCGGGGAAAAAAGACGCCGGCAGGATGCGGGCGTTTGTCCAGACAGTACGCGGCGCATAATGGGTGAGATTCTGGATATTTACGACGAAAACCTGACCTGGCTTGGCACGAAGGCGCGCGACGCGGTTCACCGGGACGGCGATTGGCATCGTGTGTTCCAGTGCTGGGTGATCTACCGGGATGAACATGGCCGGGATTGGATTGTTTTACAGCGGCGCGGCGCAGATAAGGACTTCTTCCCGAACCGGCTGGACGTGACCGCTGCCGGCCATTACACTGCCGGGGAAACCATGCGCGATGGCGTGCGCGAAGTCCGCGAAGAACTGGGTCTAAACGTGGAGTACGAGGATTTAATCCCGGTCGGCAGGCGTGTGAGGATAGCCCGGCAGGGCGATCTGGTTGACCACGAAATCGCCGATGTGTTTTTTTACATCTGCGACAGGCCGCTGCGCGAGTACAACTACCAGCGGGAAGAGGTGGATGGACTGGTGGCCTTTGACATAGACGACGGATTGGCGATGTATGCCGGGGAGCGCGAGTCCGTCCAGGCGCAGGCGGTCGGTTTTGGACAGGATGTGATGACGATCACGCCTGCCGACTTTGTGCCGACCAACGACGACGGCATGTACAAGGTGCTGATTCTGGCAAAACGCTGCCTGAACGGTGAAAAACATCTGGTGATTTGATGCCCTCACCCCCGACCCCTCTCCCTCATGGAGGGTGAAAGATTGGGTGACGGTAGAGGTTTGAGTGTGAATATCTCTATTGAAGCCATGCGCGCAGGCGACTGGCCATCGTCGAGATGAAGCAACTTACAGACTTTTTCTACAGGATCGCAGTATTGGGCTAGGTTTTGGTGATGAACTGGGAGACCTGAGCAAACTCGAATCAAATCCTCAGGCATTTAGAGATCAATGGCTTAAGAAGCATCCCGAAAGTTCACCGAAGCAGGCAAATATCTTCTATGCCATGTTTTACAGTTTTATTCATCGAGTGAAAATCGGCGACTTTGTAGTCTATGCTCCAACGTGGCGCGAGAGAAAAGTCTATGTGGGCAAAGTTATCGGGCCATACAGATATAATCGCAGCTTACGGCCTTTTTATTCACATCGCCGTTCAGTTGAATGGCGTAAAGAATTTTATCGCAGCTCTTTTTCTCCAGAAGCATTGAGAGGTATAAGAGTAAAGTTGGCGATCTTCCATGCGCGTAATGAAGCGTTTCTCGCAGAATTATCTGAAAAGTTAAAGTAGGGCTGTCATCAGATGACTTATATCCAAACCTCTACAACCCCTGTCCCCGACGAGCGCGGGTACTTCGGCGAGTTCGGCGGACGCTTCGTGCCGGAAACGCTCATCCCGGCGCTAGACGAACTGACCGCCGCTTATCACGCGGCGATGGCCGACCCGGCCTTCCGGCAGGACTTGGCACAGCTTCAGGCCACCTACACCGGGCGACCTACGCCGATCAGCTACGCTAAACGCCTGTCGGAACATCTGGGCGGGGCGCAGATTTACCTGAAGCGCGAAGACCTGGCGCACACCGGCGCGCACAAAATCAATAACGCGCTCGGCCAGGCGCTGCTGGCGCGGCGCATGGGCAAACAGCGCGTGGTGGCGGAAACCGGCGCGGGGCAGCACGGCGTCGCCAGCGCGACGGCTTCGGCGCTGCTGGGGCTGGAATGCCATGTGTACATGGGCAGCGTGGACATCGCCCGCCAGCAGCCAAACGTATTCCGCATGAAACTGCTGGGCGCGGAGGTCATCCCGGTTGAAAGCGGCAGCAAAACATTGAAGGACGCCATTAACGAGGCCATCCGGGATTGGGTGACGAACGTGCGCGATACGTTTTACCTGCTCGGCTCGGCGTTGGGGCCGCACCCGTACCCGATGATGGTGCGCGACTTCCAGAGCGTGATCGGCCTCGAAGCGCGGCAGCAGATTGTCGAAATGGCCGGACGGCTGCCGGATGCCTGTGTGGCCTGCGTGGGCGGCGGCAGCAACGCCATCGGCCTGTTCCACGCCTTCCGTGACGACGAAAACGTCGATCTGATCGGCGTGGAGGCCGGGGGGCGCGGCATCGAAGGCGGCGAACATGCGGCGCGTTTTGCCGACCCGAACCTGGGACGCCCCGGCGTCTTACACGGTACGCGCTCGTTCGTAATGCAGGACGCCGACGGCCAGATCGTCAACACCCACAGCGTATCCGCCGGGCTGGATTACGCTTCGGTCGGGCCGGAACATTCGTATCTGCGGGCGCAGGAACGCGCCTACTACACCTACGCGACCGACGAGGAAGCCTTAGCCGCCTTCCAGACGTTGTGCCAGCTTGAGGGCATCATTCCCGCGCTGGAAAGCTCGCACGCCGTCGCGGAGGTCATCAAACGCGCGCCGGGTATGCCGAAAGATTCGATCATCCTGGTGAATCTGTCCGGGCGCGGCGATAAAGATTTGGATACCGTCATGCGGGAGTTGGGGTTGAATGGCTGAACGTCCGCGAACGGTGAGCATTTTCCTGCGCAATGCAGAGGGCAAAGTCCTGGCGCAGCTTCGGGATGATAAACCGGGCATCCCGTTCCCGGCGCACTGGTCAACGCTGGGCGGCGCAATCGAAGATGGCGAAACGCCGGACGAAGCCGCGCGGCGCGAACTGCTAGAAGAAACCGAACTGACGCCACCGCTGGCCTTCTGGCGGCGCTTCGATCACCGGTTCTGGCTGAACGGAACGCCGGCTGACGTAGAGATTTTCTGCTATGTGGGCGAGACGGCGATCAGCGCGGGCGACATCCGCCTGCACGAAGGCCAGCGCGTCGCCTATCTGGACGCGGACGACATCAACCGGCTGCCGTTTGCCTTCAGCCTCGATCAGCTTTTCCGGGCGTTTTTTGCGGAACAGCCGGGTTTGATCCCGCGCATCACCCCGGCGGCGCCCGACGACGCGCCGCTGGTACACCGCATCATGCGCGAGTCGTTTGCCGAATACGATGGGGTACTACAGCCGCAGTCCGGCGCGAACCGCGAAACGCTTGAGGATGTGCAGGCGGCCATGCAGCAGGGCGGGGCAGTGCTGGCCTGGATGGGCGACACGCCGGCGGCCTCGGCGCGCTACCGGCTGGATGACGACGCGCTGTATGTGGGGCGCGTATCGGTGCTGCCGGCCTACCGCCGGCGCGGCATCGGCAAGGCGATCATGCGCTATATGGAACAGGTTGCTCGTCAGCACGGGTACAGCCGGATTCACGTCGGCGTGCGCATGTCGCTGCCGGCGAACGTGGCGCTCTATCAAAGCCTGGGTTACGAGATCGTCGAGATTGTTGACCATCCCAAAGGCCCGGACAGGATTGGCACACTGGTTAAGGAACTGCCGGAGGAGAGCAGCCAATGATGGTTGTACTGGCGACTACCTTTAACCCGCGTGGGGAAATCGGGCGGCTGCGGCGTTTGCTGCCGGAACTGTTAGCTGTTTATGAGCGCGTGATCGTTTCGCTGCCGCCGACGGCGACGCCGGAAGATGTAGTCACGATCCAGGCCTTAAGCGGCGTCCATGCTTTCGTCAATGACGACTGGCAGCACGGGCGGTACAGGGCGCTCAAGGCCGCGCTGGAAAGCCCTGCCCAGGCCGTTCATTATGCCGACATGGATCGCCTGCTGCGCTGGGTCGAAACGCGCCCGGACGAGTGGCGGCAGACGGTCGAACAGGTGCGGCGCGCCGAGTGCCTAGTGATTGGCCGGACGGCGGCGGCGTGGGAGACGCATCCGCGCGCCATGTTCCAGGCGGAGGACATCATCAACCGCGTCTTTTCGTACCTGCTGGGTCAGACGATGGATTTTGGCGCGGGGTCGAAAGGCTTCAGCCGCCGGGCGGTCGAGTTCCTGATGGCGAACACCTGGCCGGCGCGCGCGTTGGGCGCGGATACTGAATGGCCGGTGCTGCTGCACCGGGCGGGATTTGCCGTGAGGCCGGTTTTCGTGGACGGCCTGGATTGGGAGTCGGCAGATCGTTATCAGGAACAGGCCGCCGATGCGGACATCCAGCGGCGATTTGCCCAGGCTTACGACGAAGCGGCGCAGAACTGGGCGATGCGGGTGGCCGTCACGCAGGAAATCATCGAAGCCGGGCTGGATGCGCTGCGGCGTCCGCTGGTGGCGAACGCGGCCAGCCTGCGAACGGTCGAACTGCGGCGGCATACCATGCGGGTCAAGCCGGGGCAGCGTTTGTCGCAGGCGGGCGTGGAACTGGCGCGGCGAGTAGGCAGCGCCGCCGGGCCGTTTGACCGGGTTATCACCAGCACCATTCCCCGCGCTTACGAAACGGCGCTGGCGATGGGTTTCGCGGTTGACGAACAGCTTGAGGCGCTGGGCATGATTGACGACGGCGTTGAGAATGAGGTGGCTTGGGACGCCGGATTCGCGGCCTGGGCAGCCGCGGCGCGATTGGGCGGCACGGCGGCGCGTTACGTGCAGAAGCAGGCCGCGTTCGTGCGTGAAGTGGCGGCGGCGCTGCCCCCTGGCGGGTCGGCGCTGGTGGTTTCGCACGGCGGCATCGTCGAGGCGCAGGCGGTCGGCTGCCTGCCGGATGCCGATCATGCCGCCTGGGGCGGCGCGTGCAGTTGGTGCGAGGGCGCGCGGCTGATGTTCGACGGCGAAAAGTTCGTGGATGCCAAAATCCTGCGGGTAGGGAGCAAGTAATCATGGCTGAAATGGGTCAAGTGTTCGGGATAAAAGCTCTGGCGGCCATGTTCGACCGCGCGAAGCAGCAGCGGCGCGCGGCCTTCCTGCCGTATTTTCCGGTCGGGTATCCGACCTACGAAGCCTCGCTGGATGCGATTCAGGCGATGGCCGAAGCCGGCGCGGATGGCTTCGAAATCGGCGTGCCGTTCAGCGATCCGCTGGCCGACGGCCCGACCATCCAGGCGGCGACTCAGGTCGCGCTGGAAAACGGCATCACGGTCGGCAAGTGCCTGGACGCGGTGCAGGCGCTGCGCAGGCGCGGCGTGATACAGCCGATGCTGCTGATGAGCTACCTCAATCCGCTGCTGGCTTACGGCCCGGAACGCTTCGCCGCCGATGCCCGCGCCGCCGGGGCGGACGGCGTGATCGTGCCGGACTTGCCGCCGGAGGAAGCGGAAGCGTGGTCGGAAATCTGCCGGGGCGCGGGGCTGGCGACCGTGTTTTTCCTGGCGCCGACCAGCGACAGCCGGCGCGTTGAACTGGTCAACCGGCACGTGACCGGGTTTATCTATGTCGTGTCGTTAACCGGCGTGACCGGCGCGCGCGCCGAGCTGCCGCCTGACCTCACCGGCTTTATCACGCGGGTGCGCGCGCTGGCCGACAAACCGCTGGTGCTGGGTTTTGGCATCAGCACGCCGGAGCAGGCGCGGACGATGAACGGCCTGGTAGATGGCTTCATCGTTGGCAGCGCGCTGGTGAAAGCCGGCAAAGATGGCGCGGGCCCGGTTGGGGCGCTGGCGGCCCGGCTGCGGGAAGCAGTTCATGTTTGATGCAAAGGCGCTGAGAGGCAAAGGCACGAAGAAAAGTTAAGGCGTGTTTCCCGTTTAAGGCGCACAGACGATCTTGTGCAGACTGAACGGATTTTGAATGGAAGGTGGAATTTTGCAGCCGGAAATTTGACAGTTTCGATGACCTTGTGTTACGCTCTGCGCTATATCAGTATGTTTCCGGTTTTTTCGGCGTGAACATTCGATACAGCTTTCGTTTCACCTATTATTACTTTACGAGCCACATAATAACGGGTGGAGCGTTGCGTGCTGGATGGACGGTAAGCTGCTGAACTGAACGGAGTAACCGGGGAACCACAAGGCGCAGAGCAAACGCTCCGCGCCTTTTTTGTTGCATCAGCCGACGAAAGGGGAGAACGATGACGATGATGCTGCGAGGCGTGCGCGGGGCGACCACCGTCCAGCAGGATACGGCGGAGGAAATTCTGAGCGCGACACGGGAACTGTTCCAGGCCATGATCGAGGTGAACGGCATCGAAGAAAAGGATGCGGCCAGCGTGCTGTTTACGACCACGCCGGATTTACACGCCGCCTATCCGGCCAGAGCGGCGCGCGATCTGGGCTGGCGTCAGGCCGCGCTGCTGGGTTTCCAGGAGATGGACTGCGTGGACGCCATCCCACGCTGCATCCGCATCCTTATTCACTGGAATACAACGCGCAGCCTGGAAGAAATTCGCCATGTATACATGCGGGATGCGCTGGTGCTGCGTCCCGATCTTTACCCGGACAATAAAATCGTTTTGAACGGGAGGGTAGCGCCATGATTATTGTGATGAAGGCGAAGGCGACCGCCAGGCAGATTTCCGATGTGATAAACCACGTCCAGGCCGACGGCTACCGGGCGCATCTTTCGGAGGGCGAACAGCATACCATCATCGGCGTGGTGGGGGAAAGCCCGACGCCGCTGAAGGAAGAAAACTACAGCGTGATGGACGGCGTGGAAAAAGTGGTGCGCGTCTCGGTGCCGTACAAACTCGCCAGCCGGCACTTCCATCCCGCCGATACGCTGGTGCCGCTGAACGGTTCGCAGATGGGCGGCAAAAAGGTGCTGGTGATCGCCGGGCCGTGTTCGGTCGAAAGCCGCGACCAGATCATCGAACTGGCCTGCGCGGTCAAAGAGGCCGGCGCGACGGCGCTGCGGGGCGGGGCGTTTAAACCGCGCACATCGCCGTACAGCTTTCAGGGTTATGGCGAAAAAGCTCTGCAATGGCTGGCGGAAGCCCGCGAGCGCACCGGCCTGCCGGTGGTGACAGAAGTGATGGACGCGGCTCTGGTGCCGCTGGTCTGTCAGTACGCCGACGTGCTTCAGATCGGGGCGCGCAATATGCAGAACTTCACGCTGCTGAACGCGGCGGGCGAAAGCCAGCAGACCATCCTGCTCAAACGCGGTATGAGCAGCACGGTTGAAGACCTGCTGATGTCGGCGGAATACATCCTGGCGCACGGCAACAAACGGGTGATGGTCTGCGAACGCGGCATCCGCACGTTCGAGAAGGCCACGCGCAACACCTTCGACGTGAACGCCATCCCCGTTCTCAAGGCCGCCACACATTTGCCGGTGATCGCCGACCCCAGCCACGCGGTCGGCTTATGGGAATATGTCGAGCCGATAGCGCGCAGCGCCGTCGCCGCCGGGGCGGACGGCCTGATCGTTGAAGTTCACGCCAGGCCGGAAGAAGCTGTGTCGGATGGCCGCCAGAGCCTCAAACCCGACCGCTTTAAGGCGATGATGGAGCAGGTGCGCCGGGTGGCGGAAGCCGTCGGGCGCACGGCCTGAGCGGGGACGACGAAAAATGCACAACGTCTGTGTACAGGTAGGTGAATAAGTATGGCTTCAGGTGGTTTTACGAGCCGTCACCTGGCCGTCGTTGGTCTGGGTTTGATGGGCGGGTCACTGGCGCTGGCGCTACGGGGATGTGTGGATACCATCACGGGCATTGAACTCGACCGGGAGGCGCGCGCCTATGCGCTTGAGACGAGGATGGTGGACGCCGCCACCGACAATTTACAAAAAGGCGTGGCCGAGGCGGATACCGTCATTCTGTGCGCGCCGGTGCGCGCCATCCAGGGGATGGTGGAGCGGCGCATCGGGTCGTATCTGCGCTCGAATACGCTGCTGCTGGACATCGGCAGCACCAAACACGACATCTGCGAGGCCATGGGGCGGCTGCCGGTGGGCATCCAGGCCGTCGGCGGCCACCCGATGACCGGCAAGGAAAACCCCGGCATCCGTTATAGCGAAGCGGCATTATACCGGGGACGGCCATTTGTATTATGCCCCACCCGGCGCACGACGCCGGCAGCGCGGGAGCGGGCGCTGGCGCTGGTGGATGCACTGGGCGCGGTGCCGTTCGAGATGGAGGCGGAGCGGCACGATCATCTGGTGGCGGCCATCAGCCATCTGCCGTACATTCTGAGCGCGACGCTGGTGGCGACGGTGGCGCAGCAGGGGCAGACTGACCCGACCGTCTGGGAACTGGCGGCGGGCGGCTTCCGGGATATGTCGCGGCTGGCCTCGCAGGATGTGCAGATGATGGGGGACATCCTCAGCACCAACACGCAGGCGGTGGCGACCCTGCTGGCGCTGTTCCGCGTGCAGTTGGCGATGCTGGAAGCCATGCTGGTCTCGCGCGACGATCAGAAGGTGGCGGAGTTCCTCAAACCGGCGCGGCAGGCGCGGCTCAAGTGGATTCAAAAGTATGAAAACGGGTATAAAAAATGACCGCACAGGATTGTTTTCTGGTCAAAGCGGGGGGCGGCCTGAAGGGCGCGGCTACTGTCCCCGGCGATAAATCCATCTCGCATCGGGCGGTGATGTTCGGCGCGCTGGCGCACGGCATCACGCGCGTTCGGGGCTGGCTGGCGGCGGGGGATACCGAGGCGTCGTTAGCCAGCGTTCAGGCATTGGGGATACCGATCGAACGTCACGGCAAAAATGATCTCACGATTCACGGCGGCCCGTTCCTGCCGCCGGGCGCGCCGCTGAATCTGGTCAATGCCGGGACGGGCATCCGGCTGCTGGCGGGGATGATGTGCGGACAGCCGTTTGAAAGCGTGCTGGACGGCAGCGAACAGCTGCGCCGCCGCCCGATGAAACGTATCATCACGCCGCTGCGAATGATGGGCGCGGACATCAGCGGCGTCAACGACCGCGCGCCCCTGACGATCAGACCTGCCGGTCTGCGCGGGTTCATCTACGAGATGCCGGTCGCCAGCGCCCAGGTCAAAAGTGCGGTGCTGCTGGCGGGGCTGTTTGCCGAGGGCGCGACGGCGGTCGTGCAGCCTGGCCCGGCGCGTGACCATACCGAACGGATGCTCCGCGCGATGGGCGCGGACATCGTGACTGACGGAAATCGGATCGTGCTGATGCCAAACGGCGAACTGCGCCCGCTGGATTTGACCGTTCCGGGCGATATTTCCTCGGCGGCCTTCCCGCTGGTGGCGGCGCTGCTGGTGCCGGGCAGCGACATCACCCTGACCGGCGTCAATCTCAACCCGACGCGCACGGGTTTGCTGGATGTGCTGCGGCGCATGGGCGCGGACATCGCCGTGACCGAAACCGGATTAGAAGCCGGTGAGCCGGTTGGCACGATTCGCGCGCGTCATAGTATGCTCAAGGGTGTGGAAGTCGGCGGGAATGTTGTCGTGGAGATGATTGACGAGTTTCCGATTCTGATGGTGGCGGCGCTGGCGGCAGAGGGCGAAACCGTCGTGCGGGACGCGGCGGAACTGCGCGTGAAGGAAACCGACCGCATCAGCGTGATGGCGGCGGAACTGGCGAAGCTGGGCGCCAACATCACCGAGACGCCGGATGGCTTCATCATTCGCGGGCCGCAAACGTTGAAAGCCGCGACGGTAGACGGCCACGACGACCACCGGATTGCCATGAGCCTGAGTGTGGCCGGTCTGGTGGCCGGCGGTCAAACGACGGTGCTGGATGCCCGGTGCGCGGGAGATTCGTTCCCCGGCTTTGCCGAGACGATGGCGGCGCTGGGGGCGGACATAAGCCAGAGGGCTTTAACCCCTCCCTGAATTATCCTTTAAGACACGGTTTTATGACGACTCCAGAACAGATTCAACGGTTTGAGCCGGATACCTGTCCGGTCTGCGGCGGGGTGGGGGAGCGCGAGAAGACCTATGTTTTCAAGCCGCGCCACCGCTACGACATCATGGGCGAAAGCCAACCGCACGCCGAGCCGTGCTGGTTCTGCGGCGGCGAACCGGTCACACGCCAGCAGCTCAACGAGTGGCAGACGTTTGCGCGTTATCCGGTCTGTCCATCCTGTCAGGGGACAGGTGGCAAGCGCACCTGGCGCTGGGGCGAAAGTGAAGACGAAACCGAGCAGGTGTTCAGCTTCGCGCCGTGCGGGTTGTGCGGCGGCAAAGGGCGCGTGCCGCCGGAGGCGAACCGGCAGTATGAGAGCCAGCGGCGCACCGTGCAGTGCGGCACGCTGATCGTTGTGCTGGCGGTGGTGGGCTTCGGCCTGTGGGGCGCGACGGCGCTGGTGTCGGCGGTCATCAGCCGGACGCCGGCCATCCTGTGTTGCCCGCTGCCGATCATTCCAGGGGCGGGCGCGCTGGGTTTAATTGTGCTGAAAGGGCTGCTGTGAACCGAGTTGGATTAATCGGCTGGCCGGTGACGCACAGCATCAGTCCGGCCATGCACAACGCGGCTTTTGCTGCGCTCGGCCTGGACGACTGGTCGTATGAACTGCTGCCGATTCCGCCGGACATCGTGCGCCAGGGCTTGCGGACACTGCGCGACGAGGGCGGCTTCATCGGCGTGAACGTGACCGTGCCGCTCAAACAGGCGGTCATGCCCTATATCAAACCGGACGACCGGGCGCGGGCAGTCGGCGCGGTGAATACGATAAACTTCCGTGATAACACCGGCACCAATACCGACGTGGCCGGCTTCCTGGGCGATCTGGAAGCAAATGGCGTGACTGTGCCAGGCCGTCGCGTGATCGTCTTGGGGGCGGGCGGCGCGGCGCGGGCGGCGGTGTACGGGCTGGCGCGGGCCGGCGCGCGCGTGACGGTGGTCAACCGCACGCCGGAAAAAGCCCGGCTGATGCTGGCCGATCTGGCGCTTTCGGCGGGCATCCAGGGTGTAGAGGCGAAAACGCTGGACGAAGCCTTGGAGCAGGACGGCGTGTCCCTGATCGTGAACTGCACCTCGGTCGGTATGTGGCCGCATGTGGACGACTCGCCCTGGATCAGCGGCCTGCCGTTCCCGCGCGGCGTAACGGTGTATGATATGGTATATCGCCCGGCGATGACGCGGCTGATGCGGCAGGCGGAGGCCGCCGGCGGGTCTGTCATCGGCGGTCTGGGGATGCTGGTGCGGCAGGGCGCGGCGGCCTTTGAAATCTGGACGGGGCAGCCCGCGCCGGTCGAGGTGATGTTCGAGGCGGCGCGAATGGAAATTCGTAAGGGTTAACCATGATTCGTTTTCTGACTGCCGGAGAGTCGCACGGGCCGATGCTGACGGCCATCATCGAAGGGCTGCCCGCCGGGCTGCCGTTGTCGCCGGAGGACATCAATGCCGACCTTTTGCGCCGCCAGCAGGGCTACGGCTCCGGCGGGCGCATGAGCATCGAGCGCGACGAAGCGCGAATCACCGCCGGCGTGATGAACGGCCTCACCACCGGCGCGCCGGTGGCGCTGCTGGTGGAAAACCGCGACTTCAAAAACTGGCGCGAGAAAGATATCCCGCCCATGACCACGCCGCGCCCCGGCCATGCCGATCTGACCGGCACGGTTAAATACGGCTATCGTGACCTGCGGCTGGCATTGGAACGCGCCAGCGCCCGCGAAACGACCATGCGTGTGGCTGTCGGCGCGATCTGCAAAAAGCTGCTGGCGGAGTTTGGCATCGTCGTCGGCGGTTACGTGGTGCAGGTGGGCGATGTGAAGGCCGATATTCCGCCGGACATGCCGTACCCGGAACGCTTCCGGCGGGCGGAAGAAAACGATGTGCGCTGCCCGCAGCCCGAAGTAGTCGAGGCCATGCACGAAGCTATCCGGCAGGTGAAGATTGACAAGGACACATTGGGCGGTATCTTTGAAGTGGTGGTTTTAAACGCGCCGCCGGGGTTGGGGTCGCATGTGCATTATGACCGGCGGCTGGACGCGCGCATCGTGGCGGCGCTGGTTAGCATCCATGCCATGAAAGGCGCGGAAGTCGGCCAGGCTTTCGAGAGCGCCGGCAAACGCGGCTCGTTGGTTCACGACGCGATTGACGTGAACGAAGCCGGCGAACTGATCCGCCGTACCAATCGCGCCGGGGGCATCGAAGGCGGCATCAGCACCGGTGAACCGATTGTGGCGCGGGCGGCCATGAAACCGATAGCGACCCTCTTGCAGGGATTGGAGTCGGTCAATCTGGCGACCGGCCAGCCAGAACAAACCACCTATGAACGCAGCGACTTCTGCGCGCTGCCGCGTGCCGTGCCGATTGGCGAGGCCATGCTGGCGATTGTGATCGCGGATGCGCTGGTCGAAAAGCTTGGCGGTGACAGCCTGGACGAGATGCGCCCGCGTTTTGCCGCGCTGCGCCGGTCACGCATAAGCGATCTGCCGATGGATGGTATGGAGTGGCGTTTTGGTTATGACTGATCGGAATATCGTGCTGACAGGTTTTATGGGGACGGGAAAGACGACGGTCGGGCAGATGGTGGCCGAACACCTGGGACGACCGTTTGTGGATACGGACGCGGAAATCGTCAGGCAGGCGGGCAAGTCCATAGCCGAGATTTTTGCGACCGATGGCGAGCCGGCGTTCCGGCATGTTGAACGGCGGCTGTGCCGTTTTCTGGCGGCGCAGGGTGGGTTGGTGATCGCCACCGGCGGCGGGATGCTGGTAGACGCGGGCAACCGCGATGTGATGCTGGCTTCTGGAATCGTGGTCTGTCTGACGGCGCACCCCGATACCATCCTGGCGCGCCTGCAGGATGACCCGACCGAACGCCCGCTGCTGCGCGGGGACTGGCGCGCCCTGATGGAGCAGCGCCGCGCGGCTTATGCGGCCATTCCGTGCCAGGTGGAGACGACCGGCAAAACGCCGGAGCAGGTAGCTAGAGAGGTTCTGGCGCTGTGGGCCGTATCCGTGTAGATGCGCCCGGCGGCGGGTACGACATTCTGATCGAGCCGGGGCTGCTGCGCGCGGTGATTGAAGGCGGGGAATTGCTGCCGGGCGGCTGCTTCGATGATGGGGGCGTCGTCGTGACCAACGTCACGCTGTCGCCGCTGTACGGCGAGTCGCTGGTTAGGGCGTTTCCGGCGTGGGCGCTGGTCGTGCTGCCGGACGGCGAACAGTACAAAACGCTGGCGAGCGCCGCCAGACTGTATACCGATTTTGTCGCGGCGGGTTTGGATCGTCAGGGAACGGTGATCGCGCTGGGTGGCGGCGTGGTGGGTGACGTGGCCGGTTTTGCTGCGGCAACCTACCTGCGCGGTGTGCGCCTGGTGCAGATGCCCACCAGCCTGCTGGCGATGGTGGACTCCAGCGTGGGCGGCAAGGTCGGCGTGGATTTGCCGCAGGGCAAAAACCTGGTCGGCGCGTTCAAACAGCCGGACGCGGTGCTGATAGACCCGGAGGTGTTAAAAACGCTGCCGGAGCGGGAATGGCGCTGCGGGCTGGCGGAGGTCATCAAACATGGTCTGTTGGCCGATGAAGGGCTGCTGGAACAGGTGGAGCAGACCGGCGTTTTTGACCGTGAGATTCAGCCGGAATGGGCCGCCGAACTGGTGCGGCGCGCGGTGCAGGTAAAAGTGGATGTCGTGCAGGCCGACCCCTTTGAGCGGGGTGTCCGCGCGCATTTAAATCTGGGCCATACCTTCGGCCATGCCATCGAGCAGGTGTCGGCTTATGCCTGGCCGCATGGCGAGGCGGTCGGCGTGGGGCTGGCGGCGGCGGCCTGGCTGTCGCACCGGCTGTGGCTGTGCGGCGCGGCGCTGCCGGAGCGCGTCGAACGCATCCTGACCGGCGTCGGGCTGCCCACGCGCCTGGGCGACTTTGACCCGGAGGCGCTTTATCGGGCGATGGGAACGGACAAAAAACGGCAGGCCGGGCGTCTGCGTTTCGTGCTGCTGCGCGGCATCGGCCAGCCGGTCATTGTGGATGATGTGCCGAAAGAAATGGTTCTGGACGTGCTGCGCACGCTTCAATAAACAGACTAAGGTGTTACCATGATTATCTTCGGGACATCGGCCAGGACGAAAACCATCGGCGAGGGGCTGTTCTACTGTCCGAACTGCCAGGAAACGCGCCGGTATGAACTCAAACAGGCGCGGCAGTTCTTCAGCCTGTATTTTATCCCCCTCATTCCGCTGGGCGAAGCCGGGCGTTTTGTCCTGTGCCAGACCTGCGGCATGGCCTTTCAGCCCGATGTGCTGAACATGAAACCGCAGGAAAAACCGCCTGATCTGGCCGGACTCATCAATACGGCGAAAGCGCGGCTGGAAGGCGGTTATCCGGTTGAGTACCTGGTGCGCGATCTGACCGCCGCCGGTCTTGATCGGGAGGTGGCCTGGGCGACCATCAATGCTGTGGTCGGGGTGGGGCGGCGCACCTGCCCGAACTGCCGGCTTTCCTACGCTGCGACGGTGACAGTCTGCCCGGAGTGCGGGCATTCACTGGATGGGTGAGGTGATGTCCAAAGAGATTTTGCTTTTGCACGGGCCAAACCTCAACCTGCTCGGCAGCCGCGAACCGCAGGTTTACGGCCACCTCACGCTGGAACAAATCAACGATTGGGCGGCGGCTTATGCTCGCCGGCGGGGCGTCGGGCTGCGGGCGGAACAGTCGAACCATGAAGGCGCGCTGGTGGATATGCTGCACATCGCGCGTAACTGGGCGGAGGGCGTGGTTTTTAACCCCGGCGCGTACACGCATACATCCATCGCGCTGCGGGATGCCATCAGCGCCATCGGGCTGGCGGTGGTTGAGGTGCATCTGTCGAACGTCCACGCGCGTGAATCGTTCCGCCATGTTTCGATGATCGCGCCGGTCTGCGTGGGGCAGATCAGCGGCTTCGGTTGGCGCAGCTACCTGCTGGGCATAGATGCACTGCTCGGTCATCTGGGGCTGCTGCCGAACCCGGATTAATTGTTCGCCCTTGATAACAGAACGCCTGAAATTTTGGTTGGCTGCGCCCTGGTCAGGCCGCGCTCAGGCGGTTATAGTTACGGCGTAGATTAAATGCGGGGATGCGAAATAATCGTGTCCTGGTTTGTTGGAAAGGCGGTTTATGGCAGCCCAAGAGTCTATTCTGGCGGTTGTCGAAGAAAACGGTGTCCGGTTCATTGACCTGTGGTTTACGGACATCACCGGTATGGTCAAGAGCATCACCGTGCCGGTGGGCAAGCTGGCCGAGGTAATGGCGTTTGGCCTGCACTTCGACGGTTCGTCCATCGAAGGGTTTGCCCGCGTGGCCGAAAGCGATATGATCCTCGTTCCAGACCTCGATACGTTCACGGTTCTGCCCTGGGAAACGCAGACGGCCTGCCTGATCTGCACCGTCCATACTTTGCAGGGCGACCCGTTCATTGGCGACCCGCGCAACGCGCTGGTCAGGGCCTTGAAGCAGGCCGAAGAAATGGGTGTCGTCTACAAAACCGGCGTCGAACTGGAGTTTTTCCTGTTTCGTTCCGGCGACCAGCCGGTGCTGCCGCTGCGCCCCCAGGATGACGCCAGCTATTTTGAGCTGTCCACCGATATGCCGCAGTCTGTCCGCCATCAGATGCTCGATACGCTGGAGGCGATGCAGATTCATGTCGACTCCACACATCACGAAATCGGCTCCGGCCAGCATGAGATTGATTTTCAGTATGACGGCGCGCTGGCGCAGGCCGATAAAATCCTGATGTCGCGGGTGGCGCTCAAGGCGGTGGCGCAGCGGAACGGGCTGCACTGCACGTTTATGCCGCGCCCCGGCATGGATTTACCCGGTTCAGGGATGCACACTCATCAGAGTCTGCACAGCGTCCAGGGCGGGCAGAACGTATTCGCAGATGTCAACGACGAATACGGCCTGTCGGAAACGGCGCGGTACTTCCTGGCGGGGCAGCTTGCCCATGCTCGCGCCATGTGCGCGGTGCTGTCTCCGCTGGTGAATTCCTACAAACGCCTGGGGACGAGTTTTGAAGCGCCGGTTTACGTCACCTGGGCGCACATCAACCGGGCGGCGCTGATCCGCGTGCCGCACATTTCGGCGGGCAAGGAAGCCCATACACGCCTGGAACTGCGCTGTCCCGATCCCAGCGCCAACCCCTACCTTGCCGGCGCTGTGATGCTGATGGCCGGTCTGGATGGGATTCGCCAGCGGATGTCGCTGCCCGACCCACTGGAAGAAACACTGGTGCGGCACGACCGCACTCGTCTGCGACATCTGGAAGTGCTGCCCACATCGTTAGGCGAGGCGCTGGATGCGCTTGACCAGGACGACGTGATTCTGGCCGCGCTGGGGCCATACATCAGCGACCGTTATGGCGCGGCCAAACGGCAGGAATTTGATGAGTATAACCGGCAGGTGACAGCGTGGGAACTGGAACGTTACCTCATGCGCTATTGAGAATGAGGTCGTGGATGGTCAGCAGCGCCCGTTCGCTGTTTTCTATGTCCACCACGACAGACAGGCTGCATCGGGAAGGCGCCTGGCTTAAAGCCAGGATACGGATGCCGTTGAGCGCCTGGATGATGCCCGCCGTCAGACCGGATGTCTCATCAATCTGATCTCGGATCACCGTGATGATACTTACCGGCCTGACTGTCCAGTGTCCGGTTTCGGTGTTGCTGCGCAGGCTGTCTTCCAACTCTGCGTGTATGGTGTGCAGGGCATCCGGCCCGGCGCTGGTGGGGGCAAGAAAGCAGATGAAGCTGTGCGTGGCCGACTGTGCGGCAATCATCACGTCGGCGTGGTTGTGGGTGTTGGCGAACAGAGTTGCATCCACCAGCATCGAAATTGCGCCCAGCGGGCCGTTGTGCGCCGCGTTTAAACCCAGGCCGGGAATGGACGTGACAGCTTTGAGACTCTGCGCCGGTTCGGGACGCGAGTCGTGAATGAGCGTGCCGGGCAGTTGGGGCTTAAAGACGTTTTTGATGCGCAGCGGGATATGCCGTTCATGCAGCGGGCCGATCATGCGGGCGTGCAGCACCCGCGCGCCAAAGTAGGCCATTTCCGCCACTTCGCCATAGGACAGCGCGGGGATGACGCGGGCGTCCGGGACTTCGCGCGGGTCGGTGGTCATCATGCCATCCACGCTCGACCAGATCCACACTTCGTCGGCGTTGACGCAGACGGCGAAAACGGATGCAGTATAGTCGCTGCCGCCGCGCCCCAGGGTGGTGGGTTTGCCGGATTGTGTGCCGCCGATGAAGCCTGTGACAACCGGCATGATATTCCGTTCCAGGCTGGGCAGCAGGTTCTTTTCGATGCGTTCGCGGGTCAGGGTCAGGTCGGGCGTGGCGTTGCCGAAAACGTCGTCGGTGATGACGAGATCGGTCGTGTCCAGCGCCACGCTGCGGATGTCCTTCTGGCGGAGCAGGGCGGCCACCAGCCGCGCCGCCAGTTTTTCGCCAACGCCGAGGGTCGCATCCACCAGATGCGGAATCGGGGTTTCGGCAGGGGTGCTGGACATGACCTCGTAAACATCGAGCATGTCAAACAGCAGTCGGTCAATATCGGCCTGGAGCGCCGCGCGTTCGGTGGCGCTGAGGGGCAGTTCTTCGATCAGGGCCAGGTGGCGAGTTCGCAGATTGGCGACGATACGCCGGTAGCCGCGCTGGTTGCCCAGGTGGGCCAGGTGGGCGGCTTCGATCAGGGCGTCGGTGACGCCATCCAACGCGGAGACGACCAGGATGATACGATCCCACTGTTCCCGTTCGGAAAGGACAATGCTTAAGACCTGGGTCAGCGCCGCTTTCGTGCCGACAGATGACCCGCCGAATTTCATGACCAGGGTTCTCATATGCCCCCTGCCGCCTACCATACAACGACGGTAATGTCTTGATTATCTGAGCTGAAACACCTGAAAGGTGTGCAGGTTATGGCCGCAGCTTTTTGAGACTAGCATTTTGCCGAATTTATGTCAATATTTTGCCAGAATGCCTGGCGTGCCTTATGATGGATGAACATAAGGGGCTTTGGGTATTCTGGAATGAGTTTTTTAGGGTAAACCGACATGATTGATGTTCAGGACGGCCAGCGGCAGATGGTCGCTGGCGTGCGATTTTACAAGGTAGGCAAACTTTATCACTTCGATTACAGCGCGTTTCCGACGCTGCAAGCCGGTGATTTTGTGATCGTCGAAACGGCGCGCGGTCGCCAGATGGGGCAGGTAGCGGGTTTCGCCGCTGCCGAGGAGCAGAACTGGGACTATAAGCCGATTTTGCGGCTGGCAACGCCGCGCGATCTGCTGCTTAAACAGCAGTGGGAAGCCAAACAGGAAGAGGCGCTGGAACGCTGCGAGGATAAAGCAGCGCAGATTGGCGGTTTTGAGAACGTTAAGTTCGTCGCCGCCCTGTATAACTACGACGGCACGCTGCTGACTTTTCTGTTCACGGCGGAAGACAAGGTGAATACAGGCCGCCTGTGGAACGAGCTGAACCGGATGTTCCCGGCTGCTCAGGTAGAGATGCGTCAGATCGGCCCGCGCGATGTCGCCAAGCTGCTGGGCGGCTTTGGCGCCTGCGGCGAGGCGCGCTGCTGCAGCACCTTCCTCACCGATTTCAGCCCGATTTCGATCAAGATGGCGAAAGCCCAGGGTATTTCGCTCAATCCGTCTGAGATCACCGGCATGTGTGGACGTTTACGCTGCTGCCTGGTCTACGAATACGAACAGTACGTCGAGGCGCGCAAACATCTGCCGAAGAAGAATAAGCGGGTCGGCACGCCGTATGGCGAGGGCAAAGTGCTGGACGTTCACCCGCTTCAGGACGCGGCGACGGTGCTGGTGGAAGATGTGCGCTATCTGGTCACACGGGAAGCGATCATCCCGATTGAAGAATGGGAAGCCCTGCAAAAGAAGGCCAAAGAACCGTGTGAAAAACATGGCGACGGGCCGTGCGACTGCGGCGCAAAGCCGGGTAAAAGCAAGGCGGACGCCTCGTAATAAAAAGTGAACGGCGCGGGTAAAAACCCCGTTTCGCACGCCAACTGGAGAGAACATGGCTGATTCAATGACACAGACGCCGAAACGGATTATGAGCGTGTTCGCGCACCCGGATGACCCAGAGTTTTTTTGCGGCGGCACGTTCGCCCGCTGGGCGTCGGAAGGCGCGCATATCACGTTTGTACTGGCGACCAGCGGCGATAAAGGCAGTGATGACCCGGAGATGACCGGGGAACGGCTGGCCGCCTTGCGGGAAGAAGAGGAGCGCCGGGCGGCGGCGGCGCTGGGCGTTCAGGAGGTGATCTTTTTGCGCTACCGGGATGGCGAACTTCAGCCGACGCCGGAACTGCGCCGGGACATCGCCCGGTTGATTCGCCTGAAAAAGCCGGATATTCTGGTGACAGGCGACCCGACGACTTGGTGGTCGAGCGCCAACCGCCTCAACCATCCCGACCATCGGGCTATCGGCGCGGCGGCGCTGGAAGCGGTTTTTCCGGGGGCAGGCAACCGCCTGTATTTCACCGAGCTGGAGCGTGATGAAGGGCTGCCGCCGCATAAAGTCCACCAGATATGGATTGCCGGCACGCGCGAGGCGAATACCAAAGTGGACGTGACAGCTTTTTTTGAGACGCGCCTGGCGGCGCTGCGCGAACACAAAAGCCAGATCAGGGATTTTGAGGCGCTGGAAAAACGCCTGCGGGCCAACGTAGACCCGGAAGCGCCGGCTGACCAGCCGCGTTATATGGATTATTTTCGCGTGATTACGCTGTATTGAGCGGGACACGCTGCATTGTGAGAAGGGATTATGATTGATTTTAAGGTCGAAGCGGCGGCGCTGCGGGATGAACTGATTGCTCGCCGGCGCGATTTTCATCAGCACCCGGAACTGGCGTTTGAGGAAACCCGGACGGCGGGCATCGTCGCCCAGGAACTTGCCCGGCTGGGACTGGAAGTGCAGACCGGCGTCGGCAGAACCGGCGTGATCGGCCTGCTGGAAGGCGAACTGGATGGGCCAACGGTGCTGGTGCGCGCCGATATGGACGCCCTGCCCATCCTGGAAGAAAACACCTTTGAATATGCGTCGGCTAAGCCCGGCGTGATGCACGCCTGCGGCCACGATGGACATACGGCGATTGCGCTGGGCGTGGCGAAGCTGCTGTCTCAGCGCCGTGACCGGATAGCCGGGCGGGTCAAATTTGTGTTCCAGCCGGCGGAAGAGATCGTCGGCGGGGCGAAAGCCATGATCGCCGATGGCGCGCTGCGCGACCCGCGCCCGGACGTGAGCGTGGGGCTGCACCTGTGGAACGGGATGCCGTTCGGCAAGGTGGGCGCGGCGGACGGCCCAGTGATGGCGGGGTCGTCTATCTTCACGCTGAAAATCACCGGCAAGGGCGGCCATGCTGCTTCGCCGCACCAGACGATAGACCCGGTGGTGTGCGCGGCGCAGATCATCACTGCCATGCAGACCATCGTCAGCCGGAACGCCGACCCGCTGGACAGCGCCGTGATTTCCGTCACGCGGCTGGACGCCGGCACGGCCTTTAACATCATCCCGCAGTCGGTCGAAATGCGCGGCACAATCCGCACCTTTACGCTGGACATGCGCGATCTCGTTGAGCGCCGGATGAACGAAATCAGCCAGGGCATCAGCGCGGCGATGAGCTGCGCCGCCGAACTTTCTATCGAACATCATGTTCTGCCGGTAATCAATCACCCGGAGGTGAGCGCGCGGCTGCGGGCGGTTTTCAGCCGGATGCTGGACGCGGACGCCCTGGTGCTGGACGAGCGCACGATGGGTTCTGAGGATGTGGGCCTGTTCATGACCGATATACCGGGCCTGTACTTCTTCCTGGGCGCGGCTGTGCCGAACCAGGAAACCTATTACGGCCATCACCATCCTCGTTTTGATTTTTGTGAAGACAGCCTGCCGCTGGGCGCGGCGCTGCTGGCGGCGGCGGTGGCGGAATACGTTTTACCGGGTGCGTGATGGCGGGTTCGAGTATTTTGCGCTGGCGTGATGGGCGCGGCTGGCTGGTGCTGTCCGGCGCGCGGGGCGAAAGCAGCGCGGTGCGCGGGCAGGCGTTGGGCCGGGCGGCTGCCGATGGCGGCATCGCTTACGTCACCCTGGGCGATCACGACGGCTGGAGCGATCATACGCTGGCCGACATGGACGGCCTGGGCGCGCCGCCGGGTTATGTCGTGGACGCGCTGACCGAAGACGACCAGACACTCTCCGCTTTGCTGGCCGACGCCGGCATCATCCTGATTGAAGATGGGCCGGATGTCGAAGTGCTGCGCTCTGGCCTGATGGGCGCGGCGGCTGCCGGTATACAAACCGCTTTCGAGAACGGGGCGGTTGTGCTGGTGGAGGGTTTAGCCGCGATGGTTTTTGGCGCATGGGTGGCGAAATCGGCGGGCCAACTGCTTCCCGGCCTGGGGTGGCTAGAAAACGCGCTCGTTCTGCCGGGCGTCACCAGCGTCACGCAGTCTGAACTGGCACAGAACGTGCTGCGCGAGCATTCTGCCGCGATAGCGGTCGGCATCGGCATGGGTTCAGCGCTGGCGCTGGGACCGGATGGCGAGGTCGAAGCCTGGGGGCAGCGTCAGGTGACGGTAGCCCTGGGAAGCGACTATACAAACCCAAAGGGGGATTAATGCCTGCGACAATTCTGGTGGGCGCTCAATGGGGCGACGAGGGTAAAGGACGTATCGCGGACTGGCTGGCCGCCGAGTCAGATGTGGTGGCGCGCTACGGCGGCGGCGACAACGCCGGACATACGGTTTACGTTGAACAGAAGGTGTTCAAGCTGCATTTGATTCCGTCCGGCATCCTGCACGAGCGTGCGGTCTGCGTGCTGGGCAACGGCATGGTGATTAACCCGGTTAATCTGGTGAAGGAAATAAACCACCTGCGCGAACTGGGCGCGGACGTTTCGCCGGAGCGGCTGCGTATCAGCACGCGGGCGCACATCATCACCCCGGCGCATATCGCTCTGGACGGCGCGTCGGAGAAAAAACTGGGCAGCCAGGCCATCGGCACGACGCTGCGCGGCATCGGCCCGGCTTACCTGGACAAAACCGGACGCCGGGGAATCCGCGCCGGGGAAATGGCGAACGTGGAAGATTTCGCCGACATGCTGCACCAGGCGATTCAGGAGGCGAACGCCGCGATGCTTCAGCAGGGGCTGGAAGCGATAGATGCGGGTTCGGCGGTCGCGCCATATCTGGACGCGGCGCAGCGCCTGAAACCGTATCTGACCGATACGGCGGTTTACCTGAACGGACGGCTGAAGGCCGGCGCGCGGGTGCTGTGCGAAGGCGCGCAGGGGACGCTGCTGGACGTGGATCATGGCAGCTATCCGTTCGTCACCAGTTCATCGCCGACCGCCGGCGGCGCGCTGACCGGCCTGGGTATCGGGCCGGGATACGTTGACCGGGTGGTCGGGGCGGCCAAGAGCTTCAGCACGCGGGTGGGCGCGGGGCCGATGCCGACCGAACAGCACGGCGAAATCGGCGACCGGCTGCGCGGCACCGGCGAACATTTCTGGGACGAGTTCGGCACAACCACCGGACGCCCGCGCCGCTGCGGCTGGCTGGATGGCGTCATGCTGCGCTACGCGGCACAGATCAACGGCTGCACCGAACTGTTCCTGACTAAACTTGACGTACTGAGCGGCTTCGATGAACTCAAACTGGCGGTCGCTTACCGGCTGGACGGCCAGACTTTGACCGAACCGCCGACCGCAAACCGCGACCTGGAGCGCGTCGAGCCGGTGTACGAGACGCTGCCCGGCTGGCAGGAGGACATCAGCGCGGCGCGCCGGGCCGCCGACCTGCCGGAAGCCGCGCGCGCCTACATCCGGCGTATCGCCGCGCTGTGCGAGACGCCGGTTTTCACGGTCAGCGTCGGGCCGGAGCGCGACCAACTGGTGCGCTTCGACTGACGGTTGCCCGGTGGCTGGAGGCAAACATTTTGGATGCCCGAACCTATTATTACCAGATGGAAGCGCCGGTTACACAGCCGCCACGCCGCGTGGTTTCGCTGGTGCCAAGTGTGACCGAGTCGCTGTTCGACCTGAATTTGGGTGATCGGCTGGTCGGTATCACCGATTACTGCGTATTTCCGGCAGAGGGCGTCAAAAATCTGCCGCGCATGGGTGGAACGAAAAATCCCGACGTGGCGCGCATCATCGCTCTAAAGCCCGATCTGGTGATCGCTAACCGCGAGGAGAATCATCAGGAGCATGTGGATGCCCTGCGCCAGGCTGGAATCCCGGTGTGGGTGACGTTCCCGCGCACGGTGGCGGACGCCATCAATCTGCTGTGGAACATCATGCACGTCTTCGATGAGCCGGTGATGGTGCCGCGCGTGCGGCTGATCGAACAGACCTACGACTGGGTGCTGCGCCTGAGCGAAAACCGGGAGAAGCCCACCCGCGTATTTGTCCCCATCTGGCTGGATCCGCTGATGACCTTCAACGCTGACACCTACTGCCATGACCTGCTGCGCGCCTGCGGCGGCCTGAACGTGTTCGCCGACCGGGAGCGGCGGTATCCTTTGAAAGCCGATCTGGGAACGGCTGAGCCGTATGCCGCCGATGACCCGCGTGCCGCCGGGCGGGATACCCGCTATCCGCGCGTGACGCTGGACGAAGTGACCGCCGCACAGCCGGATGTTATTCTGCTGCCCAGCGAGCCGTTTGCGTTTACCGAGGCGCATATCCCGCTGTTCGCGGCGCTGGATGTGCCGGCGGCGCGTCATGGACGGATTAAACTGGTGGATGGTTCGCTGCTGACCTGGCATGGCACGCGCCTGGCCCAGGCTTTAAACAGCTTACCCGCTTTATTAGGCTGGGATGAAGACTGATGACACAGGTTAATGAGGCGAAAGCCGACTGGTTAAACACGGTTGCCCACGACTTAAAGACGCCGATCAATTCGGTGCGCGGCTGCATTGAACTCGTGCAGCAGCTTGGCCCGCTCAACGAGCGCCAGAAGCATTTTGCCGACAAGGCGATGACCGGCTTGCAGCGCATGGAACATCTGGTTGCCCGGCTGCTGGAAATCTCCTGGATTGACGCCGAGATGGCGCTGTCCCTGATGGACTGCGACCTGGGGATGATTATCCGCGAAGTCGTAGACCTGCTGCGCCCATCGGCGGAGCGCCGCCAGATCACAATTCAGCTTGATCTCGACCCGAAGCTGGGGATGATTATCGCCGATATGCAGCGGATTACCCAGGTGGTTGATAATCTGGTATCGAACGCCGTCAAATACAATCTTGACGGCGGGCAGGTCTGGATTAAGGCCATCCGGCAGGAAGACCGGGTATTGTTAAGCGTGCGGGACAGCGGTATCGGCATTAGCCCGGAAGACCAACCACATGTCTTCGAGCGGTTTTTCCGCTCACGGGAAGGGGTGGCGCGCAAGATCGAAGGCAGCGGCCTGGGGCTGGCGATCACAAAAGCGATTGTGCAGAAACACGGCGGGCGCATCTGGTTGGAGAGTAAACCGAAGCTGGACGGCACGATGTTTTATGTGGCGCTGCCGCTTCAGAATGCGGTCAGCGAAGGGGGCGAGCGACTGGCCGAAGCGCGCCATGAGGTCGGGGAAGGGGCGGAACGCCGCGAAACGCGCCAGGTTCCGTCCGCCAGCGAGGAGCGCGATGCCATCAGCGACGACTCGCAGGAAACCCGCGAAATGCCGGTAGATGACCCGTCCAACGGAGATGATCGGTAGATGAATAGGCGCGCGCCCGTCTTGCGACGGGTTGTGAGAAAGAGTACAATTTCGCAGCAGTCTGTGTTTGTTGAAAAGCGGAGGGTTTCTGGTGAGGCGATTGATCTTGGTTGCAGCTTTGGTGATGGTCTTAATTGTTGGCGGCGGCCTGACGGCGCAGATTGCGGCAGAGGGCGGATCGGCGACTTTTCCCTGGGTTATCCGCTCGACGGCCAATCCTGACGCCTCGGCATTGGATATGACCCCCTGGAAGGCTGAGCAGCTTTTCCTGGTTCTGGCGTGCGTGGTATTCAATCTGATCGGCGCGGGGTTGACCCTGACGCTGGTATTTTGGTTTTTGAACTGGCAGGTGAAAAAAGTGAAGGCCGAGTCCCGCCTTGAAGCCGCCGCGCCGCGCCCTGTCGAAGAAACCTAGTGCAGCTTCCAGCTGCAAGTTGTCAGTTAACAGTTTAAATCACACCCTTGATGACCCTGAATACCTGATCTGGCATCTTATGGACTTGTGATTTACAGGCAGTATTCAAGCCTGATACGCTGAGATAACACTAGTGATCCATTCCTTTTGTTCAAACACAGAACCTTCTGGCCGGGTAGTTAGTAAGTTGGGTTGGTTATGCAGTCGGTTTCTCCACGTCTGTTCACGCGCCTTTCCCTGGCGACGGCGCTTTTTACGTTCGGGTTGATTGTTTTCGGCGCGGTTGTCCGGGTGACGGACTCCGGCCTGGGCTGTGGCAACCACTGGCCGCTGTGCAACGGCACGATCTTCCCTCCGCTGGACAACCTCACCGCCTGGATTGAGTGGCTGCATCGGCTGTTCGCCGTGCTGATCGGCCTGCTGGGCGTCGGGATGCTGGTAGTGGCGCTGCGGGCGTACCGCCGGCAGTCGAAAGCGGTGCTGAATATCACGCTGGCGGCGGCGGCGCTGTTCGCACTGCAAAGCGCCCTGGGCGCGATTGTGGTGGTGATGGAACTGCCGCCGACGTTCGTCACGCTGCATCTGGGGACGGCCATGCTGCTGCTGGGCGCGCTGCTGGTGGCGGGCGTATGGGCGTCGTACCGGCCCGCGCCGGCGCGTCAGGGCGATCTGGTCACGGCGCTGGCGTATGTGACGGCGGCGCTGGCGCTGGTGATTATCCTGACCGGCGCGCTGGTGCGCGGCAGCGGGGCGACGCTGGCCTGCGCCGACTGGCCGCTGTGCAACGGGCAGGTGTTCCCCTTCGGCCAGGGACAGTTGGCGACTATCCACATGATTCACCGTTTTGCGGTGCTGGCGCTGGGTGTTTCGCTGCTGATGCTGGTCTGGTACGTGTTTAAAAATCGTGGCCGGGAAGCGCGTCTGCTGGCCGGGCTGGCGCTGGCGGCGTATCTTGGGCAGGCCGGGGTGGGGGCGCTGTACGTGTTGAGCAGCGCCGGGCCGCTGTGGGGCGCCGCGCACGTCGGGCTGGCGGCGGCGACCTGGGGGCTGCTGGTGGTGTTGAGCGCGATGGAATGGATGGACAGTCGGGAAGCGACTAATAATGTAAGCGAGCAGAGATGGAATCCACAATCCGAAGTTACCAGTTAACCGTTACTTCGACCCTCAAGAATTATCTGGAACTGGCGAAACTGCGCATCGTCCTGCTGCTGCTGTTCACCACACTGACGACGATGGTGATCGCAGCGGACGGCATCCCCGATCTGGGGCTTCTGATACCGGCGCTGGTCGGCGGCGCGCTGGCGGCGGCAGGTTCGAGCGCCATCAACCAGTATCTCGACCGGGATATGGATGCCAAGATGGCGCGCACTGCGCGGCGCCCCCTGCCATCAGGCCGCATCGAGCCGATTAACGCGCTGCTGTTCGGGCTGGCGCTGGTGGCCTGGGCGGTGCTGGTGCTGGGGCTGTGGGTGAACTGGCTGGCGGCGGGGCTGTCGCTGTTCGGCAGCCTGTACTACGTCATCCTGTATACGCTGATTCTCAAGCGCAATACGGTGGTGAACATCCTCATCGGCGGCGGCGCGGGGGCGGTGCCGGTGCTGGTGGGCTGGGCAGCTGTGACCGGCTCGCTGTCGCTGGAGGCGTTCATCCTGTTTGCGATTGTGTTCTACTGGACGCCGCCGCACAGTTGGGCGCTGGCGATTCTGGTCAACAAGGACTATGCGCTAGCCGACGTGCCGATGATGCCGGTGGCGCGCGGCGAAGAGGTGACGCGGCTTCAGATTTTGCTGTATTCGATTCAGTTGTTCATCATCACGCTGCTGCCCGTGCCGTTCCAGGTGTTGGGCGTGATTTACCTGCTGGCGGCGGTAGCGCTGGGACTGGGTTTAATACGGGCGTCGGTGCGGCTGATCCGGCAGGCGACCGGCGCGGCAGCCCGCAGTATGTACAAGTTTTCGACGGCCTACCTGGCCTTCCTGTTTTTAGCCATGATGATTGATCGGTTGGTGTTGTGAAGGATGGAAGTGGTTTAAGCCGCTGGCCCGTGTTTGTCGCGCTGGGGATGCTGGTCGTTATCTCGGTGGTGTTTCTGGTCGAGTTCGCGGTTTCGACCGGCGCCGAACTGCAAAAGACGCCCTCGGCCACGCTGGATGCTGCCAGCTATCAAGACGAGGTGCTGCCACTGCTGGCGGATGCCGACCCGCAGCGCGGCGCGGCGCTGGTGGAAGAACACAACTGTATCGCCTGCCACCGGATGGGCGCGGAAAACAACATTGCTCCACCGTTTCAGGGATTGGCGGCGCGCGCCGGGCTTCGACGCCCGCCGCTGAGTGCCGAAGCCTACGTTTACGAATCCATCACGCACCCGACGGCTTATGTCGTGGAGGGGTTCAGCCCGGCCATGCCGCAGAATTACCCTGACCTGCTGACCGGGCGCGACCTGGGCGACATCATCGCCTATCTACTCAGCCCGGACGCTTATTGACGGCGGCAGTCGCGCTCCAGCGTTGGCTCGACAAATGGAACTGATGTTATGTACCTGGATGTTTTCACGCTGTCGGCGCTGGTGGACGAATTTCTGGATACGCTGGTCGGCGGTCGTGTCCAGGATGTGCTGGACGTGGACGCTGCCGGCCTGGGTCTGGAGATCTACGCGCATCACCGGCGACAGTATCTCTACCTCAGCGCCGATCCGCAGACGCCGCGTCTTCACCTGGTCGGCGATAAACTGCGGCGCGGCCTGAGCAAACCGAGCCAGCTGGGGCTGCTGTTCCGGCGTTATATCGAGGGCGGGGTGGTGACTCACGTCAGCCAACCGGCCTGGGAGCGCATCCTGACGCTGGACGTGGACGGACCGGAAGGCCAGGTCAGCATCATCGTTGAACCGATGGAGCGGCGCAGCAATATCCTGCTGGTGCAGCGCGGCGTCATCTTGGACTGTCTGCGGCGCGTTGGGCCGGACGAAAACCGCTACCGCCTGAGCCTGCCCGCGCACGACTATAAACTGCCGCCGCCGCAGGTCGGCAAGCTCGACCCCACCCGCCTGACGCCGGAAGCCTTCGACGGCATCTTCCAGCAGAACGACGACCCCAAACGTAAAACGCAGCAGCTTCTCGCGTCGCGGCTGCTGGGAGTCAGCCCGCTGCTGGCGCGCGAGGTCATCTATCGGACGGGGGGCGACGCCAATCAGAAGGTGTTCGATGCTGACGTGGAGCGCACCTATGCGGCGCTGGTCGCCATCGTCGAACCCCTGGCGCGGCGCGCATGGCAGCCGGGCATCGCCGAAGATGAAAACGGCGCGGCGGCCTACAGCGTTTACCCGCTGGAAAGCATTCCCGGCTGGCATCCGGTGGCGACGGTCAGCGAAGCCCTGGCCGCTTTTTACGGCGCGCCGGTGGGCGAGGACGCCTATCAGGCGGCCAAAGTTCCGGTGCGGGATGCCATCCACGAGGCACAGGCGCGCCAGCGCGGCAAGCTGGCCTCGCTGGAAAAATCGCTCACCGACGAAGCCGAACGCGAACACCTGCGCCAGAGCGGCGAGTTAATCCTGGCCTATCAATATACGCTTCAGCCGGGGCAAACCGAACTTAAAGCGCAATACCACCCGGACGCGCCGGAACGGGTCATCAAACTTGATCCGGCGCTGACGCCGCTGGAGAATGCCCAGCGGTACTTTGAGCGTTACGACAAGGCCAAACGCGCCCTGGACGAAGTGCCGCGCCTGATCGAAGAAACGCGCCACGAACTGGCCTTCCTGGCGCAGTTGGAAACCGACCTTAACCTGGCCGCCAACTGGCCGGAAATTGACGAGGTGCAGCAGATTCTACAGGCCAAAGGATACTGGCATGGCAAAACAGCCAAACGTATCGCCGGCAGCGGCCAGAGCGCGCCGCTGAAAGTGGTCACGCCGGATGGTTTTGTGATCTGGGTCGGGCGCAACAGCCGCCAGAACGAACAGGTCACGTTCGGCAAGGGCGGCGGGCAGGACTGGTGGCTGCACGCCCGCGACGTACCCGGCGCGCACGTCGTCATCAAGTTCGACGGGCGGCCCGTTCCCGACGCCGTGATCGAGCGGGCTGCCGGGCTGGCAGCCTATTACAGCGCCAGCCGGGGCGAAGGCAAAGCCCCGGTGGATGTCACCCGCTGCATGTACGTGAAAAAGATCAAAGGCGCGGGGCAGGGTATGGTGACGTACCGCAACGAAGAAACGCGCCTGGTTTGGCCGCGCAGCGAGGCCGAATAACAACGGAGCGAAAAAAATGAAAAGAGCCGATTTTTCTCCTTTACCGGACACAAAAATAAACCTTAAGGATTATGACCCGGACTTCCACGAGGAATGGACGAAACAGACCGCCAAAGAAGAAACCGACCGCTTGCAGGAACGCATCAGCGATTTGCAGGAACGCCTGTTCGCGGAGGGCAAACAGGCGCTGCTGATCGTTTTGCAGGCGATGGATACCGGCGGTAAGGACGGGCTGATTAGCAAGGTCTTCAGCGGCGTCAATCCGCAGGGTGTGACCGTCACGCCGTTTAAAGCGCCGACGGCGGAAGAACTGGCGCACGATTTTCTGTGGCGTGTTCACCGGCATACCCCGGCCAAAGGTTACATCGGCATCTTCAACCGCAGCCATTATGAAGATGTGCTGGTGGTGCGGGTCAACAACCTGGTGCCGCCGGAAGTGTGGAAAAGCCGCTACGATCACATCAACGCTTTTGAATGGCTGCTGGCGGAAAGCGGCACGCGCATCCTAAAGTTTTATCTGCACATCAGCAAGGCCGAACAGAAGGCGCGGCTTCAGGCGCGGCTGGATAACCCGGACAAACACTGGAAATTCTCGATGGGCGACCTGCCGGTGCGCGAACGCTGGGACGATTATATGAAAGCCTACGAGGACGCGCTGACGCGCTGCAACACCGAGTACGCGCCCTGGCACATCGTGCCGGCCAACCGCAAATGGTATCGTGATCTGTTCGTGACGCAGGTGATTTTGAAGACACTGGAAGCGATGAACCCGCGCTTCCCGCCCGCCGAAGCCGGACTCGACCAGGTGGTGATACCGGATTAGCGGTTGCTGGTGGCACGGCGGGCAGCGTCCAGCACGCGGAAAACGGTGATATCCCGCATACAGGGGTGAAAGGCGGGATCGTCGCTGCCCCAGTCCAGCACGCGGCAGGGGTGACAGCCGATGTCGCTGGCGATCACCAGATGTTTCTGGGGCGGCCCCCAGGGGCCAAATTCTGCCGGGTCTGCCGGGCCGTAAAGCGTGACGGTGGGTGTGCCGACTGCCGCCGCCAGATGCAACGGGCCGCTGTCCGGCCCCAGGACGACGGCGGCGCGTTTGAACAGGGCCGCCAACTGGCCGATGCGGGTATCCCCGGCCATGATACAGGCGCGCTGCTGCATCTGCGAGGTGATGCGCTGCGCCAGCGCCAGCTCGTGATCACCGCCGGTGAACACCACGCGCGCGTTAAGCTGTTCCGCCAGGGTGTCCGCCACCGATGCCCAGCGTTCTTCCTGCCAGTGTTTCACCCATGTCCCTGTGCCGGGATGGATGCACAGCAGCTTCGCGCCGTCGGGAATGCCCCATTCCTGTAAATAACCCCTCACATAACCGTCGCTGGCCGAATCCACCGGAAAACGATAAACGACTGCTTCCGGCGGCAGCGGCCCTGTCCAGCCTTCGACCAGGCGCAGGCTTTGTCTGACGACATGCTCCTGCCGGTGTTCGAGGGCGGTGGTCAGGAAGGGCGCTGCGTCGGGCAGGTTGTAGCCGATGCGTTCCGGGATGCCGGCCAGCTTTGCCACCAGCGCGCCCCACCAGTGATCGGGGCGGAAGATGATGGCGCTGCTGTAGCCGATGGCGCGAAGCTGCCGCGCCGTCCGGGCGGCCAGATCGTAGGGCGAGCGTAAACTCTCTTTGGGCGTGCGGCTGAAACCGGGAAACGGCAGCGTCAGAACCAGGTCTACTTCCGGGTAAGCGGCCATCACGTCCGCCGACGATGGGCTGACCAGGGCGTGAATTTCCGCTTGCGGATTGGCGGCGCGCAGGGCGTGAATGGCGGGCGTGGTTAGCAGCACGTCACCCAGATGATCCGGGCGAATGAGCAGGATGCGGTTTCGTTCCTGGGCCGGGACGTGTGGGATGGGCAGGCGGGCGGCTGCCGAAAGCAGCAGGCGGCGCAGGTGATGTTTGGGCGCGGTGCTGTGGAAGGCTTCCGCCATGTGACGATTGCGGAGGACGAGCGTCTCCCTATTCAAGACCGAGTTCCTTGTAGATCGCCAGCAGGCGGGGGATCAACACCGGCCAATCGTAATGCTGTTTGACGTAGCGGCGGGCGCGTTCGCCTAAAGCCTGCCGCCGGTTCGAGTCCTGAAGCAGGCTGACAATGGCGTTTGCCATTTCGGCGGGCGTGTCGGCGATAATCGCCACTTCGTGAACGTCGGACACCATCCCGCTGATGGCGATGACGGTGGCGACCACCGCGCATCCGGCAGCCATCGCCTCCAGAATTTTCAGGCGCGTGCCGCTGCCCATCCGCAGGGGCGCGACGTAAACATTCGCGCCGTATAAAAAAGGGCGAACATCCTGCACCCACCCGGTGATCTCGATGCCGTGCCGGGCGCGCAGTTTTTCGATGCGGGCGTGCGGCTTCTGGCCGACGATGTACAGCTTCGCCTCAGGGAAACGCTGCTGCACGCGCGGCAGGATGGCTTCTGCGAACCAGACCATCGCATCCACGTTGGGGCGGTAGTCCATCTTGCCGGTGAAAACCAGCGCCGACTCGCCCAGGTCGACCTGCTGGCCGTCACAGGTGTAATCGTCCACGAAGATGCCGTTATTGACGACCGGCACGTCCCGGTCGGGACAGAATTCGCGCAGGAGCGCGGCGTCCTCGTCCGAGACGGCGATCACGCGGTCGGCCAACCGGCAGAGCAGGCTTTCAAAGCGGGCGATGCGCCGCGCCTGGATGAACGAATAGGCGGCGGCGGGCCAGCGTTGGGGGCTGCCCAGGTCAACACGGAAGATAAGCCGCTGCAAGGCGGCCTCGGCGTTAAAAGCGTCGTAGATGAGTTTCACCTGTGTCCCGGTCTGCCGGACCAGCGGCAGGTAACAGGCCACCTCGATGCCCTCGAACTGCACCAGATCGTAGCGGTTTTCCGTCATCAGCTCTTGCAGGCAGCGCCAGAACGGCTCGTCGTACAGGCGGCGCGCGATGTCCGGTTGGCCGGAGAGCAGCAGGTCGCGCAGGCGATCCTGCCGGGCGCGGGTTGGCGGCGGCAGCGTTTCCACGCGCGCGCAGCAGTCGGCCAGGGGCGTATCCTCCACGCGCACGCCGCCGTCATCAAAACTGAGCAGGGTGATTTCATGCCCGGCGCGGTGCAGCCCGTCCAGAATGCCATAGGCGCGCAGCGCGCCGCCCTGGTGCGGCGGATAGGGCAGGCTGGCAGTTAACATCAGTATGCGCATAACTCCTCGCCAACAGCGCGATAGACCGATAAAACAATCGAGGCGGTGTGCGCCCAAGTGAACAGCCGCGCGCGTTCCAGCCCGGCTACCCGCGCGGCGGCGCGCCAGGTGTCATCTGTGAGCGCCTTTTCCAGCGCCTCGGCCAGCGCCGCCGGGTCATCCGGGTTGATCTGCAAGCCCACCTCGCCGGCTACTTCTGGCAGCGAGGCGCGGTCGCTGACGACAATCACCGTGCCACAGGCCATTGCTTCCAGCGGAGGGAAGCCGAAACCCTCGTAAAATGATGGCATGACCAGCAGTGCAGCCAGATTGTACAGCGCCGGCAGATCGTCATCGGCGATGTCCTGCCGCCAGATCACACGCGACTCTAAGCCCAGTTCGGCTACATGCGCCTGTGTCTGCTCGAACAGCCAGCCCTTGCGCCCGGCCAGCAGCAGCGGCGGCGCGTCCGGCAGGCGTCCGACCAGTTGGTGATAAGCGTCCAGCAGGCCGGCGATGTTCTTGCGCGGCTCCAGCGTGCCGACATGCAGGATATATCGCTCCGGCAGATTCAGCCGCGCCCGCGCCGCCGCCAGCGTTTCCGCCGGCAGCGGGCGGAAACGTTCGTCCACGCCCAGCATATGCACCGTGATTTTATCCGACGGCACGCCCAGCATATGCGCCAGATCGTTTTTGGTGGACTGGCTGTCGGCCAGGATGTGATCGGCCTGGCGGACAGCAGCGGCGATCTGATCGTTATAATAACGGCGCGCGTCCGCCGTAAGGAACTGCGGATAATGCAGAAAGGTCAGGTCATGCACGGTGATGATATGCCGCCGCGCGCCGCGCCGGGGCGGGATAAAATCCGGGCTGTGCAGGACGTCCAGCCGGAAACGCGCCAGTTCGACCGACAGCGCCAGCCGTTCCAGGCGGTGATGACAGGGTGTCCACAAGGTGGCGCACCGAAAATGCGCCACCAGCGAGTCCGACGCTTTGCGGCTGTGAAAGACGATGTACCGTCCATCAGGGTCAAGCGACTCCAGCGCCGCAATCAGACGCCGGATATAGGTGCTGATGCCGCCGGTGCGATAGGCTGTTAGGCGTGCGTCAATGCCGATCTGCATAATGGTATCAGTATAGCGGTTCGACGGTGAACAATCCAGACTTTAGGATATAATCGTAGCGAACATGGATGAGCGCGCGTGACACGAATTCTGGTACTGGCGAATCAAAAAGGCGGGGTGGGCAAAACCACCACCGTATTCAACCTCGGCGTGGCGCTGGCCGGGCAGGGGCGGCGCGTGCTGCTGGTGGATATTGACCCGCAGGCCAGCCTGACCGCCCTGATGGGTTTTGACCCCTACAAAATCGAGCGCAGCAGTTATTCGCTGCTGATGTTCGACGGTATGGGTCTGGCGCGCGCGCTCAAAACGCCGCGTGCCAACCTGGCGCTGGTCCCCGGCAGCATTGATCTGGCGACGGCTGCCGTCAAACTGGTGCAGGAGCGCCACCCGCTTACGCGGCTGCGCGACGCGCTGCGTCAGAGCCGGATGCTGTTTGATACCGTCCTGCTGGATACCCCACCGGGTTTAAATGTGCTGACCGTCGCCGGTTTTCTGGCTGCCGATTCGGTGGTGATCCCGGCGCAGTGTGACCACCTGGCGATGCTGGGGGTGCGCGCCATTCAGGATATGGTGGCGCGGGTGTGCGACGGCCTGGGCAACGCCGACCTGAGCTTGTGCGGCGTGCTGGCGACTTTTTTCGACCCGCAGGCGATTTATGCCCAGAAGACCCTGGACGAACTGCGCGCGCTGGTGCCGGTGCTGGAAACGGTTATCCCCTATGATGTGCATATCGCCGACGCGCCGCACCAGGGCAAACCGGTGCTGGACTACGCGCCGGACAGCCCCGGCGCGGCGGCCTATCGTAAGCTGGCGGAAGAAGTGGGTGGCTGGGACGCCTGAAACGCGGCTGGTTGTTACAACCATCGTTCGATCAGCGCCGCCAGCGTGCCGTCGTCGGCCAGCGTTTGCAGCGCGTAGTTGATCGCCTCCCAGGTTTTGCCCCGGTCAATCCGCACCGCCGCCGCATACAGCGAATCTGTAACCGGCTGTACCTGGATATTCCAGTCAGGGAAGTTGCGCCGGTACAGCCGTGCGGCAGTCGCGTCCACCAACGCGGCATCAGCCTGTTCAAGCCGAACGGCGTCCAGCGCATAGGCCGGCAGTTCGTAGGGGCGCGTTTCAAAAGGCGGGATGCGCCGCAGCCAGGCGCGCGCCAGCGTATCGGCATCTGACCCGAACTCGAAGGCCAGCGAATGCCCGGCCAGCGCATTCATCGCCATCAGGGGTGTGTCGGCGCGGCTGACCAGCACAAAGCCGGCGTTGTAGTAGGGGATGGTGTATAACACGTCGTTGGCGCGAGAGTAGTCAATCACCAGCGCCGAAATGACCACATCCACCTGATCGGCCTTCAGCGAATCGTACAGGCCGTCGTAGCCCATGTTGACGAACCGCACCGGCACGCTCAGGCGCTCTGCAATCGCCCGCCCCAGGTCTATATCCAGCCCGAACAGATCATCGGCAGTGGCAACGGCGAAGGGCGGATAGCTGGCATCCACACCGACGCGCATCTCGCCGTAGGGGAACAGCTCTTTGAGCGGTGGGCCGGGGCGTTCAACGGCGTTCCAGCGCAGGACGAACAGGACTCCGGCCAGCGCCCATAACCAGAGCGTGACACCCAGCGCCAGCGCGGGCAGGATTATTCGCCAGGGGCGGGCAGCCATAAATCGTCGCTTTCTTGCCAGCCGCGCGCGTAAGCCTGGATGGCTGTAAAAATGGGCTTGGGCTGAAAATCGGCGGTCAGCAGGGTGAAGTTGTCCGGGTAGCTGCGGGTGGAGATGGGATAACGCAGCGCCCAGATGCACAGTTTGTCCAGCCAGGGCCAGTTGGCTTCTGCCCACTTAAAAGCATTGACTGTGTAGGCCACTCGCAGCGACGGGCGCACCGCTTTCGTCCAGCGCGGGTGATCGTTCCAGCCGCTTTCGGTGATGTAAACCGGCCTGGCCGGGTCGTCGTAACGTTCCATGATCTGGCGCAGCAGTTCGGCGCGCCGGAAGTTGAGCGCGTCCGGCGCGGGGGGCGCCTCCGGCGCTTCGGTGAAGCCGTAGGTGTGCATCGCCAGCGCGTCGAAGTACGGCGCTGCGCCGGCCTGATACAGCGCCTCCAGGTAGAGCAGATCGTTGAGGCCGTTGGGGCTGCCGGGCGGCTCCAGCGTCGGCGCGAGCGGCGCGGCCAGGATGACGACGTTCGGGTTGGCAGCGTGGGCAGGGGCGTAGACGGCCTCCAGCAGCCGCGCGTAACCGGCGGGGTCAACGGCGCGGTAGCCCCACTCGAAGGACAGATTCGGCTCGTTCCAGATGATGATGTGGTCTACCACCCCGGCGTAACGCCCGGCGAAGGCGGCCACGAACGCGGCGAATTCGTCGAACGACTCGTCCGGCAGGTAATTCAGAGTCGCGTTTTCCAGGTCTTCACGCGCCCAGGCGGGGACGAGTCCCATACGCGCGATGATGTGCAGCCCTTGATTGCGGGCGTGTTTGATGATGCGCTCGAAGGATGTCCAGTCATATTGTCCTTTGGCCGGTTCGGCATATGCCCAGGGGAAAAACTCGACCACCGTATCCGCGCCCATTTCCCGCGCCATCTGTAGGGAACGCTGGATCTTCCACTCGTATACTTCGTCAATGAGGCGGGTATGCACGCAGACCTGAGGCTTAATCGTTTCGACAATCTGCTGCGGGCCGAGCGGCGCGCGCGGCGGGGCAGGGGTCAGGCGGACGAGGATCAGCCAGACGATACCGGCGCGGATGAACCAGCGCCAGTAGACGCGGAACAGCCGCCATAGACGTGAGCGCAGCGTAAGCATAGTCTGAATGATAACCGAAAACGGGCGCGGCTTCATCACCGGCTTCCAGACGCTTGCAGGTGGGGAAACAAAAACGGCGCTTGTGATGCGCCGTTCGCGGCCTGCGTCCCTGCCGAGACTCGAACTCGGGCTTCAGCCTCCGGAGGGCTGCGCTCTATCCACTGAGCTACAGGGACATCTTGCATCATCATAACAGATTTTCGCAGCCGGGGCAAGTGCCTGCCGCGTCCGATTTTTCATCCCGAAAGCTGCTCCAACTGCGAACGCGCCTCGCGCTCGTCGGGGGCGTAATTCAGGATGGCGCGGTAGACGTTGGCAGCTTTTTCCGGCTCGCCCGCTTCGAGATAACCGGCGGCGATAGCGTACCAGGGACTCATGGCCGCTGTGCCGGGGCCGATAAAACGCACTTCCGGCAGCAGGTCGAAAACCGCCGGGCGGCCATATAATACGGCAGCGAATTCCTGGCCGACCAGACGCGGCGGCAGGGCGTTGGCGCGCAGGCGGCGGGCTTCTTCCGGCGTGGTCGCCAGTTCGGCGCGGATGGTGTTGGGATATTCGGCATATGTGCCGAGCAGCGCCGCGATGTCCAGGTCGCGCCGGGCGGCCTGCGGGTCGCTTTCCAGCGTCGCGCGGGCGCGGGAAGCATAATAATCGCCTTCGGTGCGCGCCAGTTCAATCGCCCTGGAAAAAGCGACGGCAGCGGCGGGCGCGTCGTCCCGATTGGTCAGGGCATCCTGTCCGGCTATCCACCATTCGGCGGCGGTTTGCGGGCCGGCGCTGACCAGCGTTTGGGCGCGGGCGGGGTCGTGGGCGGCCAGGACGCGGTACTGCCAGTCGAGCCGCGCGCCGGCCAGGAACTGCTCCACCGCTTTCCGACGCAGCGCCGTTTCCCACCAGAATTCGGACAGCGGCAGGCTGCCCTGCCATTTGATCGCAATAGTGTAGGCTTCGATGATAGCTTCCGGCGAGGCAGCGGCCAGATTTTCGGCCAGGGCGGCCCAGTGCAGCATGGCCGGGCTGCGCTGGCTGATCTGCCGGGCGCAGTCGAGCGCGTCCAGCGCGCCGGCATCGTCGCCCGCGCGCAGCCGCAGCGCCGCCAGGTTCAGCCAGCCGGTATCCCAGGTCGGCTCCAGCGCCAGTGCGTGCAGATAAGCGGCCTGATCGCCGGTGAGGTAGTCCCGATGCAAGGGGTAGAGCTTCAGCGCCGGGTCGAGTTCGATGGCGGCCTGCACGTTTTGCAGGCTGTCAGCACCGCCCGCCAGGCTGTCCTGATAAAGGCTCTGGGCGCGGTTTAGCAGGATGAACCAGAGGCCATACAGGATGACGATCAGCAGCGCGAGGGCGGCCAGCGCCGGATGTGTATAACGCGGTGGCTCTTTCAGCACCTTGCTTTCCGGCAGCGGCGTGATGGCGTAGGCCGCCAGCAGCAGGCACAGCAGCACGATCGGCGTGATGGTGAACACGTCTACCAGGCTGTGAACGCCCAGCCCGGCCAGCCCGGCCAGCGCCGCTTCCAGCCGGATTTTGCGCCCGACCGAATCGCTTCGCCGCCAGTTCGCCAGCCAGGCGCGCACAAAAGCTGCGCCCAGCCATAGGCTGACGACGATACCCGGCAGGCCGGTTTCGGCAGTGGTGTTCAGATAGGCGTTATGGGCGGAAGCGAGTTTGTCCTGCACCAGCGCCGGGCTGCGGTAGGAGCGAAAGGCGCGCCCGAACAGGCCGGGGCCGACGCCCGTCAGCGGATAATCGCGGGTGATTTCAACCGCGCTGCGCCACATATCCAGGCGTCCGGCGTCGCCCCATTCGCGGCCTGTTTCAGAGCGCAGCGAGATCATCAGGAACAGAAGGATGGCGACCGCGCCGAAAGCGCCTGCCGCGCCCAGCAGCAGCCGGGGGGAGAGCCGCCGCGTGATGGCGGGCGTTTGGGACAGGCGAATGGCTGCCAGCGTTCCGACAGCGGCGGCCAGTGAAAGCAAACCGCCGCGCGAAAGCGTGAGCAGCAGCACAACCAGCAGCGCCCCGGCCAGCCCCCACAGAGCGGCGCGGTACTGGCGGCGCGCCGTCAGCGCCCAGGCCGCCGCCAGCAAAACCAGCGGCGCGACGTACCCCGCCAGCAGCGTACTGACATTCATCGCCAGCGACAGGCGCGGCAGTTCCAGCGGCAGCCAGACGCCGGGGCCGATCACCTCTATCCAGCCGGTCTGCGTGCCGGGGATGAAACCCAGGCCGAAATACCAGGATGCCAGTTCCAGGCCGCTGAGGAAAACCACCAGCGCCGCCAGCAAAAATTGGGTTTCCAGAATCAGACGTTGAAAACCCCGCCGCAGCAGTTCCACCAAAGCGAAAAAAAACAGGACGTGCGTGAAGGGAAACCACAGGTTTTCAAAGGCGGAACGCGGGTCCAGGCTGGTCAGGGCGGCGAAAACCCACATCAGGACGGCGGCGTAAATCGGCGGGTTAAGCGGCGTTTGCGGCAGTCCCTGGCGGTGGCGCAGGCGGCATATCAGCCATACGGCCAGCAGCAGCGTCACCAGCGCATGATGAAAAATGCGTATCGGGAACACCAGCGTATAGTAGGCACTGCCGCCCAGGAAAACCAGATAAATCGCCAGGAGGATAAAAAATATTCGACGCATAGACCGCCCACCAACGTAAAAAGCCGCACGTTCCCGATTATAACCCGGCAATGTGCGGTTGGCGGCTTAGAGAGCGGCGGATCGCTGCTGCGGCGCGGGTTAGCGTGTGTAACGCCGGGATACCATCATCCTGCATCTGGGCGTATAATGAACAATTTGTGCGGATTAAAAGTGAGTGCGGGATGCGGATTTTTCTCAGATTATCAACCTTGATGCTGGCGCTGGCGAGCGGCTGCCAGGCGCTTCAGGGGCCGGACGTGCAGGCGACGCTGCTGGCCGAAGGCGCGGCGTATGTCGCCGAAGCGACCGCCATCGCCGCTGCCGCGCTGTCCGACCGGGCGCTGATCGAGGCAACCGTCGCTGCCGCCGGCACCCAGGTTGCCGAACTGAACAGCGTTAACCAGCAGCTTTTAGCGACCGCCCGCGCGGCCATCCCGCCAACTCCGCAGCGGGTGGTGGGCAGCGCGCCGCAGGTGGAAGGCACCATCCTGCCGGAAAGCATAAACAGCATGGAAGCCATGAGCCAGGGTGGCCTGCCATCTTCCGGTTTCGTGAACACCGGCGTGGCCGCCAGCGTGCGCGAATCCGACGGCTGCCCGGACAGTTTGCAGGCGCAGTTTACGCCCGACGCGGCGCGTATTTACGCGACCACCCGCGCCACCAGTATCCGCGCCGGCACGGTGATGAGCGTCGAGTGGCGGCGCGACGGCGAACTGGTTTTTTCCGATAGCTGGACGGTGCAGCGCGACGCCGCCGATTTCTGCCTGTGGTATTTCATCACGCCGGATGATGTGCCGTTCCTGCCTGGACAGTGGTCGGCGCGTCTGTTTGCCGATGGCGCGGCCATTGAGCCGGAAGCGGCCTTTGTCATTATCGAAGGATAGTTGGCAGAAATAGTAGACTGTGTTAATATCTTGCGCTGATGATTGAGGTGTCGGTTGAAACGACGTATCCTGCTGGTTCTGGCCTGGTGTCTGGTCACGGGTATGGGGGTTCGCGCCCAGACCATACCTACGCTGACGCCTACACCCACGCCGACTGCCAGCGAAATCATCGCGGAAGATGTCATCGTGCGCGGCGGCCCTGGGCGGGATTACCCGCGCGTGGGGCGGTTGACCCTGGGCCGCTATGTCTTCCCGGTCAGCCGTGACGAAACCGGCGATTGGGTGCTGATCCGCTACTACCGGGGTTTTGGTTGGGTGCAGCGTGATCTGGCCTTCTGGATCGAGGATATTGAGGCGCTGCCGGTTATCGGCGAACGCGATCTGACACCCTCACCTCCACCCGGAAGCGACACCGCCACGCCGTTTTTCCCGACATCCACGCCGACCGGCAACTGGGTCTGGTCGGATGCGCGCAGCGTTTACGTTCGAGCCGGGCCAGGCCGTCTGTATCTGCGGTTGGGTGATATTCTCCCCAATGAACAGGTAGAGCCGGTGGCGCGGAGTCAGAATGGCGCCTGGATCATGATTCGCTTTGCGGATGGCTTCGGCTGGATTGTGCGCGAGGCGGTGCGCTGGGCGGAAAACGTGGACGACCTGCCGGTGATCGCGCCGGATAACCTGACGCCGACGGCTACCTTCACACCCAGCCATACACCGACGGCTACACCGACTGCAACGGATACGCCGACGCTGACGCACACGCCGCGCCCGACAGATACACCTGTGCCGACTGCAACGGATACGCCGACGGCAACCTTCACACCCAGCCATACACCGACGGCTACACCGACTGCAACGGATACGCCGACGCTGACGCACACGCCGCGCCCGACAGATACACCTGTGC
>JACAES010000180.1 GCA_013388735.1 Chloroflexota bacterium | reverse complement strand
TTTGCCTGCGTGATGGCCGCGCCGGCGCGGTCGCTTCAGACCTGCGCCGAAACCGCCGGGCGCGTGGAGCGTAACCGGTATCGCAGCCAGATCGCCGAAACGACCATGTACTATTCGGTTTACCTGCCGCCCTGTTACGACCAGATGACCGAACGTTACCCGGTCATTTACCTGATGCACGGCTCGAATGAAGACGACGGCCAGTGGATACGACTGGGACTGCCGGAAGTTCTGGATGCGGCTATCGGCAGCGGCGCGATTCCGCCGCTGGTGGCGGTGATGCCGTTTGGCGAATGGATCGCCAACGAAAACCAGTTCGAGCGCGTTTCGTGGGCGAACGTGTTTCTGGAAGAACTGCTGCCGCTGACCGAAACAACTTACCGGATTGAAACGCGCCGCGAGTTCCGTGCCATCGGCGGCATCTCGCGCGGGGGGTTCTGGGCGCTGCAGCTGGCCTTTCGCCATCCTGACCTGTTCAGCGCGGTTGGCGGTCACAGTGCCTTCCTGGATGATTACCACGCGCCGCCGGAGTACAACCCGCTGCGGCTGGCGCTGTCCGCGCCGGGCATAGACCAACTGCGCATCTGGCTTGACCGAGGCAAGGACGATTATGCCGCGCCGGGACTCGACCTGATGGACGAACGCTTGCGCGAACGCGGCGTGTCTTATCAATATACCGTCTACCCCGAAGGCCAGCATTACCTGACCTACTGGCGGCAGCACGTAGCCGAATATGTGGATTTTTATGCGGCGGTCTGGAGGGGCGAAACCGCCGCGCCGGATGCCCTTCTGTTTGCGACCAACACGCCCACCGGGGCGAACGTTGCAGAAGCGCAAAACCCTGCGATCCTGCCGACTGCTCGGCCGGGCGGTGTGTACCTGTTTCTTCCGGCGGTGGTTTTCCCCAGCCTGCAAACGAATATTTCTGCCGAACGCTTGCGGGCAATCGCTGGTGGCGCGCCGGATGATAAACTGGTGCTGGATGAATCTACCGCCGCCGCGCTGCGCGGGTACGGCGTGCCGCTGAATCCGGCGGTGATGGTGGTGGCGCTGGACGCGCTGTACAACATGCTGTGGCGCGACCGTGATCGCTATACGCTGCTGCCGGTTGAACGGCTGTCGCCGCGCTACCGGGTGCTGAACCTGGACGGCCTGCACCCCCTGGATGGCGATCTGGGCGTTTACCCGCTGCGTTTCGACAGCCCAACGCCGAACTTCTACCGGGAGCGGCTGACGCGCGTGCTGCTGTCCGGCGTCACGGCGCTGACGCGCTCGACCTTGAAGGCCTTAGATCAAAAGGGGGTCGAGTGGGCGGGGGAGGCGATCAAACCCTATGTTGACCGGGCCGATTTTTTCCATACCAGCAATGAGGTTTCGTTTTACCCGACCTGCCCCTACAGCGCCGAAACGCCTTTGGGCGCGTTCTGCGCAAAGCCGGAACACTTCGCGCTGTTCCCGTTTATCGGCCTGGACATCGTGGAACTGACCGGCAACCACAATAACGATTACGGCTACGACGCTTACCGCGAGACGCTCCGGTATTACCGCGATCAGGGCATCCAGACGGTCGGCGGCGGCGAAGACCCGGAACAGGCGCGGCAGCCGCTTGTCATCGAACACAACGGCAGTACGGTGGCGATGCTGGCCTGCAACTGGGCCGGCCCGTATTATGCGCTGGCCGGCGACCAGCGCCCCGGCGCGGCGGCCTGCGACTGGAACTGGCTGCGCCAAATACTGCCAGAACTGGCCGCCACCAATGATCTGGTGATCGTAACGATGCAGCATTGGGAATACGAAGAATACCTGCCGACCGACGCGCAGCGGGCGGATTTTCGCGGCATTGCCGACCTGGGGGCGGACGTGGTGATCGGCACGCAGGCGCACAAGCCGCAGGTGTTCGAGTTTTACAATACGCGCCGCGGGGAGCAGGCTTTTTTACATTACGGCCTGGGCAACCTGTTTTTCGACCAGCCCTTCTGGGGCAACATGCGCTTTTTTATGGATCAGTTGTTTATCTACGAAGGCCGCCTGCTGGGCATTGACCTGTTCACCGGTATCATTGACGACCTGGCCCGCCCGCGCCCGATGACCGACGAGGAACAGGTCAACTTCCTGGCCTTTATGTTCAACACGCAGGGGGCGTATTAACTTCTGGCGGGTAGGGGGTATTGGTCAGTCAGCCCTGACTGCCAGCCGGGAGTATTTCCCCCAGGCTGATGGCAAGCCGCCCCTGTGCCGGTATCGCCCCGAACAGGATGGCACAGGCCGCCGGGACAGCCGGACGCGCCGGGCTGTACGTGACCATATAACCGGCGATGCCGGGGAAGGTCGTCCAGTCATAGGGCGACCACAGCGCCACCACGACGGTTTTTTCCGGCGGCAGCGTGGCGACAAGCTGCTGCTGGCGGGCGTTTTCGATGGCATTCTGTGTGAAGACGATGACTATTTCGGCGCGGCTGGCGGCCTCGACTGCCCAGGCGATTTCGGTATCGTCCGGCGAATCGGACACGCCGACCAGCCGTAGCGCCGGATGGTAGGGTTGGCATTCGTTGGCGACCTGCACCCGCGTGGCCGGGTAAACCAGCGCGGCAGGGCGGTCGGGCGTGATAGGAATGAGGTCGTTACGGTCGAGCGCGACCGTCACCCCCGCCCGGAAAAGCTGTTCCAGCAGCGCCTCGTGCGCCGCCAGGTTAACACGCTCTGCCGCCGCTGCCGGGTCAGGCGGCTGCCAGTCCAGCAGGCCGTAACGGTCTTTGAGGCTGAGGATACGCCGCGCCGATTCATTGATGCGTTCTTCGCTGATCTGCCCGTCGCGCACCGCTTCGACGACGGCCTGAATCGCCAGCATATGATTATCCGGGCTGATGTGCGCGCTGAGCAGCACGTCCGCCCCGGCCTGAATCGCCATGAGCGCTGCCGTTGGATAATCGTAGCGTGTATCTATGGCGTCCATGTCCAGCGCATCGGTCAGGATCAGGCCGTCAAACTGCATATCTTCGCGCAGCAGGCCGGTCAGAATGTGCGGTGAGAGGCTGGCGGGCAGGTCAGCCTGCGGCTCCAGCGCCGGGTAGGCGATGTGCGCGGCCATGACGGCTTCGACGCCGGCGGCCACCGCCGCCCGGAACGGCGCAAGTTCGACCGATTCCAGGTGTTCGCGGCTCAGGTCAACGACCGGCAGCATGGTGTGGGAGTCCGCGCCGGTCGCGCCATGACCGGGGAAATGTTTGGCGGTGGCGACCACGCCCGCGCCCTGAAGGCCGGTCACAAACCCGGCCAGCGCCGGGCCGACCAGCGCCGGGTCGCTGCCGAAGGAGCGCCGCGCCAGGACGCCGCTGCCGATTGTGGGTTCCAGATCGGCCACCGGGGCAAGGTTCATGTTCACACCGACAGCGCGCAGTTCCTCGGCCATCGCCGCGCCAATGGCGGCAGCCAGCGCCGGGTCGCCGGCGGCGGTCAGCAGCGTTGGGGTGGGGAACTGGGTGAAGCCGGTTTCCAGGGCGGCAATCGGGCCGCCTTCCTGGTCGGCGGCCACCAGCAGCGGCAGGCCGCTCGCCTCGATGATCGTCTGCTGGTAGCGGTTAACCAGCCGCGTGACATCCTCCGGCGCGCCGGTGTTGTCGTCGGTCAGCACCACGCCACCCGGCTGCCAGCGCGCCAGAAATTCGCGCCCGGCTTCGTTCAGGCTGCTGCCATACAGGTGAACGAAAAACATCTGCGCGGCGCGTTGTTCGAGCGAGAGCGCGGCTAATGAATCATCCTGGGCGATGATTGGGGAAAACGATACCCAGAAACACAGGGACACGGCAATACAGACGAGGCGCAGTTTGCCGCCCCTCTGCGTTTTCGAGCCTTTATGCTGAGCTTTAAATCTCACTGACCCTGTTCGCTGAGGCGATAACCGATGCCGCGCACGTTCACGATCAGATCAGCATCCTGCCCGGTCTGCTTGAGCTTGCGGCGCAGGTTGCTGACGTGCGGACGAATGACCTCGCGCGCTTCGGCTTCGTCTACCGTGTAACCGCGCACTTCCCGCACCAGTTCGTGGCACGATACCACGCGCCCCCGGTGTGCCGCCAGATACAGCAGCAGGTCGAACTCGGTCGGGGTCAGGTCTATCGGCTGGTCGCCGACGGAAATCTGGTAACGCCCCGGATAAATCGTCAGCGGGCCGAGCGACATATTGTTTGTCAGCGGTTCGGCGATGGGGGCTTCGTAGGCAGCGGCGGACAGCGGTTCGTTATCGTCGCTGAGAGAGGGCGTGGCTGGCTCTTCGGGCGCGTGGGTCAGTTCAAAGACATTGCTGCGGATGGCGTCCAGCAGCGCCCGGCGGCGTTTGAGATTGCGGGACCGTTCGATCCCGCGCGAAACACTCTGGCGAATGTCCTGGCTGGAACTGGGTTTGATGAGGTAGTCATGAGCGCCCAGGCGCAGACTTTCAACTGCCGTGCCGAGGCTGGCGTAGCCGGTCATCAGGATGACGATGGCATCCGGCGAGATGTCTTTGATGCGTTTTAAGAGTTCCACGCCGGTTAAACCAGGCATTCGGATGTCGGTCAGCACCACATCATATTCGCGTTTAGCCATCATTTCGAGCGCTTCTTCGCCGGTGGCGGCTTCATCCACCTCGTAGCCAACGCGCTGAAGGGTTTTGCTGACCGAGTATCGAATGGCGCCTTCATCATCAACAACCAGGATATGGGCAGTTTCATTGTTATTGTCCATCTCAAACCGCCTGTTGCGTTATTCAAGTGTTTCCTTATCTTATCTTAAGCATACAAGGGATGGAAGCTTTTCGCAACTCATTTACAGGATTATGACGGAATTGTTTTTGCAGATAGGTTAGAAACGGCCAATAACCAGCCGCCAGATGGGGATACAGCGTTCAATATGACCTTAAGACGGCGCGTCAGATCGCCCGATCTTCATCGGCCGGTGCGCCGGTTTTGCGCTGGTAGTTGTGTCTCGGCTGCCCACTGGCCGGCTTCTTCTTCATACACAGCGGCTTCCAGGTCGTTTTCCGGTTCGTAATCGGCCAGGTCTTGCTGGTGCTGCCGGAGGGCCTGCACGACCAGCCGATCTCTGGACTCCCTCAGGTACACCAGCGCCAGATGCCCGACCAGCGCCAGCACCAGCGCCAGCGTGATGCTGAGCCGGTCGGTGAAAAACGTGCCTTCAAAACCCCGGCCAACAGCCCCATAAGATGAATACCAGTTCAACCACATGGCCGCCTGAAAAGTCAGCGACAGAACGGCGTGAATCACCAATTCCGACCGCCGTCGGTGGAAACGTTCGATAGACTCGAAGGTAGCAATCAAATCGCGTTTTTTCTTTTTCTCCGGCATCATGTTTCTCCGATCATTCAAGCCGACGTTTTCTCCGTCTCGCCATCAAAGGGCAGCACGCGCCGGGCATGTTCCGGCGGCTGGACAGGCAGCAGCACAAAGAAGGTCGAGCCGGGGCAGGTCTGCACGTTATGGCCGCTGCTTTCGGCCCAGATTCTGCCGCCATGCCCTTCGATGACGCCCTTCGCAATCGTCAGCCCCAGACCCGGCCCCGCGCCCATGAATTTATAAGCGCCGGTGGAGTGCAGGCCGGGGTCATAAGCGCGGTAGAACTTCTGGAAGATCAGTTCCAGGTTATCCCTGGCGATGCCGACGCCGGTATCCGAAATGGCGATCAAAATGTGATCAACTTCGCCGGGGCTTTCGGCGGGGTGCAGGCTGGCGTTGATGTCCACCCGCCCGCCGTCGGGGGTGAATTTGATGGCATTGACGACCACGTTGCGGAAAGCCTGAACCAAGCGTTGCAGATCGGCCTCGATGGCCGGCAGCCCGCGCAGCCCACGCGCGGAAAGTGTCAGTTTGCGCTGTTTGATGACATCCGTCAGCGGCTCAATCGCCATGCGGATAACTGCTTCCGGCGTGGTCTGGGTGAAGCGCAGATCCATCGCGTTCACATCAATCTGGCTGACATCCAGCATGGCCGTGATGAGTTCTTCCATCCGCTCAGAGGCTTTGCGCAGGTTAGAAACCAGCCCGGCGGTCTGATCCTGATTGAGCATCCCCTGCTGGTTGAGTGCATCCACGATGTCGGTATAACCGCGAATCTGCGCCAGCGGCGTGCGCAGTTCGTGACTGGCGATGGTCACGAACTCGGTTTTGACCGAGTCCAGCTTTTCAAGCTGTTCATTGGCTTCTTCCAGCCCGCGATTGAGCGACTGCATACTGCGGTTGAGGTGGCGCAGGTCGGCCACCAGCCTGGCATTTCGCAGCGCGACGCCGGTCTGATTCGCCATCGTCGCCAGCAGTTCCAGATCGCGCGCGTAAAACGGCGCGTCGTTCAGCTTCGGCCCGCAGGCCAGGATACCGATCAGCGTATTTTCCACGATGATCGGCGCGAAGGCGCTCATTTGCAGGGTGGCAAAAAACTGCCGCTCCTGCGCGTCCAGCCCGGCATGTTCGGGGCTGAATTCCAGATCAAACTGGGACAGCGGGGACTGTTGAGCGGCCAGCCGGTGGTAGACTGAGCCGCTCTTGGCGATAAAGCCTCTGGCCGTTTCGGTAAATGCCCCGCCGGGGATTATCATCAGCTCGATTTTTCCGTCTTCGCCGCCGGTATCATTGACCAGGATCAACCCGGAGCGGCGGACACGCAGCGACTCGTTCAGCGTTTCGCTCGCCGTTTTGACCAGCTGGTCAAGCTCCACTGCGCCGGATACTTTCTGGCTGTACTTGCGGGCAGCGACGGTAGGGTTAATGGACGCGCCGCGCAGAAGCGGCTGAACCAGGATGTTCGCTAATTGCCGCACAGGCACATAGACGATAGCGACGGCCAGCGCCAGCAGCGCCAGCAGCAGGTCGCCTTCGGCATCCCTTTGCACCGGCGTGCGGCTGACAACCTGCAAAACGCCAAACATAATCAATGCCGTCAGGATGACCAGCAGCGCCGTCCGCAGCCCCAGACTCAAACTGCTGCGGATGTCAAAGACGCGGTGCGAAACCAGGGCATACAACGTGCCCAGCAAGCCGATCAGTAATGTTGCCAGCCCCAGGAGCGTGAGCGTCTGGCTGCCGCTGATCGTCAGCACCACGCCGATCAGGATGACGGCGATGGTGATTATCCAGAACAGCGACCGGTTGGCGACTTCGGGCAGCAGGGCGACGTAGAAGGAATGAAACGCCACCGCCAACAGCACCAGACTCATCACCACCAGCCCGATCAGGGCGCAAAGGCTGAAGGGGTTGCGTGTGGTGAACGCCTGCACCAGCCATTCACCCTGCGCCAGGGTAATCGCCTCGCTCAGCAGACCCGTTATAAGCAGCCCCGCCAGCCACAAAACGCCCATTACCAGCCACAGCCGTCGCCAGCGTTCCGGCGATTGGCGGCGCACATCGGTGATGACCAGCGCGCCGAAGGCAATCGCCATCGCCGCCAGGGCAAACATGATCGCGGCATTACGCCCATATTTCCCCACGAGCAGCAAATCCGGCGGCAGGAAAAATGCCGCCGCCGACAGCAGCGAGAAAAGCACCGTCAGCAGCAGCCACAGGTAACCGGTTCGCACCGACTTTCGGCGGGCCAGTGCGTAAACCAGAATAGACACGTGCAGGACGACGCTGGCGGTCGTCACCACGCTAAGCAGTGAAGTCATGATCTTTCCTGGCTTAAAGCAATAAGGTGTAGATAATCCATTGCTTTTTCGGCTGTTTGACTCTCGACTATTTCAGTATGTAGTACGTGCCTTTCTTAGAACCCACTTTAAGCAGGATTCCTTGCTCTACCATATCAGCCAGATCAAGGCGCAGCGTCTCCGCCGACACACCCTGGCACAGGGAACGGTATTCGCGGTTGGTAATCGAACCATGCTCGCGGATGTATTGTAACGCGCGCGCCTGTCGGTGATTGGTGTTGCGCGCCCACTCCGGCGGCTTTTGTCGTTCGCGCTCGTTAAACAGCGTAACGGCGAAGCTGTAGGGGCGCGCGTCGAAGTAGGGCGGTTTGTGGCCGGCCTGCTGCATCACTTCCATCATGCGGTCAATGCCCAGCCCCAACTCCTCGATGTAGCCCCACTGGAACAGCCCGCTGACGATGCGCGGGTTGCGGCTGAAGTGTTCGTCCACGATGTTTTCCACCGTGATGAAACCCGGCAGTCCCCCCGGCGAAATCACTTCCAGCCGGTCGGAATACATGCGGATTTCGATGCGCCGCCCTTTCAGCCGGTAATCCCGGTGGCAGATGGCGTTCACGATTGCTTCGCGCACGGCGAACTGCGGATACTCGTAGGTTTCCTCGCGCTCCAGCCCCTTGACGACCGCGCTCACGGCCATCTCGCTCCAGATCAGATTCCAGGAATTTTCAATCAGGCGCGGCAGCGGGCCGGTCAGTTCCTCGCGGCGGGTATAACCGGCCAGGCCGTTTTCGCCGCGCGGCGTTTTGCCGACGAACTTGGCGAATACGACGCTGCTCTGCGGCAGCCAGTGCTGCGGATATTCCGCGAACAGCAGAATACCGCTGACGGTGGCTTTAGCCTCGTCGTTGACCGCCCCGATTTCTTTCATCAGGTCGGCGATTTTGCCGTTGTAGGGGCGTTTGGTGCGTTCGGCGCGTTTGGTCAGGTACTCGGTGATGATCTTGTTGCTGAAATCGTCCATCGTCGCGCCGGGGACGACTTCGAGTTCATAATCCCCGGTGCTTTTGGCGCTCGCCAGCTTAAGGATTTCCTGGCCGCCCAGCGGACGATTTTTCACGCCGCTGCGAATCAGGACGCGCCCGTCGGCCAGGGCGTGCAGTTCGATGCTGCGCGGTACGCGCAGGGTGAACAGCGTCCCTTTTTCGCTTTCAATCTGTTCCCAGGTGCCGATGACCACCGGCGGGTTGCAGGCCGTATCCGCCGCCTTAAGCGCCTTTTCAAGCGATTGCGCCTCGATCTTTTTGGTGGCCGGTTCGCCATCTTCCTTCAAGCCGAAGATGATTGTTCCGCCTTCGGTATTGGCGAACGCGACCAGTGTCTCGGCAATGACATCCGCGTCCGCTTTTTCCATGAAGGCCACACGCGGCCCTTGTTCGGGTTTTTCCAGATCTAAAGTTGGCATTCTGATCAATGAGATGCAAAACTCATCCAAAAGTACAGTAAGAATTGTAGCATAGATTATAATGGGCGATAGGCTTGTGACGGGTTTGTACAAGATTATGCCGGATACAAAAGCGATTATGCGGACAAAACGCCTGCTTAACCTCATCAGCGACCGCCTGCACACGCTGCCGCTGTTGGTGCTGTATCTGACCGACGGCTGTAACAGCCGGTGTATCACCTGCGACATCTGGCGCAGTCCGCGCCGTAACATGAGATGGGAACTGGTCGAAAAGCTGGCCGGGTCGTTCAAAAGCCTGCACACGCGCGGGGTGCTGCTCAGCGGCGGCGAAGCCATGCAGCATCCCCGCTGGCCGGAAATCGCCTGGCGTTTCCGGTCAGAAGGCGCGACCGTCATGCTGCTCACCAACGGGCTGCTGCTGCGAAAGCAGGCCGAGGGCGTGATCGCCAGCGTGGATGAAGTTATCGTGAGTCTGGACGGCGGCACAGCGGCGACCTACGCCGCCATTCGTGGCGTGGATGGGTTTGATCTGGTGCTGGACGGCATTCGCGCCGTTCGCGCCGGGGGCGTGCCGGTCATTACCCGGACGACTGTACAACGTGCGAACTACCGCGAAATCCCGCAGATCATCGAAGTGGCGCAGGCAGCGGATGTGAACCGCGTCAGTTTTCTGGCCGTTGACGTGAGCAGCGTTCACGCCTTTGGGCCGCGTTTTGACCCGACGCTTGTGCCTGCCGGCGAACTGCCGGCTTCGGCGATTGTGACCCTGGGGCCGGGCAGCCCACCGGAACACGGCCCGGCAGCCGCCGCCCTGATGCTGGACGATGTGACGATTTTCCGGCAGGTGATCGAAGACGTAATCGCGCGTTTCAGCGACGCGTTTGCCGGCGGGCTGATGGCCGAATCGCCGGCCAAACTGCGGCGGCTGGCGGATTATTTCGCTGCGCTCAACGGCGCGGCGGACTTCCCGCGCCCACGCTGTAACGCGCCGCATATCAGCGCCGTCGTTGAAGTGGACGGCACACTGCGCCCCTGTTATTTTTTGCCCGGCGTTGGAAGGATCGAAGCAGACGAAGCGGACACCACGCCGGTACTCGAAACGCTCAACAGCCCGGAGGCGCTGGCCCTGCGGCTGGCGTATCGCAGCGGCCAGCGCCCAGAGTGCGAACGCTGCGTTTGCCCGCTGTACAAAGGGCCGCGCGCCCTGCTGCGGATGTCGTAAAACGATGGTTGCTATCCCGGTTATTCTGGTTAGTGTTATCTTTCTGACACGCAGCGTGCTGATTGTGATCGGCTGGCTAAAAAGCCCGGTCATCCGAACTTTCGAGCAGTATGGCGACCCGGAACAGGTTTATATGCCGCTGACGGGTCTGCTCTTCTGGGCCGGCACACTGGCGATTTCGCTGGGTGTGTGGGTATCTATCCTGGCAAGCCTGAGTTTTCCGCTGGTCCTGCTGGGGTTTTTGCTGGTTATGACGACGCTGCTCATTTTCCAGAATCCTGACCGCGCCGCGCCCTGGTATTATCGAATCTTCAGACTGCCGCGCTGGTATCATCAACTGCGCGAACGGACGACCCGCTATGAACGACGGCGCATCGCTTATGCCTGGCTGCGGATGCCCTGGCGGGCGCAGCTCACCTATAACAGCGATGATCGCGCCTTTTTCATCTGGGCCGATTACATCATCATGGGGACGGTGATGGACGAGGAAGACGCGCTTTTTTTAAATTCGCGGGGCGATCCCACTTAGGCCGTTATGCTGAAACGAATTTTCGGGCGCTTTCGCCCGCCGCCGACCCTGAGCAGCCTGGAAGCCTACCACCGATGGGCGGCCAGTTATCCCCCGCAGGCGCATAACCCGCTGATGCAGGCCGAACAACAGGCCATGCTTGACCTGTTCCCGGACATGCAGGGCAAACTGGCGCTTGACTTGGCCTGCGGGACGGGGCGTTATGGCCGCCTGGCCGCCGAACGCGGCGCGTCGGTCGTCGGACTGGATAACAGCGCGGCTATGCTCAGGCACGGCCTGGGGCGGGTGGCGCTTGCCAGCGTCGAAGCGATACCGCTCAAAAGCGATTCGGTGGATGTCGTGTTGTGCGGTCTGGCGCTGGGGCATCTGCCCCGGCTTACGCCATCGTTGGGGGAAATCAGCCGGGTGCTGAAGCCGGGCGGCTGCGCCCTGGTCAGCGATTTTCATCCGCTGCTGGCGCTCAACGGCGGTCGGCGCACCTTCACCGCGCCGGACGGAAGAACCTATGCCGTCGAACACCACGTGCATCTGTACAGCGACTATCACCAGGCCGCGCGGCGGGCCGGTCTGCGCGTGGCCGACGTGGTTGAACCGCGCTCCGGCCATCCGTCAGCCCCGCCCGGTTGGCCGGTGGCGATTATCTATCGGTTCATAAAAAACGACTAAGTGTCGCCTTTGTCCGACGGTTTTGGCAGCAGGATATACACGCCGAGGATGGCCGCGATGATGGCAGGCGGCACGCAGAGGGCAATTAACATCCGCGCGAACGGCTGTGCGCCTAGCTGACCCAGCACGCTCCACAGGATCAAAAATAAAGCAATTCCTACCAGCGCCAGTGCGACCCCAGCCACGCTGGCTTTCGACAAGATAATTCGATTAAACGGCCCGTTATTCATCATGCCTCCTATTTTCATTATAGCCATCACGGCGAATCGGCATAGCCCGAACCGGGCCGGATGTTCCTGCGGATTCAATCCGCAACTCGAAACTCAAAACTTGGAACGCGGAACTCTGCTTAACTGGCTTTGGGGGAAGCGTTCGACTTGATGGTTTCCTGCTTGAGGAAATCTATTAACTTCTGGACGTTGATCTGCTCACGGGTCGGGCCTTCGACCGGTTCGATGAACATCACCACCTGGTCAGGACTGCCGTTTTGCAGCGGCAGGCGTTGGTAATCGGGCAGGGGCGTGGAAACGCGCGGGGAAGGTTTGGGCGTGGGGCGTGGTGACGGCTGCGGCGCGGCGGCTGTTATAATGGGAATGGGCTGCAAAGCCGCCCGCGCGCGGTCTGCCATGTGGTTGCGACGCTGGCGCAGGATGGAAGCCAGCGCGATCAAGCCCACTATGGCTGCTACGAAAAGAGCCATCGCCGCAATGATGAGGGTCGCTGCCGCGTCTGACATGGTGTTTATGCCCTAGAGTCCAATCCATATTTCATTGTATGGGGGTTCGGTCAGGATGCCTATTATAATGCAGTCATAGTATCGTTTGATTTGGGTTTGATTACGAAACTCTAATTCGAGAAATAAAAGTCCGCCCGTAGTAGAGGGCGGACTCGTCAGCAGCGGTTAGAAGCGATTTACCCCTGCTGTTTCTGAAGTTTGGCCCACTCATCCTTGAGCGTGACGGTGCGGTTAAACACCAGCCGGTCTTCGGTCGAATCCGGGTCTACGGCGAAATAACCCAGACGCTCAAACTGGAAACGCTCGCCCGGTTTTGCCCCGGCCAGGCTCGGTTCGATGCGGCAGGTCGCCAGCACATCCAGCGAGTCGGGGTTGATAAAATCGGTGAACGGGCGGGTTTCGTCTGCGCCGGGGTCAGGCACGGTGAACAGGTTCTCGTACAGCCGCACCTCGGCTTCCTGGGCGTGCCCCGCCGATACCCAGTGAATAGTCGCCTTCACCTTGCGGCCATCTGGCGCTGTGCCACCGCGCGTCTCCGGGTCGTAGGTGCAGTGCAGTTCCACAATCTGCCCCTGCGCGTCTTTGACGACATCCACGCATTTGATGAAGTAGCCGTAACGCAGGCGTACCTCGCGCCCCGGCGACAGGCGATAATACTTTGGCGCGGGGTTCTCCATGAAGTCGTCCTGCTCGATGTACAGGACGCGCGAAAACGGCACTTTGCGCGTGCTGGCGTCCGGGTCTTCCGGGTTGTTGACGGCTTCCAGTTCTTCCACCTGGTCTTCCGGGTAGTTGGTCAGCACCACCTTCAGTGGGCGCAGAACGGCCATCTTGCGCAGCGCGCGTTTGTTCAAATCCTGGCGGATGCAGTATTCCAGCAGCGCCAGGTCTACCGTGCTGTTGGCTTTGGCGACGCCAATAGTATCGGCAAACAGACGGATGCCTTCCGGCGTATAGCCGCGCCGCCGGATGCCGGAGATAGTCGGCATTCGCGGGTCGTCCCAGCCGCGCACGTACCCTTCCCGCACCAGTTGGATGAGCTTACGTTTGCTCAGGACGGTATAGGTCAGGTTCAAACGTGCGAACTCGATCTGCTGCGGGGCGTAGATGCCCAGGTTTTGAATGAACCACTCGTACAGCGGGCGGTGATCTTCAAATTCCAGCGTGCAGATCGAATGGGTGATGCCCTCGATGGAGTCGGACTGGCCGTGCGCCCAGTCGTACATCGGGTAAATGCACCAGGCGTCGCCGGTGCGCGGGTGCTGCGCGTGCAGGATGCGGTACAGCACCGGGTCGCGCATATTCAGATTAGGTGACGCCATGTCAATTTTGGCGCGCAGCACGCAGGTGCCGTCCGGGAATTCGCCGTTTTTCATGCGCTCGAACAGGTCGAGGTTTTCTTCCACCGAACGATTGCGGTAAGGGCTTTCCTTGCCCGGCTGGGTGAGCGTGCCGCGATACTCACGGATTTCGTCGGCGCTCAGGTGGTCTACGTAAGCCTTGCCGTCCTTGACCAGTTTGACCGCCCATTCGTACAGCTGCCCGAAATAATCCGAAGCGTAAAACAGCCGATCCTGCCAGTCGAAGCCCAGCCAGCGCACATCGGTGATGATCGAGTCAATGTATTCCTGCTCCTCCTTGACCGGGTTGGTGTCGTCAAAGCGCAAGTTGCATTTGCCGCCGTAGTCCTGGGCCAGCCCGAAGTTCAGGCAGATGGACTTGGCGTGGCCGATGTGCAGGTAGCCGTTCGGCTCCGGTGGAAAGCGGGTATGCACGCGCCCGCCGAAGCGCCCGCTCCGGTTATGTTCGTCAATGATCTCGCGGATGAAGTTGGAGCGTGGGGCGGAGTCGCCGTTGGCCTCCGGCGCTGCGAGGGGGTAGGTGGTGTCGTGTTCCTGGCTGGTCATAACAATTCCTTCTCGACGCTTTCGTTGACGGCGTAAGTATAGTGAGCAGATGGCTTTGCTGCCAGTAGGGATGACCTTCGGGCAGGGCAGTCGCTTGAAGATACTTCGTCTCAGTAAGCAGACTTTTGCCCTTTGACCCCACCCCGACCCTCCCCGAATTCAGGGAGGGGGCTTCATCACGCCGGAAGCAAAGTCGCCCCCGAATTCGGGGGAGATTTAGTGGGGGTCTGGAAGCTATCGCGGCCATGTCGGTTGATCTGAATGCTTTTTGAGCGATTGGCCCTGGGCCTTCTGGCCGTCCGCTGTGCTGCTTGCCGGACGGCAGGTTTGCTGTCATACTAATGTGATATATTTCTCCAATTCTCAAACTATCTAACAAATCTTATGGTGCGCATTTTTATCTCCTACCGTCGAAAAGACAGCGCGGCGCTGGCGACCCTGCTGGCGAAAGAACTGGGACGCCAGGGCATCAAAACCTTTGTGGATACCCGCAGCATAGACGGCGGCGGCCCGTTCCCCGACCGGCTGCGCCGCGCGATTGCCGAGTGTCATGTGTTTGTCTGCCTGCTGGGCGCGACTACCCTGGATTCGGATTGGGTGCGCGAGGAAATCAAACACGCACATACGCTGAATAAAATCCTGATTCCCGTGTTCCAGGAAACTTATACTCCGCCAGACCCCATCCCGGACGAACACGTTTATGCGCTGCTGCAATCGGACGGCATCACTATTCTGGACGTGCGGAATCTGTTTGTAGACCAGTCTATCGCCGACCTCGCCCGGATGATTCGCCAGAGCGTTTCCCGGCGGCTGCCGCGCGCGCTGCTGGTCGCTGCGGCTGTGCTGTT
>JACAES010000143.1 GCA_013388735.1 Chloroflexota bacterium | reverse complement strand
GCGCTGATCGCGCTGTTCGCCGGCGCGATGCTGACGCTGGTGGTAGCCGATAACGTGCTGCTGATGTTCGTTGGCTGGGAAGTGATGGGCCTGTGTTCCTACATGCTCATCGGCTTCTGGTTCGAGAAGGAAAGCGCCTACAAAGCGGCCATCAAAGCCTTCATCACCACCCGCGTGGCCGACGTGCTGATGCTGCTGGGCATCGCCTACCTGTACGCCGAAACCGGCACGCTCAGCTTCCGCGCCATCCTGTACAACGAAGAGGTGCTGCACCACCTGGCGACCACGCCCGCGCTGCTGCTGGGCGGCCTGGGACTGAGCGCCTCGGCGCTGATCGGCATCTTTCTGATTATCGGCACCATCGGCAAATCGGCGCAGTTCCCGCTGCATGTGTGGCTGCCGGACGCGATGGAAGGCCCGACGCCGGTCAGCGCGATGATCCATGCCGCCGCGATGGTTTCCGCCGGTATTTACGCCATCATCCGCATGTACCCGCTGTTCGAGGCGGGCGGCCATCCCCATCAGGGCGAACTGACTGCCCCACTGATGCTGATGGCGCTGATCGGCAGTTTTACGGCCATCTTTTCGGCCACCATCGCCGTCGCGCAGAACGACGTGAAGCGCGTGCTGGCCTATTCCACCATTTCGCAGCTCGGCTTCATGATGGCGGCGCTGGGCATCGGCGCCTATATCGCCGCCGCCTTCCACCTGATTACCCACGCCTTCTTTAAGGCGCTGCTGTTCATGGCATCCGGCGCGGTCATTCATGGCATGGAACACGGTGAACACCATGCCCACGAACACGGCCACGACACGCACCATGCCGAACATGAGACGCACGACGAGGCCCACCATCACGAGGAACATCACACCTTCGACCCGCAGGATATGATGAACATGGGCGGTCTGCGCAAGACCATGCCGGTCACGTTTTATACCTTTCTGATCGGTGGTCTGTCGCTGGCCGGCTTCCCGCTGCTGACCGCCGGGTTCTGGTCAAAGGATGAAATCCTGGCGGATGCTTACCTGGGCCTGAGCAGCGGTTTTGGCCCACACGCGCTGGTGTTCGTGCTGCTGGCGCTGGCGGCCTTCCTGACAGCCTTTTACACCATGCGGCAGCTCGGCCTCACTTTTATGGGCGAAGCGCGCACCCCGGCGGCGGAACACGCCAACCTGGGGCAGGGCGTCGTCAGTTTCACCATGACCCTGCCGCTGATTATCCTGGCCTTCTTCGCCATCTTCGCCGGCTTCGTCGGCGTGCCGCCGGAATTCCCGGTGTTCGGGGCGATCTTCTCGCCGGAAACCAACCCCTTCTTCGGGTTCGTTAAATACACGCTGCTGCCGGAAATGCAGCCGGAAAAACCGCCCTTCAACTGGATTCCGGTGCTGACTTCGTTCACGGTGGCGCTGGGCGGCCTGGGGCTGGGCTATCTGGTTTACTGGCGCAAACCGCTCAAAGCCGGGCAGCCGGACCCGCTGGTTGCCTTCCTCGGCCCGGTACATACGGTGCTGAAGAACAAATATTACCTGGACGAAGTGTACGCAGCAGTGTTCATCAGGCCGTTCCGCTGGTTCTCAGAAGTTGTTGTGGTCGGTTTCCTCGACCGGAACCTGATTGACGGTTTCCTGCATCTGGTTGCGCGGGTAGCGACCTGGGTCGGCGAACTGTTCAAACTGCTCAATACCTGGCTGATTGACGGCGTGGGCGACGGCATCCCGGAACTGATCGCCATGTTCGGCGCGTGGTTCCGCCGCATCCAGACGGGGCGCGTGCAGCAGTATTTACTGTTGATCGCTATCGCCGCCATTCTGATCGGGCTGATTTTTGCGGCCACCGCCGGCGGCGTGCTGGTTCAGGCGGCGCCTTAATAATGGGCTGTATTTGTAGGGGGGTTTTGAAATCCGCCCCTGCCACGAGGTTGATGGTATGACGATACTCGGAATAGATGTTCTTAGTTTTCTGGTAGTGGCCCCGGCGGCGGCGGCGGTGATCGTGCTGCTGCTGCCCCGGCAGAAAGACGTGGCCCGCTGGGGGGCGCTGGCGCTGTCGGTGATGATTGGGGCAATCGCCGTAGTGGTCTTTTTCGCCTACGACCGCGCCGAGGCCGGCTACCAGATGGTATCGCAGGTGCCCTGGTTTACGCTGATCGGCGCGTCGTGGCACGTGGGCATTGACGGCATCAGCGCGACGATGGTGCTGCTGACCGGCATCCTGGTGCCGCTGGCGATCCTCATCAGCTTCGAGGTGGACGAGCGCGTGCACATGCACATGGCGCTGCTGCTGTTCTTTGAAACCGGCCTGATGGGCGTGTTCGTGGCGCTGGACATGATGATCTTCTTCCTGTTCTACGAACTCAGCCTCGTGCCGATGTACTTCATCATTGACCAATGGGGCGGCCCCAACCGTAAATATGCCTCCACCAAATTTTTTATTTATTCGGTGGGCGGCTCATTGGGGATGCTGCTGGCAACGCAGCTCATCGGCTGGACAGCCGGCACATTCGACATCGCGGCGCTGGTTAACCCCGCCGCCGCCAATTCCTGGGTCAACTTCCAGGGCGAAGGCGGCGCGTTCCTGGGCATCGGCATCGAGACGGTCAAGGCACTGGCCTTCCTGGGCTTTTTCGTGGCCTTCTGCATCAAAGTCCCGGTCTGGCCGTTCCATACCTGGCTGCCGGACGCGCACGGCGAAGCGCCGACCGCCGGTTCGATGCTGCTGGCCGGCGTGATGCTCAAGCTGGGCGCGTATGGTTTTCTGCGGCTGGCGATCCCGCTCTTCCCGGATGTGTGGGTGGCGGAGGTGAATATCCTGGGCGTCATCCAGACCAACTGGGCCGGCATTTTCGCCTTCCTGGCGATGTTAAGCATCGTCCTGGGCGCGTTTGCGGCCTTCGCCCAGAACGACATCAAACGGCTGGTAGCCTACAGTTCCGTTAACCATATGGGTTTTGTGGCAATCGGCCTGGCAGTAACGGCGCTGGCCTACGGGCAGAACTTCATGGACGCCAGCGGCGAACATCTGCAAAGCGCCGTCCTCGCCACCAACGGCGCGGTGCTGCAAATGTTCAATCACGGCCTCAGTTCGGCGGCTATGTTTTTGCTGGCCGGCGCGATCTATCACAAAACGCATACCCGCGACCTGCGCGAGTACGGCGGCTTCTGGGTCAAAGCGCCCATCTACGGCAGCATCTTCATTTTCACCAGCATGGCAAGCCTGGGGCTGCCGGGGCTGAACGGCTTTGTGAGCGAGTTCCTGGTGGTGCGCGGGGCCTGGCCGGTGTTCACCGGTTTAACGCTGGTGGCGATGATCGGGCTGCTGTTCACCGGCGGTTATATTCTGAAAGGCATTCGCGCCGTGCTGCACGGGCCGTTTAACCTGAAGTGGCGCGACACGCATCTGGAGATCGAACTGCGCGAAGTGGTTGCCATCGCGCCGCTGCTGGTGCTGATGTTAATCACCGGCCTTGTGCCAAACTGGATTTTGCCGATCATCAACGACTCGGTGACGCGGTTGTTCGGGGGATAACCATGCCTGCCTTATTCTGACGTTTCGCGGGGGGCGGGTTTAGAAACCCGCCCCTACAGCCCGAAAAGATGTCAGGAGCGGGCAAAAAGGAACATTTATGGACGGAACATTCACATTGCCGATTTTAAGCCTCATCATCTTCACGCCGATTGTGGTCGGGGTCATTCTCCTGCTGATGAAAAGCGACCAGCGCGACCTCATCCGGGGGCTGTCCATCGCGGCAGCAGTGGCCGTGCTGGTGATGTCCGGCGCGGTGTATTTTGGCTACAACAACCAGGTGAACGCCGTTAATGCCAACGGGGATGCCCTGAGCGAAGCCGGGACATCCAGCCTCGCCACGCAGATGTTCCGCGACGGGCTGGCGTTCGAGGAAAAAGTCGTCTGGGTGGAACAGTTGGGCATCAGCTATCACCTGGGCGTGGACGGCCTGAATGCGCCGATGGTGCTGCTGACCGGCATGGTGGCCGTCGCCGGCGTGCTGATTTCCTGGCGCATCGAAGACCGCACACGGGAATTTATGGCCTTCTTCATGTTCCTGGTGGCGGGCGTCTACGGCGTGTTCCTCGCCATAGATATGTTTGTGCTGTTCTTCTTCTACGAACTGGCTATCTTCCCCATGTATCTTCTGATTGCGACCTGGGGCTGGGTCAAAACGCGCGAATACGCCGCCATGAAGCTGACGCTGTACATCCTGATCGGCTCGGTCATCGCGCTGGTCGGCGTGATTGCTATGGTACTGGCGGCCAATAATTACTTCATCGGCGACGGCGCGCAGGTGTTTACGCAGGCCAAAGACTCCGGCCTGCTTTCGCCGGACGCGCGCGAGTTCAGCTTCGACATGACCCAGTTGATGCTGGCGGCGGAAAACGGCGCGTTCAACATCGCCGGTTACGCCGGGGTGGAAACGCTGACGTTCGCCAAACTGTGGTTCCCGTTCATCTTCATCGGCTTTGGCGTGCTGGCGGGCGTGTTCCCCTTCCACAACTGGTCGCCGGACGGCCATGTAGCCGCGCCGACGGCGGTTTCGATGATCCACGCCGGCGTGCTGATGAAGCTGGGCGCGTATGCGGCGCTGCGGGCGGGCGTGCAGCTCTTGCCGGATGGCGCGCAGACGCACCTGCCCTGGATCGTTTTTCTGACGCTGATAAACGTGGTCTACGGCGCATTCATCGCCTTCCGCCAGCGCGACTTTAAGTACGTCATCGGTTTCTCGTCGGTCAGCCATATGGGGCTGGTGAGCATGGGCTTTGCGTCCATGAACATCATCGGCATGACCGGCGCGGGCTTGCAGATGTTCAGTCACGGCGTGATGACGGCGCTGTTCTTCGGCTGCGTCGGCATGGTCTACGACCGGGCGCACACCCGCGACATCCCCAGCCTGGGCGGGTTCGTCAAACGAATGCCCTGGGTGGCCGTCGCCTTCATCATCGGCGGTTTAACCAGCATGGGTATGCCGGGACTGAGCGGCTTCATCGCGGAATTTCCGATTTTCGTCGGCATGTGGAATGCCTCGCCGAATGTGACGCTGCAAATCGGTGACTTCACGCTGTCCAACTACTACTCGATCATCGTCATCCTGGCGGCGCTGGGCATCGTGGTCACGGCGGCTTACGTGCTGCGCGTGGTCGGGCAGGTCTTCTTCGGCGAATTCAACGAAAAACTTTACAGTGATGTGGGGGATATTACCGTCACCGACCGCATCATCCTGTTTTTGCTCGGCACGCCGCTGGTCGTCCTGGGGATTTACCCGGCGATTATGGCACCGATGATCGAAGCCGGCCTGCGGCCCATACTTGCTATCTTTGGGGGGGCGTAAATGATCGCTACCGAATTTGATCTCGCTACCAGTCTGCTGGCGATTCTGCCGGAAATCGGCCTGACCGTCCTGGCGCTGATCGTGCTGGCGCTCGACCTGAGCCTGCCGAAAGGCCAGCACCGCACCATCGCCATCGTGGCCGGGCTGGGGCTGGGCTTCATCGCCGCCCTGCCGCTGATTCTGTGGCCGGGTTCGCAGGCGACGCCGGAGGGCCTGTACTGGGGCGGCATGGTGCGCCACGATGTGCTGTCGCAGATTTTTAAGGTGATGGTGCTGCTGGCAGCGGGCATCACCTGCCTGATGTCCCTTGATGTGAAAGGCGTCGGCCACCGGGGCGAGTTTTACCTGATTATCATCGTCTCCACCCTGGGCATGACGCTGATGGCCGGGGCTGCCGACCTGATTATGGCCTTCCTGGCGCTGGAAACGACCTCTATCCCGCTGTACCTGCTGGCGGCCTTCAAACGCAGTGATCCAAAATCCGCCGAAAGCGGCGTCAAATACTTCCTGTTCGGCGCGTTCGCCTCGGCGCTGATGCTGTTCGGCATGAGCCTGCTGTTTGGCTTCAGCGGCGGGCAGACCGGCCTGTACCAGATCGGCCAATACCTGGGCAGCCAGGCGTTTGCCGATAACGCGCTTCCGGTGCTGGGGGCGCTGGTGCTGATTATCGTCGGTTTTGGCTTTAAGATCAGCGCCGTGCCGTTCCACTTCTGGACGCCGGACGTATACGAAGGCGCGCCCACGCCGGTGACGGCCTTTTTGAGCGTCGCCAGCAAGTCGGCCAGTTTTGCGCTGCTGGTACGCTTTCTGATGGCGGTTTTCCCGGCGGCGCTGGTGATCGGCGACGCGCAGATCAAGGACTTCTGGGTGCAGTTGATGGCGGCGTCGGCGGTCATCTCGATGACCATCGGCAACGTGGTCGCCCTGGCGCAGCGTAATATCAAGCGTCTGCTGGCCTATTCGTCCATCGCGCAGGCCGGTTACACGCTCATCGGCGTGGCGGCGCTGCAAGCCACCAGCGCCGAAGTGCAGGCGCAGGCGGTAGCGTCGGTCGGCTTTTATATGTTCATGTACGTGTTCACCAACCTGCTGGCGTTCGCCGTCGTCGTCCTGTTCAGCGAGGCGACCGGCAGCGAAACGATTGCCGACCTGGCCGGTTTGAGCCGTCGCAATCCTGCCCTGGCGCTGATGATGACGGTCGGGCTGCTATCGCTGGCCGGCGTGCCGCCGGCGGCGGGTTTCTTTGGCAAGTTTTTTGTGTTCAACGCGGCGGTGCAGTCCGGCCTGGTGTGGCTGGCGGTGGTGGGCGTTCTGAACGCCATCATCGGCCTGTACTACTACCTGGTTGTGATTAAGGTCATGTACGTCGACCGCAGCGAAGACGAGGATAAACCGATTCCGGTGTCGCGCCCGTATGTCTGGGTGTTGGCGATCACCGCCGGGCTGGTGATCGTGCTGGGGACGGTCGGGGCGCAGGTGGTGTTCGACTGGGCGGTACGCAGCGCCGGTTCGCTGTTCGTGGGCTAGACAGCCCGGCACGAAGCCGCCTTGAACAGCGGACTGATGCTCTTTCAAAAATAATCATACGTTCCGCAGGGGCGACCAGACCGGGCCGCCCCTGCCATCGTCCTCCACATTGAATAGTCCGCCAACGCCCGCCGGACAATTAAGATGATCGGCTTTTGTATAATTCACTGTAATTTTGTTGGCAAGCGCAGGTACTTGTGATAGAATTCCCGAACCTTTGGTGCCTTCATGTCTCGACCCGACCGGCTGACCCGCGTTAAAAATCTGTCCTACGCGGGCGTCGCCGGGCTGGCGGGATGTTTTATCACCGTGATTGTGGTGGCAGCCTTGCTGGCCGGCCTGTGGCTGGATGCGCGTTTTGGCCTGCGCGGGCCATTCACGGTGGGACTGGTGGTACTGAGCGTACCGGTAACATTATGGCTGGTGGTTCGGATCGTTTTGAGACTGGTCAACGCGATCCAGACAGCATCACAAGAAAATCATCAGGATACCAACACTTCACTGTTTTAGAGGAGGTTGCCACTTGGGAATGAGAACGGTGTTTTTGAATAACTTCAGTGAAGGAGGACCGTCATGACGACCAACCAGCGAGGCTGTCTCGTTGGACTCGGCCTCTTAGTCTTTGCGGCAGTTGTCTGCGTCACGATTCCCTTCATCGCCCTGCCCGGCGCAAACGCGGCGGCGGCGATCCCGGTTATTCAGGTGCCGGGCGAAATCCTGGTTCATCACTGGAAACCGCTGGGCATTGACCTGGGCGAAGATTTTAACCTGATTAACACGATGACGTCGCTGTTCCTGGTGGACATCATCGTGCTGGTGATCGCCTTTGCCGGCTGGCGGGTATCCAACGGTTGGCGCAAGAAAGTGCCGACCAACCGCTTCCAGACCCTTCTGGAGCTGATCGCGGGCGGGCTGTACGGCTTCGTGCGGAACACCGCCGGGAACAAAAACGCGCGCTCCATCTTCCCCCTGGTAGCGACGATTTTCCTGTTCCTGCTGTTTGCCAACTGGATGAGCATCATCCCCGGCATCGAAAGCGTGGGCAAGTTCCACTGCGCGCACCCCGGCACCAATGGGTATCCGGCGACGCAGGTCAACGAAAATTTCCTGGGTGTGGCGGTGTACCAGCTTCGTAATTCCCAGCCGCTTTTCGGCGGCGATCCGGTTGACTTGGACATGGAACACGCCTGCGCCGCAGCGACCGGCCTGGGCGAAGAAGCGGCAGAAGGCGAACACGCCGAAACCACCGGCGACCCGCTGGAAGAACATCGTTTCCACATCACGCCGTTCTTCCGTCCGGCGGCCACCGACCTGAACCTGACGATTGCGCTGGCCCTGATTTCCTTCACCTTTATCCAGGTTTACGGCTTCAAAGAGCAGGGGTTGAACTATCTGCAAAAGTTCATCCCCGTTCACTCATTAGGCAACCTGAGCAAGAAACCCCTGGGCGCGATTGACCTGATCGTCGGGCCGCTGGAGTTCATCTCGGAACTGTCTAAAATCGTCAGCCTGAGCTTCCGTCTTTTCGGCAATATCTTTGCCGGGGGCATCCTGATCGCAGTGATGCTGTTCCTGCTGGGGACGGGCCTGCCGATTGTGTTTTATGCGCTGGAACTGATCGTCGGTCTGGCGCAGGCGCTGGTTTTTGCGGTGCTGACGCTGGTATTCGTCGCCCAAGCGATGGAAGGCCATCATGGCGACGAGGAACATCACGAAGAACACGCCTGAAAAGCTGTTTACTCATCAGGAATACACACGCTAAATCTGCAATAGGAGGAATGACATTATCATGGAAGGCGATCTGACGACATTAGGCAAAGCGATTGGCGCGGGACTGGCAATGATCGGCGCGCTTGGGCCGGGTATTGGTATTGGTGTGCTGGTCAGCGGCGCGCTCCAGGCGATTGGTCGCAACCCGGACGCTTCCGGTAACATCCAGACGAACATGATTCTCGGTATCGTGTTTGCGGAAGCCGTGGCGATTTACTGTCTGGTGGTGGCGCTCATTATCCTGTTCGTGCTGCAATAGCATGTCGAGGAGTGCTGACATGCGTAAACCATTACGGAAACTTTTACTGCTCCTGGCGATTGCTGCGCTGCTGATCGTGCCGGCGCTGGTCGTCGTCGCCCAGGAAGAGGAAGCGACCGCCGAACCGGCGGTGGAAGCCGGCGTGGCAGCCGGCGAGCAAGGCGCACCGGCTGCCGAGGAAGGCGGCGGCGGCATCGCGGCGCTGGGCCTGAACGCGGGTTATCTGATCGCTCAGATCATCAACTTTGGGGTTATTTTCGGCGCGCTGACCCTGCTGCTGTGGCGACCTATCACCAATATGCTGGACAACCGCGCCGCCGAAATCGCTAAAGGCGTGGAAGATGCGGCTATCGCGGCCAACGCCCGCCGCAACGCCGAAGCTGAGGCTGAGAAGGTGCTGGCGTCTGCCCGCGCCGATGTTGCCAAAGCGATTGAAGAAGGCCGCGCGCGGGGCGAAGACGTCGCCAAACAGATCGAAGCCGAAGCCCGCGCCGAGGCCGAACGCATTCGCAGCGAGGCCCGCGCCAACGCCGAGGCCGAACGCAACCAGCAGCTGTCCGAAATGCGCGGCCAGGTGGCGGCCATCGCCGTCGCCGTCGCGCAGCGCCTGATCGGTGAATCGCTGGACGAAAAACGCCAGCAGGCGTTGATTGACGATTTCTTCGCCAAAGTGCCGGACGCCGCTAAGAAGCTTTCCGGCCAGGTGGAAGTCGTCAGCGCCATGCCGCTGAGCGAAGCCGAACAGAAAAAAGTGCAGAAGGAAATCGGCACGGACAGCGTGACCTTCACCGTAGACCCGTCCATTCTGGGCGGCCTGGTTATTCGCGCCGGCGACCGCGTGGTGGACGGCAGCGTTCGCAGCAGCCTGAGCGAACTTTCGGGCCGGCTGGTCTAACAACTGCCTGGAGTCCCCATCCCTCTCCCGGAAACCGCAGCGCGGCGGGGAGAGGGAAGCCAGTTTGTGTTAACCCCTGCGCCGGCGGAATCGTCGGCGCGTTTGTTTGGCGCGGCAGCCGGGGTTTTTCAACCGGGCGGCGCTGTGAACGGATAGAACCATGAGCAAACGTTTTTCCGAACTGCTGGCCGCCCTGCCGGATGTCATCGCGGTTTCCGGCGACGGCGACGTGCGCGCCCCGGTGGTCGAGTCGGACGCCGATTTACAGCCCGGCGGCCTGTTCGTGGCGCGGCGGGGTTTGTCCACCGACGGCCACGATTTTATCCCGCGCGTGGTCGAAAAAGGCGCGGCAGCGGTGGTCGGGGAACGTGAGCTGGACGGTCTGCCCGTGCCATATGCCCGCGTGCGGCAGGCGCAGGAAGCCACCGGCCTGCTGGCGGCGGCCTACCACGATTTCCCCTCGCGCCATCTGACGATCATCGGCGTGACCGGGACGGACGGCAAAACCACCACCAGCACGCTGATTTACGGCATTTTACAGCAGGCCGCCGATGAACGCGCCGGACTCATCAGCACCGTTTCCGCCGAACTGGGCGGCGCATCCGCCGATACCGGGCTGCATGTCACCACGCCGGGCGCGCCGCAGGTGCAGGGTTTTCTGGCGCAGATGCTCACCAACGGCTTAACCCATGCCGTCCTGGAGATGACCAGTCATGGGCTGGCGCAGGGGCGGCTGAACGGCGTGGATGTGGACGTGGCCGTGATGACCAACGTCACGCACGAACACCTCGATTATCACGGCACGTTCGAGAACTACCGCGCCGCCAAAGGGCGTTTGTTCGAGATGCTGTCGCGCGCGTACCGCAAGCCGTCGCAGCCGAAGATCGCCATCATCAACGCCGACGATCCGAACGCCGATTATTTCGCCGCTTTCCCGGCAGATAAAGTCGTGCGCTACGGCATCAATAACCCGGCGGACGTGCGCGCAGCCGGCATTTATTACCTGCCGGACGGCACCCATATCGAGATCGAAGTTAAGCCGGTTTTCGAGCGCCCTTACGACAAAAAGATCGAATACGTCATGCCGCTGATGGGCGACTTTAACGTGTACAACGCGCTGGCCGCCATCGCAGTCGGTTACAGCCTGCACTTCAATCAGAACCTGATCTGGCTGGCGCTGGATGCCGCCGCCGGCGTGCCGGGGCGGATGGAGCGAATAGACGAGGGGCAGGACTTCACGGCGGTGGTGGACTTCGCCCACACACCCAACGCACTGGAAAATGCCCTCAAGGCCGGACGCCGGATGTTGAACATCGGCAAGCGGCTGATCGTCGTCTTCGGCAGCGCCGGGCTGCGCGACCGCGAGAAGCGCCGGTTGATGGCCGAAACCGCCGCCCGGCTGGCGCACTTCACCATTTTAACCGCCGAAGACCCGCGCACCGAATCGCTGGACGACATCTTAGAAGCGATGGCGCAGGGCTGTAGGGCGCAGGGCGGCGTGGAAGGCAAAACCTTCATCCGCGTGCCAGACCGGGGCGAGGCGATCTTTCGCGCCTGCCAGATGGCGCGGGCGGGCGACGTGGTGATGGCCTGCGGCAAAGGCCACGAGCAGAGCATGTGTTTCGGCAAAACCGAATATCCCTGGGACGACCGCGATGCGATGCGGGCGGCGCTGCGCGGCCAACCGCTGCGAACGCTGCCCACCGCCTCAGATGGGGAGGTTTAAAGGCGCGGTGATGAACCGGCAGGCGCTTTTACAGCAGATCGAAGCGCGCATCGAAGCCGTTACAGCCTCGATGCAGCAGCATTTGGGCGGGCAGACCCTCTGCCAGATTCACAAGGATGGCCGCGTGACGGGCGGCCTGAAGTATGACGAAGGCCGGCTGGTGGCGCTGCGGGCGGCGCTGCGACAGATCAAAGCCGCCGCCGACCCCCTGCCGGACGCGCTTCTCGACGTCCTCCGGGCCGAGGCCGCGCGCTGGCAGGAACAGCTTCGACGCTTCCAGAACCAGGAACAACAGTCCATCCCCTGGATCGCCTACAACCAGGGCGGAGCGGATGCCTGCGCCGACGTGCTGAGGTTGTTCGACTCGTAGCGGTTTTATCCCGCCGAACGGCGCAGGCCGGTTTCGATGTACTGAACGATCTGCGCTTCCGACAACATGCCGGAATGGGTCTGGTAGACCTGGCCGCTCGCGTCCAGGAACAGGCTGGTCGGATAGCCGGTGATGCCGAACTGGCGCTGGATGCGCGCCGACGTGTCCATCAACACCGGGAAGCTCAGGCCAAACTGCTGCGCGAACGCGCCGACGGTATGGGTATCTTCCGAATTATTGATCGCCAGGACGACGAATCCATCGTCCCGGTACTGCCGGTAAGCGGCCTCGATCACCGGCATTTCGGCGCGGCAGGGCGGACACCAGGTCGCCCAGAAGTTGAGCATCACCACTTTGCCCTGATAATCGTTCAGCGAAACCGGCTCGCCGGTGAATGTGCTGGTCGAAAAAAGCGGGGTCTGGCCGGTGGCAGGCGGCTGCGCCGCCAGAAAAATCGCCAGCCCCAGACCGACCAGCGCGATACCGATCAGCCACATCCGGCGCGCCGACTGCCGACGCGCTTCTTTACGCTGCTGCAAACGTTTGTTGGTCATCGTCGCTAACCTGCCACATCGAAAATCGTCATGATTGGAGGCTGTACTGTATCGCTAAACACCGGCTTTGCGGCATAGCCAACCACTTATGCGATCACATTAGAGGCTGCTTATGGCTTGGGGCTGCCGTCCGCATAAAAATGACTCTGGCAAAGCGGTCGAAAATCGGTACAATTAACTGACTTTCGCACGACAACCAGCCGTTAGTTTGCCAGCCGACAAGCGAGTTCGCCTTTTATTTTGCGGAAACGGTCTCTTAAGGCGCTAAGGGCTGACCGCTAACGCTCGATTTCATACGAGGAAGTGTAGATGGCTTCTTATCACGGCCCAAAAGCAAAAGTGCAGCGGCGTTTTGGTGAAGTCCTGATCCCGCGCCCCAAATACCAGCGTATCCTGGACAAACGTTCGTATCCGCCCGGCGAACACGGCAAGGAAAAGCAGTTCCGTTCGGGCCGCCGCAGCGACTATGGCTTGCAGTTAAACGAAAAGCAGAAGTTAGCCTTCAGCTACAACGTGCGCGAAACGCAGCTTCGCCGCTACTTTCTGCGCGCCCGCAGGCAGCCCGGCAACACCGGCGAAAACCTGCTGATGCTGCTGGAACGCCGCCTGGATAACCTGGTCTACCGTGCCGGGTTCGCGGCCACCATCTGGGCTGCCCGGCAGTTGGTCAGTCACGGCCATGTGCTGGTGGACGGCGTGCGGCTGAACATCCCGTCGTACTCGGTGCAGCCGGGGCAGGTTATTTCCCTGGTCGAAAAAATGCAGAAGAACCCGCACGTCGTTGAATCGCTGGAAGGCACGCCTTACACGCCGCCCTTCCTGGATGTAGATGGTAACGCTATGACGGCCACCTTCACCCGCATCCCCGAACGCGGCGAAATTCAGGTTCCGATTGACGAATCGCTGGTGGTCGAGTTCTACACGCGGCTGACGTAAGCCAACCCCAGACTCGCCGTTTGCAGATACAAAACAGTTCGCCTTGCCGGGAACTGTTTTTGGATTCACAATACTATAACAGGTCAAAACAGCATTTTTTGGGGGAGGGTTTGCAACCCTCCCCTACAGTTTGAGCCGACCCGGCGGTTAGTCTGAAAGGCGGATGACGATGGACTTAAAAACGCTCACCGACGCCATGCACGCCTTTGTCGAAAGTAAAGGCTGGTATGCCCCGGATTCGCCTCACCCGCAAACGCCGAAAAACCTCGCCATCTCGCTGACGATTGAAGCCGCCGAAGTGCTGGAACATTTCCAGTGGGGCGACACGGCGGACAAAACCGCACTGGCCGGCGAACTGGCCGACGTGCTGCTGTACCTGCTGCAAATCGCCAGCCTCAGCGGCATTGATCTAGGCCAGGCCGTACTGGATAAGCTGAAGATCAACGACAGGCGGCAGTGGTGAATCGCGCCGGCCTCGCTCGGTGCCTTCGCGTCCCGGCGTCTTTGCGTTAAAATCTAGCCGTCTACACAGGGGGAATTTGCCATGCGTATGTCTCGCCTCTTCAGCCAGACGCTGCGCGAAGCGCCCGGCGATGCCGAAATCGCCAGCCATCAGCTTTTGCTGCGCGCCGGGTTCATTCGCCCGCTGGCCGCCGGCATCTTCAGCTACCTGCCGCTGGCGCGCCGCACGCTGACCAAAATCGAAAACATCGTGCGCGAGGAGATGGACGCCATCGGCGGGCAGGAAATCACCATGCCGGTCGTGCATCCGGCAGACATCTGGAAGGAAACCGGGCGCTGGCAGGCCATCGGCGCGGAGATGGGGCGTTTTCAGGATCGCGCCGGACGCGATATGGTGCTGGCGATGACCCACGAGGAAGTCATCGGCGATCTGGTGCGGAAGGAAATTCGTTCCTACCGGCAGCTTCCCGCCCTGCTGTACCACATCCAGACCAAATGGCGCGACGAGCCGCGTTCGCGCGCCGGCTTAATCCGCGTGCGCGAGTTCACCATGAAGGACAGCTACAGCCTGGACGCCGACTGGGACGGGCTGGATAAACAGTACCGCGCCCATTACGGGGCGTACTTCCGCATCTACAACCGCTGCGGCCTGGACGTGATCGCCGTCAGGTCCGATACCGGCATGATGGGCGGGCGGCTGGCGCACGAGTTTATGTATCTGACGCCGGTCGGTGAGGATACGCTGCTGGTCTGCGACGGCTGCGGTTATGCCGCCAACCGCGAAGTCGCACGTTTCAGCAAGCCGGAACTGCCGCACGAAATCTCTCTGCCGCTGGAAAAAGTCTCCACGCCCGGCACGACCACCATTGAATCGCTGGCGAAGTTCCTGGAACTGCCGGAAGCCAAAACCGCCAAAGCCGTGTTTATGGTGGCGACGCTGCCCGACCCGGAGCGGGAGCAGTTCGTGCTTGCCATCGTGCGCGGCGACATGGAAGTGAACGAAACCAAACTGGCGAACGCCGTCAAAGCGAAAGCCCTGCGCCCCGCCACCGAGGACGAAATTCGCGCGGTGGGTGCCGTGCCGGGTTACGGCTCGCCGGTAGGCGTGAAAAACGCGCTGGTGGTGGTGGACGATCTCATCCCGACTTCACCGAACTTGGTCGGCGGCGCGAATGAAGCAGGGTATCACTTCCTCAACATCACCTACGGGCGCGACTATTCGGCGGACGTGGTGGCGGACATCACCGCCGCCCGCGAGGGGGACGCCTGCCCGGAGTGCGGCCAGCCGTTGAAGGCCGTTCGCGGTGTCGAAGTGGGTAACATCTTCCAACTCGGCACGCGCTACAGCGACGCGCTGGGCTGCACGTTTCTGGATAACGAAGGCAGCGCGAAACCGGTGATTATGGGTTCTTACGGCATCGGCATCGGGCGGCTGTTGGCCTGCGTGGCCGAGGCGCATCACGACGATTTTGGCCTGTGCTGGCCGGTATCGGTCGCGCCATATTCGGTGCATCTGGTGCTGCTGCGCGATGCATCCGGCGAACGCGCGGCGGAAGAAACCGCCGAAACCATTTACGAGGCGCTGCGCCGGAGCGGTATTGACGTGCTGTACGATGACCGTGATGAACGCCCCGGCGTCAAGTTTAACGATGCCGACTTGATCGGCTGCCCGCTGCGCCTGACCGTAAGCCGCAAATCGCTGGAAAAAGGCGGCCTGGAGATGAAACACCGCACCGGCAGTGAGATCGTCATTGTGCCGGTGGACGGCGTGGTGTACCGGGTGCGCGCGGAACTGGCGCTGCTGTGGGACGCGCTTGATGCTGCTGTCGGGAATATTCCATATAAGGATTAAATAAGGATTAATTGCTGTGCGCGGTTTTCCGGTATGGGGGTGGATGCTGCCGCTGCTGCTTGCGGCAGCCGGGTTAGGCGCACGTGGCCTTAACATTGACGCCATATGGTTTGATGAACGCTGGACGCTGTTCGTCGCGGGCGGCGGCGCGTTCGGGCCGCTGTCACCGGTAGAAATTGTTGCCCGATTGGTTGAAACTGACCCCAACCACGTGCCGGTTTATGCGCTGTTGGTCGCGCCCTGGGGCGCAGCCGTCGGCTGGTATCATATCCCGGCGCTGCGGGTGCTGTCGCTGTTCATCGGGATGCTGGCGATCAGCATGACTTACCGGATGGGACGCGACCTGTTCGACGCGCGCGTGGGGCTGATCGCTGCGCTGGTGGTGGGGCTGGCGGCCTATTTCATCTTCTACCTGCACGAGCTGCGGAACTATACCCTGACGGTGCTGCTGGCATCCTCGATGATCTGGCTCTACTGGCGTTTGCAGGCGCAGGGACGCACGCCGCGCCCATACAGTTACGCGCTCTTCACCCTGCTAACGACGGTCAGCCTGTATACAACCTATCTGGCGCTGGGCTGGCTGGTGCCGATGGGACTTTATCACCTGCTGTTTGTGCCAAAAAACCGGCGCTGGTGGGCAATCAGTACGGCGGCGGTAGGGGGGGTGCTGCCATTTTTGTTATGGACGCCGGTGTTGTTCGATCTGGTGGGACGTACCGCGCAGGCCGGGGGCAAAGGTAATATCGCGCTGGGCTGGCTGATTTTGCCGCACTTTGTTTATGCAGCCAGCAACGGCACGATTGCGCTGCTGCTGCCGCCGCTGCTGGCGCTGCGCCGCCAGCACGACCCAGCGGTACGGTATCTAACGCTGCTGCTGGTGTTCGGTCTGGTGGCGCTGCTGGTCGTGGACAGCCAGCTTAAGATCATCAGCAACATGCGTTATGGGCTGTACCTGTGGCCGGTGGTGGGCGTGTTGTTCGCGGTCGGGCTATTAAACGGGCGTGGTCGCCGGCTGCTGGTGATCGCCTGCGCGGCCTGGGTGCTGTCGGGCGTGTGGAACACGTTCACGCCGGCTTTTTCTGATGCGCTGGGCGGGCAACTTGGCGGTTATTCGCTTAACCGGCTGTTCCGGCTGTACCTGCCCTTTCAGACCTTTGTTACCCTGGTGGAACGCGAAGCCCAGCCGGACGACCTGGTGACTTTCCACCTGCCGGATCACCAGTGGATGTTCCGTGATGCCTATGATTATTACCGCCCGCTTCTGCCCGCCAACAACTTCATTCTGGAAGACCTGCCTTTTAACCCCGATGTGCCGGATGATTATACTGCGCAGGTGCGTCGGCGACTGAACACGGCGGCGCGTGCCTGGGTTGGCGTAGAAAAATATTTCCCATCCACCAGCAAACTGGATGATCTGCTGCGTGTGCTGGCGGATGAGGGCTTCATGTCCTGTGGGCGGCGCTATGACGACGCCGAAATGAGCCTTGACCTGTATGCGCGGGACACAGCCTGCTGCCAGGCACATCCGCCGCCGAACGATGCGCCGCGCCTGGGGAATGTCCGTCTGAACCTGCTGAACACACCGGCGGTACAGGACGGGACGATCCCGGTGCTGCTGAGCGTGTGGGGCGACCCGGCGCTGGATGCGGCGACCTACTCGCTGGGGCTGCATGTCTCCGGGGCAGATGGCCTGCCGCAAGCTCAGCTTGATGTCCCCCTCACCGGCGCAGCCTACAGCTGCCGGATGCTGCCCATTCCGGCGTCCGATCTGGAGGCCGGCAGCTACCGCCTGCGCGCGGCAATCTACGACTGGACGACCGGCCAGCGCCTGCCGGGTGCCGATGATGATATGGCCGTCCTGGGCGAAATAACGACGCCATGATGCTACGGGTGGTTACACCCCGCCCGGCACATTTTTGCGCCTCGGCAAATTCGCGCATAGACGCGCTTAACCGCCTTCGTTTATAATCGCGGTGTATTATAAAAATGCGCCGATACGAAGGAATAAAGGGTATGGCATCGCAGGCAGTCACACCGCAGAGCGAAGACTTCTCGAAATGGTACAACGAAATCGTCTACAAAGCTGATCTGGCCGACCAGTCGCCGGTGCGCGGCTGCCTGATTATCAAGCCGTATGGCTATGAATTGTGGGAGGCCATCAAAGGCGGGCTGGATCGCCGCTTTAAGGCCACCGGCCACCAGAACGCTTACTTCCCGCTGTTCATTCCGGAGAGCTTCCTCAAGCGCGAGGCGGAACATGTCGAGGGCTTCAGCCCGGAACTGGCGGTCGTCACCATCGCCGGCGGCAAGGAACTGGAAGAACCGTTGGTGGTGCGCCCGACATCCGAAACCATCATCATGGACGCCTTCAAGCAGTGGATTCAGTCTTACCGCGACCTGCCGCTGCTGATTAACCAGTGGGCCAACGTGGTACGCTGGGAACTGCGCACACGGCCATTTCTGCGCACGACCGAATTTCTGTGGCAGGAAGGCCATACCGCCCACGCCACGCCGGAAGAAGCCGAAGCCGAAACGCGGCAGATGCTTGATGTGTACGCCGACTTCGCCATGAACGACGCGGCCATCCCGGTCATCAAGGGGCGCAAAACCGACCGGGAGAAATTCGCCGGGGCCATGCACACCTACACCATCGAAGCCATGATGCGCGACCGCAAGGCGCTGCAATCCGGCACCAGCCATAACCTGGGGCAGAACTTCGCCAAAGCCTTCGGGATTCAATACCTTGATCCCAACAACCAGCTTCAGTATGTGTGGACGACCTCGTGGGGTTTAAGCACGCGCATGGTCGGCGCGATTGTCATGGCACACGGCGACGACAAGGGGCTGCGCCTGCCGCCGAAAGTCGCGCCGTACCAGATAGTGATCGTGCCGATTTACAAAAACGACGACGAGCACGCGGCGGTCGAACAAACGGTGGAGCGGCTGGGCAAGGAACTGACTGCCGCCGGGATTCGCCTGCATGTAGACCGGCGCGAGGGCATGTCGCCCGGCTTCAAGTTCAACGACTGGGAGATGCGCGGCGTGCCGGTTCGTCTGGAGATCGGCCCCAAGGATGTCGAAAAGGGGACGGTCGCGCTGGCGCGGCGCGACAAACCCGGCAAGGAAGGCAAACTGTTCGTGGCGCAGGACGGCCTGAGCGCGCAGGTGCGCGCTTTGCTGGACGACGTGCAGGCCAGCCTGTTTCGGCAGGCCACCGAGTTCCGCGACGCCAATATTCACGATGTCAGCAGTTATGACGAACTGCGGGAACTGGTCGAGCAGGGCGGCTGGGCGCGCGGCTGGTGGGCCGGTACGGGCGACGACGAGGCGCGTATCAAAGAGCAAACCGGGGCGACCATCCGCTGTATTCCGTTCGATCAGCCCGGCGGTACAGGTAAATGCCTGCTGACCGGCCAGCCGGCCGAGCGCGTGGTGCTGTTCGCCAAAGCGTACTAACGCGCCCGCGCCGCATGATGCGGCTTGACTCGGCGCTTCGAAATCTCTAAGCTAACTACAAATATTTCATCACACTCGCTTAATAAGGGTGTGGCATGATGAGATGTTTGGGGGCAAAGCACAGTTTGCGGGACAATCTGAGGGTTTGATCGCAAATCTGCACAAAAAAAGTAATGTAGAATCGGAATTTTGTTCCATGAGGAGTGCTGTATCTATAGTATAATGGTTATCAAGTTATTGCAACCGCTGTGCGCCGGGGAGGAGGCATCGCCGGTTTGTTTGCGTTAGGAAATAAATCTTTCAAAAAACTTGTTTGGGAAACCGGACGTTTTAGACAAATTTGGTCGAGAACCATCCCTACCACCGGCCCCACAGGTTCAGGTGGTATATTTTTTAGGATAGCTTGAAATGGCTGCGTATTTAATCGTAGATGTGGATGATCTGCTCCAGCGGTTCAAAAGCCGGGGCATTTCAGTAGATATTCAGGAACTCTCGGTGGGACTGCGCGGCGGCGCGGCGCTGGCCGCCGGGTTGTTCAGCGCCGACAGCCTGAAGGCAGTGGCGGTCGCCGATTGGAGCCGACACGGCAGCGCCGGCAAAAACTACCAGCGCGTGTTTAAGGCCGCCGGGTACGACGTGTTTGATATGCCGCGCCGGGATTCGCTGGCCGACGCGCTGATCGTGCATTATTTTTCTTTCGACCCGGAGCCGGTGGATGAACTTATCCTGGCGACTTCCAGCCCGGATTTGATCCCCCTGGTGCGGCGGGTCAAAACCACCCGCAGCGCGCGTGTGCGCGTGTGGGGTTCCGAAAACGTCCTCGAAGGCACCGAGTTTGAAAACCAGGTCATTTTCCAACCCCTGGACTCACTGCTCGGTATCCAGACCAAAAACGTCGCCGTCTATATTGACTTTGAAAACATCGCCATCAGCCTTAACGAGCAGGGTTTTGTCGTCAACCTCGATCATCTGATTGATCGTTTTGTGACGCAGGCGAAGGCGCACGGCCAGGTGGTGAAGATGGCGGCCTATGCACCCTGGGGACAGCGCGGCAGCCTGCCGCCGCTGGTGGATTCGGCGGGGCGAGAGATCGCCGATGAAGCCCCCAGCCGGTTGATGATGGCGAACATTGACCCGGTGTTCAACCTGCCCGGCAAAAACAGCGCCGATATGCGCATCGCCCGCGATGTCATCACCGATTCCAGCCATGCGGACTCGGCGGATGTGTTCATCATGGCGAGCGGCGACCGGGACTTCAACCAGGTGTTGAACGGCCTGCGGGCGCGCAACAAGACCGTTATCGTCTGGGGCGTGCGCGGCAGCACCAGCCGCCAGCTTGAAAACAACCCCGGCGTCACCGTTGAGTATGTCGAGGACTTCACCGACCTGCAAACCCACCAGTCCTTAAGCACGGCTTCGTTTGCCGACAACGGCCTGGACACGGTCGGTTTTACGCCTTCGCAGTGGTCGAGCGTGATTATCCAGTTCGACCGCCTGGCGGCGGCGCTCGGTCAGGATGTCCTGCCGGCGGCGCGAATACTAGAACAGCTTCAGGATGTCGGCGCGGTCATCTCGCGCGCGCGCGGTGAAGACCTGCTTTCTCAGGCCATTTCGCTGGGCATCCTGCGCCCGGTAAACACCAGCGGCGAACTGATGCTGAACGACGCGCATCCGGTGGTGGAAAAGACCCGCCTGATCCGGGATCGTATCGTGATGCGGGTGATGAATACGCTCACGGTTCGGGAGTGGGATTACGTCAATTACGGCTTCCTGCTTAAAGGGCTGGCGATGGATCGGGAACTGGACTGCCCTGGCTGCAACTACAGCGACCAGTGGCGGTCGGACTGGATTGACTGCCTGGTACGGGAACGGGTGCTGGTGCGCGAACTGCTGCCGCACCGCCACAACCCGGACGACCTGGTGCCGGTCATTAAACTTCAGCGGGATTTCCAGCCGTTCGCGGCGGCTTACATCACCCCGCAGACGGACGTTGCGCAGCCGGCCACCACCAGTTGGGCGGGCGTGCCGCTGGACGAACTGAGCCGCCTGAACCCGGACACTGCCAGCATGGTGCGGCGGATTGTCGTCAGCGTGGAGCAGTTCACCAGCTTCCGCAATTTTTCGTGGTGTCCGCTCGGCAGCCTGCACCGCCGTCTGCGCGCTTTCGACAGCGGCATGGCCTTTCAGCGCGCGGTCGAGTATCTGAAGGAAAACGATGCCGCTACCGTGTCGGAATACTCAAACCCGCAGAGCGACTTCATGACCAAAGGCATTTCGCTGGAACTGGGCGCGGAAATCTGCCAGACCGTCATCGCGCAGCGGGATGCTTTCGTGCGGCTGCTGCTGACCCTGTACGAACGCAACGTGCTGATCTCTGAACAGAGCGTCCGGGCGCTGGACCCTAATACCAACTGGGACCTTGCCCTATGGTTTTCGATCATGGAAACGGAAAACGTGCTGAACCCGGTGCCGGGGCGGCCAGGGCAGTACAGCCTGTTCCGCACCCACCATACCGTAAACCTGGTGGCGGAGGCCCAGCGGGCGGAAGAATGAAGCTGCCCCCCAGGGTAATCGCTTCAACAGCATTCAGCCCCCCTCTACATCTCCCCGAATTCGGGGGAGACTTGGCTGCTGATGGGATGAAGCCCCTGCCCTGAATTCGGCGAGCCGAATGGGGACGCACGTCCCCTGAGCGCGAGGAGGTTTGGGGGTGGAATCAAGAGCGGATAACACGCTTATTGAGACCAGGTATCTTCAAGCGATTGCCCTGCACCGCCCTCCCCGGTTTTTGAGGATTGGCACGGGAAATTCGCTTTGCTATAATGCTTTCAATAAAACCGGCGGGCCAACTGTCCGGCCTGCCTGGATATAGTGATACTGGACGGTAAACAAATGCCTATCAACAAGCTCGAAAAAGAGATCATCATACGGGATTATGCCCGCCACGATGGCGACACCGGTTCACCGGAAGTCCAGATTGCCCTGTTGACGACCCGGATTAGCCAGCTAACCGAACATCTGAAGCTGCATAAGCATGATGAACATTCGCGGCGCGGCCTGCTCAAACTGGTCGGCCAGCGCCGCCGTCATCTGCGCTATTTAAGCCAGATTAAACCCGATGTATACCGGGAGCTTATCCAACGTCTGGGGCTGCGTCGTTAACGAGGTTTTATTCCGGGATGCCTTCTGGGCATCCCGATTTTCGCTATGCAGCCTGGCAGGGCAGGAATTGGAACGTGCGGCTAAATTTTCCGTTTAGCGACACTTTCCAGTCCCTGGCTGCCAGGCTTTTCCGTTTGAGGAGAAGATAAGTAAATGAACGAGAATGTAATGGGAACGAACCACCGCTATGTTACCCAGATCGGCGGTCGGGAAATCGTCATCGAAACCGGCAAGCTGGCCGAACAGGCCGGCGGCGCGGTCACGGTCACCGAGGGCGAGACGATGATTTTCGCCACCGCCACCATGAGCAAATCCCCCCGCGAAGGCGTTGACTTCTTCCCGTTAAGTGTGGACTACGAGGAAAAGCTGTACGCCGCCGGGCGCATCCCCGGTAGTTTCTTCCGCCGCGAGGGCAAACCCTCCGACCAGGCCATTCTGGTCAGCCGGGTGGTGGATCGCCCGATGCGTCCACTGTTCCCGAAGGATTTACGCAACGAAGTGCAGATCATCCTGACGGCCTTCAGCCACGACCAGGAACATCAGGTGGATATGCTGGGCATCATCGCCGCCAGTACCGCCCTGATGATTTCCAACATTCCCTGGGATGGGCCGGTCGGCGCCGTGCGCATCGGTCTGATTGACGGTGAACTGGTCGTCAACCCCACCATCTCGCAGATGGAAAACAGCATCCTCGATCTGCGCGTGGCCGGCACCGAAGATGCCATCAACATGGTCGAATGCGGCGCGACCGAAGTGGACGAAGACACCATGCTGCGGGCGCTTTCGCTGGCGCACCGGTCCATCCAGGGCGTGATCGCGCTCCAGAAGCATATCCGCGAGGAAATCGGCAAGCCAAAGGTTGAGTATCGCAGTTTCGCCGTCAGCGAGGCGCTGCTGGACGAAGTGGCCGGCAAAACCCGCGACCGCGTGCGCCAGATCGTCACCGAAAAGACCGACCGCGACGGGCGCAACGAAGCGATGGACGCCCTGCGCGACGAGCTGCTAGCCGAGTACGAAGCTGCCAACACGGCTATCACCGACCCGGCGGCGCTGGTTTCCCTCAGCCACGTCAGCGAGGCGCTGGAAGAAGTACTGAAGGAAGAAGTGCGCCGCCGCATCGTCGAGGACGGCGTTCGCCCGGATGGCCGCGACTACCGGACGATTCGTCCGCTGGCGGCGGAAGTTGGGCTTATCCCGCGCGTTCACGGGTCGGGCCTGTTCAAACGCGGCCAGACGCAGGTTTTGACGCTGACCACACTCGGTACGCCCCGCGACGCGCAGGAACTCGATGGCCTAAGCCCGGAAGACGCCAAACGTTACCTGCATCATTATAACTTCCCGCCCTATTCCACCGGCGAAACCTACCCCTTGCGCGGGCCGAAGCGCCGCGAGATCGGGCATGGCGCGCTGGCCGAAACGGCGCTGCGGGCGATGATCCCGCCGGAAGATGAGTTCCCCTATACCATCCGGCTGGTGAGCGAAGTCCTCAGCTCCAACGGCAGCACCTCGATGGCGAGTGTGTGCGCCAGCACCCTGTCGCTGATGGATGCCGGCGTGCCGATCATCCGCCCGGTGGCCGGGATTGCGATGGGATTGATTAAAGAAGGCGAACGGGTGGCGGTGCTGACCGACATCCAGGGGCTTGAAGATCACCTGGGCGACATGGACTTCAAAGTGGCCGGGACGGAACGCGGCATCACTGCCCTGCAAATGGACATCAAAATCAAGGGCGTGACCGATGAAATCATGCGCCAGGCGCTGGCCCAGGCGCGCGAAGCCCGGATGCAAATCCTGGAGATGATGTTAAACACCATCCCCGCGCCGCGCCCGGAACTGAGCGAATATGCGCCGCGTATCACCACCGTCAAGATCGAGGTGAGCAAGATCGGCGCGCTGATCGGCCCCGGCGGCAAAAACGTGCGCTCCATCCAGGATCGCACCGGCGCGAAGATTGATATCGAGGAAGACGGCACGGTCTACGTCGCCAGCGTGAACGCGGCGGCGGCGCAGATGGCGGTAGACGAAATCCGCGCCCTGACCGAAGACGCTGAAATCGGGCGCATCTATACCGGGCGCGTCACCCGTATCGAGTCCTACGGCGCGTTTGTCGAGTTCCTGCCCGGCAAGGAAGGCATGGTGCATATCTCGCAGTTGGCCGATTACCGTGTGGAATCGGTCGAAAGCGAGGTGAAGCTGGGTGACGAGATCATGGTGATGGTCACAGATGTGGACGGCGACGGCAAGGTGCGTCTCAGCCGCCAGGCCGTGCTGGAAGGCTGGACGGCTGAAGAAGCCCGCTCGCGTGACCGGCGTGGTGGCGGCGAGCGGCGCGGCGGCGGTGGCGACCGGCGCGGTGGCGG
>JACAES010000003.1 GCA_013388735.1 Chloroflexota bacterium | reverse complement strand
GGGCAGAACCCGTCATTGCCCTTTACAACCCGGCGCGCTACAATGCGCTCGTTTGCCCTGATAGCGAACAGACCGATCAATCACCGAGAGAATGCGCCTTGTCGGAAAAAATCGTCACCCATCACAAATCCCCCCGCGTCCGCACAGATGCCGTCCGTAACCACATCCCCTGTAACCTGTGCGGCAGCAGCGAGAACGACCCCTTCTGCCCCGGCAACGGCTTGGGGCTGGTGCAGTGCCGCAGCTGCGGGCTGATTTACGTCAGCCCCCGCCCCGACCCGAACGAGCTGTACGCCCTGTATGGCGAAACGTATTTTCACAATGACGAATCCGGCGTTGTGGGATATTCCAACTACATCGCCGATGAAGCCAATATTCGCAAGACGGCTGACCGGCGGCTCGCCCGGCTGGAGCGTTACGTTAAGCCTGGGCGGATGATAGACGTGGGCTGCGCGGTCGGGTTCTTCCTGGACGAAGCCCGCAAGCGCGGCTGGCGGACGGAAGGGCTGGACGTGTCCAACTTCGCGGTCGAGTATGCCCGCGACCGTTTTGGCCTGGACACGCGCCAGGGCAGTTTCACCGGTCTGGAATTTGCGCCGGAGAGCTTCGATCTGGTGACGATGTGGGACGTGATCGAACACGTGCCGGACCCGAAAGCATATATCCGCAAGGCGGCGGCGGTGCTGCGTCCCGGCGGGGTGGTGTCGCTGGCGACGCCGGACATTGACAGCCTGCCGGCGCGGCTGACCGGCAAACGCTGGGTGGGCTTCAAGCTGTCGGAGGAACACGTTTATTATTTCTCGCGGCGCACGCTGTCGAAGATGCTGGAAGAAGCCGGGTTTGAAATCCTGGACGCGCGGCACGTCGGTAAATACGTGACGCTGCGCCTGTTTCTCGACCGGCTGGGTATGTACGCGCCGGCGCTTTCAAAAGGCATGGCGCTGCTGGAACGCGCCTTTAACCTCTCTGAATGGTCGCTGTATATCAATCCCTACGACATCGTGGCGATCACGGCGCGCAAGAAATAACCGGCGGTCAATCCTGTGCCGCCAGGCCGCTGAATGGTTTCGTCTGCATAACCGGCTGACCGGAGGTGAACGATGACCCGCACGCTCAAAATCGCGCCTGTCCAGATGGATGTAAAACCAGAGCCGGTCGCCCACCGGCTGGAACGCGCTGCCGACCTGATCGCCGAAGCCGTTTCGGCGGGCGCGCAGGTTGTGGTACTGCCGGAAGTGTTTAACACCGGCTACGAATACAGTGATGCCAACTATGCCCTGGCCGAACCGATGAACGGCCCGACCGTGACCTGGATGAAAGATCAGGCCGCGCGGCATAACATCCACCTGGCCGGGTCATTGATGGTGCTGGATGACGAGGATATCTATAACGCGGCGCTGTTGGTCGCGCCGGATGGCCGCCTGTGGCGCTACGACAAACATTATCCCTGGCTGTGGGAACGCGCCTACTTCCGCGAGGGCGAACGCATCACGGTTGCCGATACCGACTTCGGGCGCGTGGGCATGATGATCTGCCACGATTACAACCACGCCGAATTATGGGAGCGTTACGCCGGCAAAATAGACCTGCTGCTGGTCATCAGTTCGCCGCCGCGTATGTACGACTTTGATATGATTTTCCCCGATGGCCTGCGGCTGAACGTCGGCAGCGCGCTCGGTGGCCTGCCGCTGATGGTCACGCCCGGCAAACATCCCTGGGGCGAAGACCTTGACCGGCACGCCGCCTGGATGCGCGTGCCGGTGGTGACGACCGTGGGCGGCGGCATGTTCCGTTCCCGGATGCCGAAGGCACGGCTGTCGCTGGCGGTGCTGCTGGGGCTGCGGCCTGACCTGTGGGAGCGTATTTCGCAGGCTGACGAGGTGATGCTTGAAGCCGGCTTCGACCGGGAAACCAAAGTCGTGGACGCCGCCGGGCAGGTACTTGCCCGCGTGGATGAGCTGGGCGACGGCTTTGCGCTGGCGGAAGTTACGCTGCCGGACGAACGCCCTGTCCCCGGTTATCCGCAGCCAAAGTTCGATTTGCGTGCGCCGGCCATGCTGCTGTACGACGTGATCGGCCCGGCGCTGGTGATGGACAAGTACCGCCAGGGTGTGCGTCGGCAGTGGGGCGCGCACATGGCCCCGCTCGACCCGCGCACGCGCCTGTGGCTGGTGCTGGCGCTGGCTGCGGCGCTGGTGGGCTGGTTTCTAGGCCAGTGGCGGCGGTTTTAACCGGCTTCGCAGTTCAGCAGCCGCGTGGTGGAGAAACACATGCCTGAACCGATTGAACCCGTTGAACCGATTCCGCCGGAGCGCGCGCGCGCGATTCTGGACGCGGCCATCCGGGAGCGGCTGGGCGAGGATTGGGATGACGAGCAGACCGGCTGGGTGCGTATTTCCGGCCACGATTACATGGCGCGGCTGGCGCGCGGCAGGATCACACTCGATTTTTACGTAGACCTGCTCGGTCATGTCACGGTCGAAAAATCCACCGAAAACACGCCGGGAGAAGCGATCCGGCTGGCGCTGTTCATCCTACTGGCGCTCTCGCTGGTGATCGCGCTGCTCATCGTGCGGATCGTGAGCGGCGGCTAGGACGGCGTGTAGGGAGGGGGCTGTTGAGCCGCCGGTTTACTCAGAACCAGGCCGTCCGGCTGGCGGCGCTGCTGCTGCTGGTGCTGCTGCTGGCGCTGCCGGTGCTGACCTATCCGCTGGGACGCGACCAGGGTGAATTCGCCACTATCGGGCGCGGCCTGCTGGAAGGGCGCGTTCCGTATCGTGACCTGTGGAATCCCAAACCGCCCGCCGTGTTTTACGTATATGCAGCAGCGATGGCGCTGTTCGGGCGTTCGGTGGTGGCGCTGCGCCTGCTCGATCTGCTGATCGTGCCGGTCATTTCGGCGGCGCTGGCCTGGACGGGCGGGCGGCTCGCCAACCGGCGGGTCGGCCTGTGGGCGGCGCTGGTGTTTCCGGTTTTTTATTTCACCGAAACCTTCTGGACGCTTACCCAGAACGATGGCATTGCGCTGCTGCCGATGACACTGGCGATGGCCTGCATGGTGCGGTC
>JACAES010000119.1 GCA_013388735.1 Chloroflexota bacterium | reverse complement strand
GGGCTGCCAGTCAACCAGCCTATTGTCTCGACACGGCGTATGCGGTTAAAGTGAGCCATGCTCCACCTCGTGCGAGTGCGTCAGGGACAAGCCAGCTGCTTTAGCGGCTGGTCGTTGACCTGTTTTTCCGCATTGGGGCGGGTTGAAAAACCCGCCCCTTGTGTGTGAATGCCGGCCATGTGGAATACTTTGCTCAACCAGTTCGGACGGACGCCGTTAACCCGGCGTAAGGCCCTGTGGGGGATGGCGCTGGTCGCGCCTAACGTCCTGGGGCTGCTGTTTTTTTTCGGCATCCCGGTGCTGATGGCTTTTGCGACCTCGCTTCAGCAGTGGAATGCGATCAAACCGCCGGTGTTTGTGGGGCTGGATAACTTCACCCGGCTGGCGGGGGATGCAGCTTTCTGGCAGGCACTCGGCAATACGATCAGGCTGCTGCTGTTAACTGTCCCGGCGGAAATTTTGCTGGCGCTGAACATAGCCGCTATGCTCAACCAGCGGCTTCGCGGGCGGGGCTTCTTCCGCACCGTGTATTTTCTGCCGGTTGTTACCTCGACGGTCGCGGCGGCCATCGTCTGGACGTGGATTTTCCAGCCGCGTTACGGGCTGGTGGGCAACCTGCTGGCGCCGTTCGGCCTGCGAGACGTAGCCTGGCTGACTCGCCCCGATCTGGTTTTACTGCCGGTTGCTGCCGTGACGGTCTGGCAGCGGCTGGGGTTCGATATGGTGCTGTTCCTGGCCGGGTTGCAGGCCATCCCGCGCGTGTTATACGAGGCGGCCATCATTGACGGCGCGCGGGGGTGGCAGCGATTCCGGTTTATCACGCTGCCGCTGCTGTCGCCGACGACCTTCCTGGTGATCGTGCTGGCGGTCATCAACGGGTTTCAGATTTTCGATCAGGTGTACATCATGACGGCGCGCACCACACGCGGCGGGGTGGGGGGCAGCGCCACAACCCTGTCGTATTTTTTGTATCAGAGCGCGTTCATCCAGTCGGAATTTGGCTATGCGTCGGCCATCGCGCTGATGCTGTTTCTGATTACGCTGGGGGTGACGGCTTTTCAGCTTGCTATGCAGCGGCGTTGGGTTTATTACGAGGCAGGTGAACGATGAACGTCGAGGCAGCCGAACAATCGCCGGCATATACTGACCTGTCCGTGCCGCTGAAAGCCGTGACCTACCTCGTCCTGGTGATAGGGGCGGTGGTGATGGTGATGCCGTTCGCCTGGATGGCTTCGACGGCCTGCAAACCGCCTGCTGAACTCAGTACGCTGCCGATTCGCTGGATTCCGCAGAACCCGTCCTGCATCGAAAATCTGCAACAGCTTTACGAGACATCGCCCAACTTCAGCCGGTATATGCTGAACTCGGCTGTTTTAACCATCGGGCGCACGCTGGGGCAGCTGGTGACGTGTTCGCTGGCGGCTTACGGTTTTGCGCGGTATTCCTTTCCGGGGCGCAACGTGATTTTTGCGCTCTGTCTGGGTCTGCTGATGGTGCCGTTCCAGGCGATTCTGATACCGGAATATCTGCTGCTGCGCCAGTTTGGCTGGTTGAACAGCTTCACCGCGCTGATCGTCCCCGGCACATTCAGCGCCTTCGCCATGTTTTTGCTGCGGCAGGCGTTCCTGCAAATTCCGCTGGAGCTGGAAGAGTCGGCCATGATTGACGGCGCGAATCCGCTGCAAATCCTGCGACATATTACACTGCCGCTGTCCGGGCCGGCGCTGGCGGCTTTCGCCGTCATCACCGTTCAGGCAGCCTGGAACGATTTTTTGTTCCCGCTGGTGGCCGCCAACACGCCTGATACGCGGGTTGTCACCATCGGCATCAGCCTACTGCAAGGCGAACGCAACACGCCCTGGAATCTGTTGATGATAGGGTCGTTCCTGGCGACGGTGCCGATGCTGGCGCTGTTCGTGATGCTCCAGCGATATTTCATCGAAGGCGTGGCGATGTCCGGCATCAAGGGTTGAGCGCCGCGCGTATCTGTTCCGCCAGAGTGCGGGCGCGCATGGGCGCGTCGCCGGTATAGGTTTCGGCGTGCAGCAGCGTTCGTATTTCCTCGGTTGGCACAAAACGGGTGATCGCGTCGTCCGCACTTAAGCGGTCGGCCAGTGGATTCGGCTGTCCCTGCCGAATGGCTTCCCAGGCGGCCAGGCTGTGCCGCCGGATGATCTCGTGAAGTTCCTGGCGGCTGCCTCCCCGGCGGACGGTTTCCATCAGCAGGCGTTCGGTGGCGGCGAACACGCCGTAGGTATCCAGGCTGCGGCGGACGGCGGTTTCGTCAATTCGTAAACCGGCGATGATGCGCTGCGCCCGCAAGAATAATTCGTCGGCAGCCAGAAACGCTTCCGGCAGAATCAGCCGCCGGTTAGCGGAGTCGTCCAGCGTGCGTTCCAGCAGGCTGTGAGCAGCATTGTCCCAGGCGGCGCGGGGCAGGGCGGCCAGAAAACGCGCCAGGCTGTCCAGGTTTTCGGCATGGATGGGATTGCGTTTGAAGGGCATGGCCGACGAACCCACCTGCGCTGCGCCGAACGGTTCGGCCCACTCGCCCAGCGGCGGTGACTGCAAAAAGCGCAGGTCGAAGGCGAAGCGGTAGAGCGTCATGGCCGGGCCGGCCAGGGCGTTCAGCACGTCCCAGTCCTGCCGGCGCGGGTAGGTCTGCGCGGCGATGGGGAAAGCCGGCAGGTCTAAAGCGGCCATCACGCGGGATTCCAGTTCGGCGGGCGTCATGGTTATACCGGCCAGCAGTTGCGTATAAGAGGCTCGTGTCCCAACCGCGCCTTTCAGCCCCTTGCCGCGAATCTGCCCCCGCGCGCGCCGCAGGTTTTCATAGTCGGCCAGCAAATCCTGGGCATAACCGGCCAGCCGGTAGCCGATGGTGGTCGGCTCTGCCGGCTGCAAGTGCGTGAAAGCCATACACACATGGTCGGCCTCGCGCTCGATGCGGTCGGCCAGGGTGAGCAGCAGCGTGCGCAGCCGGTCGAGCAGCAGATTCAGCCCGTCGCGCAGGCGCAGCGCGTCGGCATTATCTTCGATATCCGCGCTGGTCGCGCCCAGGTGGATGATGCTGCCGCCGACCGGACACTGTTCCGCATAACAGCGAATTTCGGCCATCAGGTCGTGGTGAATGTCGGCTTCGATTTCCAGCGAACGCTCCAGGTTGATGTCGTCCTGGCGCGCCCGTAAATCGGCGGCCTGCGCCGCCGTCACCAGACCGGCGGCCTGCTGCGCTTCGGCCAGCGCCACCCAGATGCGCCGCCACAGCCGCCGTTTGTGCGCCTCTGACCACAGCCGCCGCATGTCCGCCGAGCCGTAGCGCCAGCTAAAAGGGCTGAGGAAGGTCTCGTGCGAGAACGTCATGACCGTTTTTGCAGCAGGAAAGTCGGCACGACCGAGCCGCCGCCGGCGGTCACGTTGAGCAGCGCCACCGACGACAGCCGCGTGAGGCAGCCGTGTACGGTGTGGCCGTAAAACACGTAAGGGTTGGCGTCAATGAAACGCGGGCTGATGTCGAGATGGCCGTTGATGATGGCCGGGAAATCGCGGTAAATCGGCTCGACTCGCTCCTGAGCGACGTGCGGCGTGGTCAGCGCCTTTTGCAGCGTGGCGTTCCAGGTTTCGCTGCTGGCTTCCCAGCCCAGCACCACGCCCGTCCCGCCGTATTCGTCGTTTGGTTTGAGGACAAACTGTTCGCGGTTTTGCGCCAGGAAGGGCAGCAGGTCAATCTTCTGGCCGCGATAGGTGGTGCTGCGCTCCTCGATGCGGCGCGTCCAGGGGATGTGCGCGGCGATGGCGGCGCGCTGGTCTTCGGTAAACAGATGCGCGTTCTGCTCATCGCTCAAAAAAGCCAGGCTGTTCTTTTTCGCCATCAGCTTGGCGCTGAAGGAGTTGGTCATATACACGGCATGATCCTGCACCGCCCGCACGATGGGGTTACGAATGCCCATGTGGTGAATCAGCTCGCTGCACAGGACGCGCTTGTAAATCAGGTCAATGCGGAACTGTCCCGCCCACAGATGCCCACCGCGATATTCCAGCCCGCGCGGGTCGGCCAGGATGACACGCAGGCCGTTTTCCTCGAAGAAGGTGCGAATGATGGCATGTTCGTTGAGAGTCGGCACATGCCCCCAGTCCACGATGGCGATCTGTGGGATGCCCTGGCCGCCCCAATCGCGGTAGCCGCGCATGAGCGCCGCCAGCAGCCGCCCCTGCATGGGCATAGTCTGGATGGCGTAGGTTTTTGCGAACTGTTTCATGGGTTCCAGTTCCATAAACAGTTCGGCCAGGACGTCTTCATAACCCATGCCGGCAGGGGTTTCGGCGTTGTATTCGACGAACTGCAAGCGATTTTCGTGCGGCAGGAAAAACGAGTCAAAGCGCGAGGTTGTCCAGGGGACGGCTGTGCCGATGTCCACATTAAAAAGCTGTTCTTCGTAGGGTTCGAGATCAAGCCGGGCGCGCAGCCCCGCATCGGCGGCGCAGGCCTGGTGTGCGGCAGCGAACGCGCCGAGCAGAATTTCGGTTTCCCGTTGAAGATACTGCCACTGCTCCAGAAAATAAAAATGCGGGCGCAGGACGGTGCAGATGGGCCGGTCGCCAAAATACAGGCTGAGCGGCCTGAGGCGGCTGAAAAGCGCATGGCTGGTTTCCAGCGCCAGTTGTTCGGTCAGGGTGTCATGATAGGTGTCAATGGCTTCCTGGAGCAGCATGGACATCATTTTGCGCCTCGGCTCGACCCGGCGGATTTTTTGCCTTTCAACAGCCTGGCCCACACGTAACGATCAATCGTGCGTTCGTTCGACTTCGCCAGCCGGACAGCCATGTCGGCCATATGCGTGACCATCCAGTCGAAGTTTTTGCGCCCCAGCGAATTCACGTCCATGTCCGGCGCCGGGTTCATATATTCGATCACGTAAGGCACGCCGTCCTTGATGGCGAACTCGACGGCATTCATGTCGTAACCGACCGCCTGGCAGAGCGTGGTCGAGTCGCGCACCAGCCGGTCGTACAGTTCGGGCGGAAAATCGTGGTCATCGTGGTAATGCCCCTGGCCGTCCTTGCCGGGTTTGTACTTCATCACGTGCACGTCCGACCCGCCCAGGCAGTAGCAGCGCGCATAGTTATCCCACTGAATGTACTCCTGCAAAATCATTGTTCGCAGGCCGCTCTGGTTGTAGCGCCAGATCAGTTCGGCAATCGAATAGACGATGTAGACTTCTTTCCAGCCGCCGCCGTGCGCGTCCTTGAGGACGCAGGGCATCCCGCCGATCTGCTCGACGAGGTAGTTCCAGTCGAGCGGATATTTGAGATTACGCAGGCTTTCGTCATGGATGATGCCGGGAACATAATCCTTATTGGGCAGGACGAGGGTTTTGGGCGAGACGACACCGAGTTTGGTTGCCAGCGAGGCGTCGAAAAACTTGTCGTCCGCCGACCACATAAAGGGGTCGTTGATGACCTTAACGCCCTGAAGCACGGCGTTTTTAAGGTACGAACGATAGTAGGGGACTTCGTGGGAAATGCGATCAATGATGACGCGGTAGGGGCAGGGGTCGTCCATCATCGTGCCGCCGATTTTGACATACTCGGCGACAACGCCGTCCTGACGCCGGTTGACTTCTTCGATGAAGGCCGGCGGCCATGACCATTCCCGACCGACAAATAACCCAACTCGCAGCGGTTCCTGAGCCTTCTTCGCCATATTACTCTCCAGAACAAACGATAATCACAAAAGCTGGACGATTATATACAGCGGCGTTCAAAAATGCTTTGGTTCAGTCGTGGCCGCTGATGTACAGCAGCATCATCTGCTGCCAGAAGGGCCAGTCATGCGCCCAGCCGTCCCATTCGCGCAGCGCGTTGCCGATGCCCTTGTTCCACAACAGGGCGGAAAAATCCCGCGCCTGCTGGATGAGCCGGTCTTCCCGCCCGGTCGCCATGATGATGTCCTGCCGGCGCATCAGCGACAGGCGCTGGTGGTCATACTCGGCGGCGATGAACTGCATCGGGTTATTGAAGAACACGTAATCGTCGCTGTAACCGCCGGTGAAACCGCGAATATCGTACAGGCCGCTGAAGGCCAGGATGCGATTAACTGCATCGGGGTGTTTGAGGCCGAAAGTCATGGCATGGTATGCGCCGAAACTTGCGCCCATGGTGATGAGGTAAGGATTATCGTTTCGCTCCAACATGAAGGGCAGCACTTCGTTGTACAGGCAGCCGTCATACTGAGCATGACGGTATGCCCGTCCGCCAGGGTGCGCCCACCAGTTGTACCAGCTTTCGGAGTCAATGCTGTCTATGCAGAAGATATGCAGGTGGCCGTTTTCAAGCTGTGGACGCAGCGCCGCTATCATGCCCCGGTCTTCCCACTCGTAGAATTTGCCACGCGAGGTGGGAAAAACGAGGACACGCGCTCCGGCGTGTCCAAAAACCAGCATCTCCATATCCCGGTTAAGCGCCGGGCTGTGCCAACGGTGATATTCTCGTTTCATGTTTTTTGCTCACAATAGGCGGGCTGCCATCATCACTGCGGCGGCGGCGTTGATGACGCCGCTCCCCTGCTTTTCGGGGGGCACACCGGGCAGCCGTCTGGCGGTTTCGGTCAGAATAGCGCGAATCTGGCGCGGCGTCAAACCTGGGTGGGCTTCCAGCATTTGGGCGATGATCGAAGCGACAATCGGGGCGGCGACCGATGTGCCGTCCACGTGCTGGTGAAACGCATCTATGACCTTATGCGCGTGAATGCGCTGTTGAAGCAGCGCAAAAGTGGTTTCGTCGGCGTTCAGAACGGCGTCACGCGGCAGGCCGAGATCGTGGTAGCCGCGCTTGAGCAGGTGCAGCACGCGGGCTTCGTCCGAGGTTTCGAGCAGGGGGGCCAGCCAGCGCGCCTCCCGCGCAATGGGTGAGTCGGGCAGAATGGGCGAGGCGATCCAGTTGGCCGGAGCCAGAATGTCCGGCTTGCGGCTGCCATCATAAACCCGCCCGTAGTTATGATGGTAGGGCGTCCAAAGCGCGATGTCCCGCGAGTTGTGATCGTTGATGCCGCCGACCGTGATGGCATCGGCGGCGCTGGCCGGGGGCAGCAGATAGTCCGCGCCACGGTTTCCGGCGGCGATCACCACGCAAACGCCGGCCTCGACCAGCTTACAGACGGCGCGGTGAAGCGGGTGGTCGGGGTCGGCGCTGGCGAAATCGCCGCCGACCGAAATATTGACCACCCGCACCTGAAAACGGCGGTGGGTGTCCAGCAGCCAGCGCAGGCCGCGCAGGATGTCGCGTTCTTTGATCTGGCCTCTGGGTGTGCTGACTTTAACCAGGACGAGCCGGGCGCCGGAGGCGATGCCCCGGTATCTGCCGCCGGAAGCGCGTCCGTCACCGGCGGCGATGACGCTGGTCATCTGCCCGTGCCAGCTCAGATCATTGACGGTGAAGTCCGTCTTTTGTTCGATGACGTGATTAGTCGAAGCATCGGCATGAACCAGGATGCGGCCTTCCAGGTCAGGATGCGGGTAAAAGCCGGAATCGATAAAGGCCATCACTACGCCGCGCCCGGTATAGTGGGGCAGCGCGTCGGTGCGCTCCGGCGTGGAAAGCAGCGCCGGATAGCCGGTTTCGTAGAACGGGTAGTTAGGTGTGAATAGCGGCATCGCTGCAGGCGTGTCCGTTGTTTGTCTTCTGCTTTTAGCCTATATCAAAGCGGCTGGAAATCAATCCAGCCGGGGTGAATTGTAACTGAATTTTAACGGATATTAGTTGGTAGGCCGGTCTTTGGGCGGCTGCACGGCCATGAAGTCGCCGATGAAACGCTGCGTATAGTCATGCAGCAAAGTCATGATGCGCGCTTCGTCGTCGGAAACCACGATCAGCCCGGCGTGCTGTTTTTTGTCAATTCGCCATACAACTTCCGGGTCTGCGTAGGCCGACATATCCGGGTATTCCTGGCGCGCCAGCGATACCAGCAGCCCGCCATAGCTGCGCCGGTGTTGGGGCAGGTGGTAGACCTGGCCGCGCGCATGAGCGATTTCCAGCCGCGCCCATTCGGCCCACAGGTTCAGCCCCGTGGCGGCTTCGATCAGATCGGCAATGTGCGCGCCGCCCACCCGCGCCGCGATCTCCAGGAAGTAGTAACGCCCCTCAGCATGGCTGCGGATATATTCGGCATGGGTCACGCCGAACGGCAGGCCGAGCGTCTGGACGACCTGCCGGTTGAGCGTGTAAAGCGCCTGGGCTTCATCGGACTCCGGGGACAGCGTGCGCGTGGTGAAGATGCCGCCTTCGTGCGCCACGTTCATCGGCGGCTGGCCGTACTGCTGGGCGCTGGCGAAAATCACTTCGCCTTCCCAGGTGATTGAATCGACGTGAAAGACATCGCCGGGGATGTACTGTTCCAGCAAAAAATGGGACTGCCGGTCGCCCAGGGTATCCAGCCAGCGCCACAGTTCTTCCGGTTCATGAATTTTTTTGATGCCCATCGCGCCGGCTTCGGTGCGCGGTTTCAGCAGCCAGAGCGGGGGAACCCGCCCCATGTATTCGCGCAGGCGGTCGTAGTTAAAAACCGGCGTGAAGGGCGGCACGACGATACCGCCTTCGTGCGCTTTCATCCGCATCGCCAGCTTGTCGCGGAAGAAGCGGGTGAGTGTTTGTCCCGCGCCCGGCAGCCGCAGATGTTCGCGCAGCGCCGCCACCGTTTCGATGTCGTATTCGTCCAGCGCGAAAATACGCCGTATGTCCTGAGCGCGACACAGATAGCTGACGGCGTTTAAGATGTCCTGCTGGCGGCTCATGTCGGGCATCAGCAGCAGTTCGTCAATACTCTCGCGCGGCCACTTTTCGTCCTTCAGCTTTTCTGCGGTCAGCAGCAGCACCCGGCAGCCCTGGCGTTTGGCTTCTCGCAGAAAAGCTTCCCCCTTAAAGTAGCTGGACAGGCACAAGATGGTCATCGGCTCGGACATGCTGTTCCCTCCGGCGGCGCTCCTCGATTGGGCGAATATCATAACATTCGGCATAGAAATTACAATGTGTGGCCGCCGCACCCGTTTTTCGGGATTTTCTCATTTGACAGGGCGCGCGGTTTCTCCTAACATGAATACGTTAATCAAATTAATTAACTATCCCCTGTTTGAAGATCGTTTAAACGAATAGATGCGGATATGAGTTCGGACAGCGAAACAGTTGATCTTGCGCGTCGTTTTTTGCGCGTTCTGGAAGTGCTGGGCCGGCTGACGCACTACCGGATGCCGGATGACCTGGCGGGGCAGTTGGCGGTCAGTCACTTTAAGGCGCTGCACATTCTGCTGCACCGGCCCGGTATGGCGCAGAAGGAACTGGCGGATTATATGGGGCTGACCCCGGCGGCCATCTCGACAGCCGTCCAGAACATGGAATCGCTGGGCCTGATCGAACGTCGAAGGCCGCAGGAAGAAGGAGCAGACAGCCGGGTTGTGCGTCTGTTCCTGAGCGAAAAAGCCGAATCGCTCATTCGGGAATCGCAGACGAGACGCTGCGAAGCGGCAGCCGGGCTGTTAAACGCCCTGCCGCCGGACGAACAGCGTATGATTGTGGAGGCGCTGGAACGCGCCATGCGGGCGAAAGAGTCGGAAGGAGGGTTTCACTTTTGACGCTGACTGAACTGAACTTTCGCTGCCGGTATCGCCCGGTAAGTCAGGGGAGAGGATAATCAACTTGCAAGCACAAGCCATGCAAAATCGTCGCGCAGCAGGTCGCCCGCGCATGGACAATCGCAGCCTGGGGCGGGCGATTCGGTTCCTGGGCCGGCAGCGCCGCGCCACGCTGATAGCTTACGGCGCACTGCTGATCGCCACCATCGCGCAGCTTGGTGTGCCGCAGCTTGTCCAGAATATGATTGACGCAGTAACGGGCGGCACGGTGGCGAATGCTATTCTGAGCATTGAAATGCCGCTGCCGGCGCTGACTGAAGCCGCGCAAAACCTGGCGGCGCAGCAGGCCGGCAAAACGCTGGAACAGCTTCGGCTTGACCAGGCCAATGCCGAAACGCTGCTGATTAATGCTGCCATCTTCATCGCTGCTTTTGCGGCCATGCGCGGCCTGTTCTCGTTTGTGCAGGCGTATATGGCCGAGAAAGTATCGCAGGGCGTGGCCTTCGATTTCCGCAACGATCTGTTTGCGAAAATCCAGCGCCTGTCGTTCAGCTATCACGACCAGAACCAGACCGGTCAGTTGATGATTCGCGCGACGGATGATGTTGAAAAGGTGCGGCTGTTTATCGCCCAGGGTCTGGTACTGGCCGCGCAGGCGTTTATCTTGCTGACGGTTACGCTGGTGATCTTGCTGACGACCAACTGGCAACTGACGCTGGTGATTTTGCCGACGCTGCCGGTGGCGCTGCTGCTGTTCATCGTCTTTGGGGCGATCAGCCAGCCGCTTTTCGTCGAGGTGCAGCGCCGAATCTCCAGGCTGAACACGGTTTTGCAGGAGGCGCTGGCGGGCATCAAGGTCGTCAAGGCGTTCGTGCGCGAGCCGTATGAGCAGGAACGTTTTGACCGCGCCGCCGATGATCTGCTGGCGCAGAGTTTGAAAGTCAGCCGGACGTTCGCTTTCCTGTTTCCAATTATCTTTCTGATCGCACAGTTGGGACAGGCGGCCATCCTGTATTTCGGCGGGCAGCAAATTCTGAACGGCACGCTCAACCTGGGCGAATACCAGAAATTCAGCCTGTACCTGATTTACGTCTTCTTCCCGCTGGGGCAGTTGGGTTTTATTATTTCGCTGATGTCGCAGGCGTCGGCGTCGGCCTCGCGCATTTTTGAAATCCTGGATGCTAAGAGCGATGTGACCGACCGGCCTGATGCCATCACACTGCCGCCGATTGAAGGGCATGTCGAATTTAAAAACGTTACCTTCCGCTACTTCGGCAGCAGCGAGCCGGTTTTGAACGACGTGAGTTTTACCGCCGCGCCGGGACAGACGATTGCGCTGCTAGGCGCGACCGGCAGCGGCAAAACGACGATCATCAACCTGATTCCCCGGTTTTATGACGCCAGCGAAGGCGCGGTTTTGATTGACGGCCACGACCTGCGGTCGGTGACGCTGGACAGCCTGCGCTCGCAGATCGGCATCGTCCTTCAGGAAACCAATCTGTTCAGCGGGACGATCCGGGACAACATCGCTTTCGGACGACCCGAAGCGACGATGGAAGAAGTGGTGGCAGCGGCGCAGGCCGCCGAGGCGCACGACTTCATCACCAGCTTCCCGGATGGTTACGAAACGCCGGTTGGCGAGCGCGGCACGACGCTTTCCGGCGGTCAGAAGCAGCGTATCGCTATCGCCCGCGCCCTGCTGCTGAATCCGCGCCTGCTGATCCTGGACGACTCGACCAGCAGTGTAGACCTGATGACCGAATACCGCATCCAGAAGGCGCTGGATAAACTGATGATGGGCCGCACCAGCTTCGTAATCGCGCAGCGAATCAGCACGGTATTAAATGCCGATCTCATTCTGGTCATGGATAAAGGGCGGGTGGTGGCGCAGGGCAAACATGAAGAATTGATGGAAACCAGCCCGATTTATGCCGAGATTTACCATTCACAGTTGGTTGGGGATGCCGAAATCGAAGCAGTTGGCGACGCGCAGGAGGCTTCGTAACGACCATGATGGGTGGACTTGACGGCGGACGCCGTATCTTTGAACGCGAAATCAGCAAGCCGAAAAACGTCGGCGCGACGCTGGGGCGCTTCTGGCGTTACTTCCGCCGGCGGTGGTATGCGCTGGCGCTGGTGCTGGCGCTGATGATCGTCACGACCTGGATACAGGTGCTTGGTCCGCGCCTGATCGGGCAGGCTGTAGACTGCTATCTGTTCGCGCGCCCCGGCTCAGTATGCTGGTACGACCCGGCCATCACGCCGGACGCCGACACAGCCGTGAAGGTGGCCGGGCTGCTGGGCCTCGTCGGCACGCTGGTGGTGGTGTTTATCATCGGCTCGGTACTCAGTGGTCTGATGTTCTTCATGATGACCTGGGCCGGCCAGAGCGCGCTCCGGCAGATTCGGAAAGACGTGTTCCGCCATCTGAACCGGCTGCCGCTGGGTTTTTATGCCGAAAATGAAGCCGGCAATATCATGAGCCGCTTCACCAGCGACTCGGAAACCATCCAGCAAGTGTTGAGTTTTGCGCTGGTGCAGGTGTTAAGCGGCGCCCTACTGATCGTCTGGATCATGGTCGAGATGCTTCAGACCAACGTGCCGTATGCCCTGATAAGCCTTTCGGTGGTGCCGTTTATGGCGCTGGCGACGTTTTATTTCTCCGCGCAGGCGCGTAAGGCGTTCCGGCTGAGCCGGCGGGAAATGGGCAGCGTGAACGCTGACCTTCAGGAGAGCATCGCCGGGGTGCGCGAGGTGCAGGCCTTCAACCGCGAGGACGAGAATATCGCCCAGTTCCGCCGGGTGAATGCCGCTAACCGCGACGCCAACGTGCGCGCCGCCAGCTTTACGAGCGCGCTGAACCCAATGCTGGAAGCGTTGAGTTATGTGGCGCTGGCTATCGTGGTGGTGGTCGGCGGCCTGTCGGTGCTGCGGGACGAGCCGCTGCTGGGGACGACAATCATCTCACTGGGAACGGTGATCGCCTTCTTGCAATACGTTCAGCGGTTCAGCCAGCCGATTCAGCAGATCGCCGTGCTGTGGACGAACATCCAGAGCGCCATCGCCGGCGGCGAGCGTATTTTCGGCCTGATGGATGTCGAGCCGACGATTGTGGACAAACCCGGCGCGGTCGAGATGCCGGTCATCCAGGGGCAGGTCGAATTTGATGCGGTCTGGACATCCTACAAACCGGACGAGCCGGTGCTGCATGGGGTGAACCTGCGCGCCGAGCCGGGACAGATCGTCGCCATCGTCGGGCCGACCGGAGCCGGCAAAACCACCATCATCAATCTGCTGCCCCGATTTTACGACGTGACCGACGGCGCGGTGCGGATTGATGGCCTGGATGTGCGGGATGTGCGCCTGGACAGTCTGCGGTCGCAGATCGGCATCGTGCTTCAGGATACTTTTTTGTTTTCCGACACGGTGATGAACAACATCCGCTACGGGCGGCTGGATGCGACCGACGAAGAAGTGATCGCGGCGGCTAAACTGGTGTCGGCGGATACCTTCATCGAACGGCTACCGCAGGGCTACCAGACCGTACTGGGCGAGCGGGGCAGCGGCCTCAGCCAGGGGCAGCGCCAGTTGATCGCCATCGCCCGCGTTGCGCTCATGAATCCGCGCTTGCTGATCCTGGACGAAGCGACTTCCAGCGTGGACACGCGCACCGAGCGGCTGATCCAGAAAGCGTTTGAAAAGCTGCTGGAAGGCCGCACCAGCTTCGTGATCGCGCATCGTCTCAGCACCATCCGCAACGCCGATCAGGTGTTGGTTTTGAAGGACGGTCTGATCGTGGAACGCGGCACGCATACCGAACTGCTGGCGCAGCGCGGCGCGTACTACGACCTGTACATGAGCCAGTTCCGCCGCGAGGAAGAAACGCCGCCGCCTTCGACCAACGGCAGCCGCGAACCGCTGCCGCTGCCGACGGGGGATTAGCGTAAAGCATGATCGTAGGGGTGGAGCGATGTGCCTGCTCAGGGCGATTACATCAGGTTGCTTCTACGGGAATACCCCGCAGCCGCCAGAATGAGGTACGATTAACCGCAGATCGAAATCTGCGGTTTTTGTTTACAAGGTGTTTTCATGACGCAAAAACTGGTTGAATGTATCCCCAACTTTTCCGAAGGCCGCCGCTCCCGCGTGGTGGACGCGATTGTGAATGCGATTGAATCGGTGTCCGGTGTGGTGGTGCTGGATCGTTCCAGCGACGCCGACCACAACCGCACGGTGGTGACGTTGGTCGCGCCGCCGGAAGCGGCGGTGGACGCGGCTTTTGCCGGCATCAAAAAAGCCGCCGAGTTGATTGACCTCGACAAACATCAGGGCGAACATCCTCGCTTGGGGGCGACCGATGTCGTGCCGTTCGTGCCGCTTTCCGGCGTGACGATGGATGAGTGCGTAGAACTGGCGCGGCGGCTCGGCGCGCGCGTGGGCGATGAACTGGGCATCCCGGTTTACCTGTACGAAGCGGCGGCTACCCGCCCGGAACGCGCCAATCTCGAAGCCATCCGGCGCGGCGAGTACGAAGGCCTGAAAGCAAACATCGCCACCGACCCGAACCGCGCGCCCGATTTTGGCCCGGCGTCGGTCGGGAGCGCCGGCGCGACCGTCATCGGGGCGCGCGCGCCGCTCATCGCCTTCAACGTCTACCTGACCACCGACGACGTGAGCATCGCCAAAAAAATCGCTTCTGCGGTGCGGCATTCGTCCGGCGGGCTGCATTACGTCAAGGCGCTGGGGCTGCTGGTGGATGGCCGCGCGCAGGTCAGCATGAACCTGACCGACTACACATGCACGCCGGTCGCCCGTGTGGTGGAACTGGTGCGCCGGGAGGCCGCGCGTTACGGCGTGATGATACACCATACCGAACTGGTGGGGCTGATTCCGCAGGCGGCGCTGGTGGATGCCGCGCAGTGGTACTTGCAGCTAGATCAGTTCGCGCCCGATCAGGTGCTGGAAACGCGGCTGTACGCGGCGATGGGGCAGGACGAGGGCGAAACGCCGTTCGCGGAGCGGCTGGCGGCGGGGACGGCCACGCCCGGCGGCGGCTCGGCGGCGGCTTATGCCGGGGCAATGGCGGCAGGGCTGGCGGCGATGGCGGCGCGGCTGACCATCGGCAAGAAAAAATACGCCGACGTGGAAGCGCGGATGCACGAAATCGCGGCGCGGGCGGACGACCTGCGCGCCTCTCTCGAACGCGCCGTCGAACTGGACGCGCAGGCGTTTGACGCGGTGATGGACGCCTATAAACTGCCGAAGGACACCGACGCTGAAAAAGCCGAACGCGAGGAAGCGGTCGAAGTGGCGACGCACGGCGCGGCGCGTGTGCCGCTGGACGTGTGCCGGCAGGTGGCCGATGTGTTGGAACTGCTGGCGGAAGTGGCCGAGACGGGCAACGTCAACAGCGTGACCGACGCCGCTTCCGGCGCGGCGATGGGCGTGGCAGCCTTCACGGCGGCCAGTTTGAACGTCCACGCCAACGCGGCAGGCGTGCGCGACAAGGTGGCTGCGCACGTGTGGCTGAACGTGCTGGCCGAACTGCGCGCCCGGATGCAGGCGGCGGAAGATCGCGTTCACGCGGCGCTGAAGGAACGGGCGAAACTGGAAATGTAAGGCTGAACAATTAACCGCCAGGTCGCCAGAAGCGCCAAGGATTGATTCGTTCCTGGCGGCCTGGGCGTCTTGGCGGTTCAAACCGTATTTAAGGTATAATTTAATGTGGGGGCGCGGCGCTGAGACTGCGCCTGAATAGTCTTTTTCGGAAGCTTTGATTATGCGCGTGATTGAACTGGACGGCGACGGCCTGACGATTGACGATGTGGCCGCTGTCGCCGCCGCATGGGAACATCCCGCCGAAATCACCGTTCGGGTATCCCCGGCCTCGCTCGAAAAAGTGAGACGCTCGCGCCAGGCGGTGGAAGATTTTCTGGCGCGGGGTGAGATCATCTACGGCATCACCACCGGCTTTGGCGACTTTAAAGACCGGCTGATTCCGCTGGACAAGGTGCAGCAGCTACAGCGCAATATCATCATGAGCCATGCCGTCGGCGTCGGGCCGCTGGTGGATGCGCCTACTGTTCGCGCCATGATGCTCATTCGCGCCCAAACGCTGGTTAAGGGTTACAGCGGCGTGCGCCCGGCGGTGATTGATACACTGGTGGCGATGATTAACCGGGGCGTGTACCCGGTTATCCCGTCACAGGGGTCGCTGGGCGCGTCCGGCGATCTCGCGCCGCTGGCGCATATGGCGCTGCCGCTCATCGGCGAGGGCGAAGCGTTTTACCAGGGCGAACGGCTGCCCAGCATGGAGGCTGTGCGGCGGGCGGGAATCGGGCCGCTGGAACTGGAAGCGAAAGAAGGGCTGGCGCTGACCAACGGCACGTCGTTCATGTGCGCGGTGGGCGCGCTGACGGTCGCACGCGCCGAAATGCTGGCGGCGACGGCGGACATCGCGGCGGCCTTGAGCTTGGAAGCCCTGCGCGGCACGCCGGCGGCCTTCGATGCGCGGATTCACGCCGTGCGGGCGCATCCGGGGCAGGCGGCGTCGGCGGCGTTTTTGCGGCAGTTGTTACAGGGGTCGGATTTTCTTCGTTCGTTCGACCCGCTGGATGTGCAGGATGCGTACAGCCTGCGCTGCACGCCGCAGGTTCACGGCGCGGCGCGGGACGCCATCGCTCAGGCGCGGCATACGCTGGAAGTGGAGATGAACTCCGCCAACGACAACCCGCTGATTTTCGTGGACGCGGACGGGGCAACGGTATTGAGCGGCGGCAATTTTCATGGCGAGCCGGTGGCGCTGGTGATGGATTACCTCAAAATCGCGCTGGCGGAAATCGCCAACATCAGCGAACGGCGGCTGGCAAGGTTAATAGACGAGAAGGTGAATAAAAGAGTGCTGCCGGCTTTCCTGACCCGTGAAGGCGGTCTGAACAGCGGCTTCATGATCGTGCAGTACACCTCGGCGGCGCTGGTGAGCGAAAACAAGGTGCTGGCGCACCCGGCCAGCGTGGACTCGATTCCGTCGTCCGCCAACGCGGAAGACCACGTTTCGATGGGGTCAATCGCAGCGCGGCAGGCGGCGGAGATCGCGGGCAATCTCGAAAACGTGCTGGCGCTGGAACTGTTCGCGGCGGCGCAGGGCATCCATTTCCGGCTGGAAACGCTGGGGGCCGGGGCGCGGTTGGGGCAGGGAACGGCGGCGGTATACCGGCTGATTCGCTCGCGCGTGCCGGTGATCGAGGCCGATACGGTGATGTACCCGCACGTCGAGGCCGTCCGCGAACTGGTCAAAACCGGCGCGGTGGCGCGGGCGGCAGGCGTTGGTTTAGCAGCGGCGGGTTTTTAAACCCGCCCTGCGTGTTCAAAGGATATTCTTAATGACCAATACACCATTTGCAAAGCCGCATGCGGTTCGTGCGCCGCGCGGCACGCAGCTAACCTGCAAAAACTGGCTGATCGAAGCGGCTTACCGCATGGTGCAGAACAATCTCGACCCGGACGTGGCCGAAAAGCCCGATGAACTGATCGTTTACGGCGGGCGCGGCAAGGCCG
>JACAES010000074.1 GCA_013388735.1 Chloroflexota bacterium | reverse complement strand
CGCACTCGCCAGAAGGGCGTGCCATGCCGCATGTTGTACTTGGCTTCATAGGCGTCGTCCAGCCGCGTCAGCAGCGCGGGGTCGGCGTTGGCTTCGGTCAGTTTGGTGACAGAACCTTCCAGGATGACCACTTCTTCGGCGTTTTCCAAGTGTACCGACACCCTGGGATTGGCGGCCAGGTTGCGCGCCCAGCGTGTTTCCGGGCTGCCGCCGAAGTACAGCGTATCGTCTAGCCAGACGCCCCAGGTCGGCATGGTATGGGGGCGCCCGTCCGGGCGTGAGGTGCCGATCCAGTAATAACGCGCGGCGGCCATGCGTCCGGTCACGTAGCTCCAGGGCAGCAGCCCTTCGCTGCCGGTCGGCACGCCGTAACTCTCCGGCATATGGGGGCGGCTGGGCGCGGGCGGGGTAGAACCAGGCGCGTTCGACATCTTCACCTCCGTTAATACTTCGTGTAAGGTTAGTATAGCCGAAGTTGAGGGGAAAAAGAAGCGCAGAGGCAGCGCGGTCTTGCGCCCTTACTCGCGCGCCTGTTCCCCTCCGCGCCGCTGTGTCTTTGCGTCTCCGTGTCAGGCTTTTCCGGTTCGAGCGCGCGCAGGCGTACCCCTACTGCGCTGCGTGCGGCTCGATCACGTCCAGGGCGAACGGCAGCCGGGGGCGCTCCAGCGTAAAGGCCAGCGAACGCTGGTCGAAGTTGGTGACGAACAGGCGTCCCGGCGCGGCGTAGGTCACGTCGCTGGCGCCGCGAAAGTTCCCGGCGATGGCGGTCAGCCGATCGCCGTCCAGCCGCATAACCTGGTTGGTCGCCAGTGCGGCCACGTAAATCGTGCCGTCCGGCGTCACCGTCAGGCCGCCGAAGCCGGGCGCGTTGGCCGGGCTGCCGTGCCGGTAGAGCGTTTCGGTTGTGCCGTCGGCGGTCGAAACGCGGTAGATGATATTCTGCGTGCCGTCGGCGATCAGCAGCGCATCGCGCGCCGGGTCGTAGGCCAGCCCGCCGGGTTCGCTGCCCTGGCCGCTGCCGGTCTGCGCCGGCGACGACCACCAGGCCAGCCCGCCGCCGCCGTCGGAGTTAAAACGCCAGACTTCATCACGCGCCCGGTCGCTGACATAAACGCAGCCTTGCCCGTCCAGCGTGATGTCATACGGCAGCACGAAACCGCGCGCGTCCGGGATGGCGGCGAAATCGCTCACCTGGCCGTCCGGCAGCAGTTGTTTGATGCTGCCGCCGGACGCGCGAATGTCGGCGTCCACGTGGTCAACCACCAGCAGTCGCCCATCCGGCGTGTAGGCCAGCCCTGCCGCCGCGCCGATGGCGTCCCGCGTGCCGGGGATTTCGGTCACGGCGGCGTCGGGGGTGATGCGGTAGATCGCGCCGGTTTTGTAGCTGGCGGTGTAAATCGTGCCATCCGGCGCGGCGGCCACAAAAGCCGGATAACCATCCTCGCCGGGCAGGGCAGCGAATTCGCGCACGGTCAGTCCTTCGATCAGCGCCACAGCCAGGGTGCGCGGGGCGGAATTAAGCGCGCCCAGGATCAAAACCCCGCTGATTGCCAGCAGCGCCAGCAGACCGCCGCCGAACAGCAGCACAAACACCAGCACGCGCTGGCGACGGCTGGATTGTTGAAGATTACGGAGCATAAAACACCTGCCTCACAAACAAAATCAGCCCCAGACTGATGCCCCAGCCCAGGTAGCCCGCGACTAAAATCGGCAGCAGCCCCCAGCCGGCCCGCGCGGCCAGCCAGGCGATAATTAGAAAAATGATCGTCGGCCAGATGTTGATGAGCAGCGCCTCGGTGAACGACATCATCGCCGGCTGCCCCTCGGCGGCGTAGATAATCCACAGCGCCAGCGGCACGTTGATGGGCATGGTGGCAGTGATGGCCGCCAGCGTTTTGGAATATTCGCGCAGAATGGCGACCAGGATGATGATCGCAATCGAAACCAGTACGGGCAGGACGCGCTGCCAGGGGATTTCCATAGGCGAACCTCGCAGGGGCAACAGAAAAGCGCAGCGTGCTGCGCTCCCGGTGAAGATTTTACGCTCTGCGGAGAGGGTGGGATTCGAACCCACGAGGGTGTTACCCCTACTCGCGTTCCAGGCGAGCGCGTTAGGCCACTACGCTACCTCTCCCAACGCCGCGCATTATAACAGTGCGCGGGTGTTTTATCCAGGGTAGGGCGGCAGCATTCCCGCGCCGGGCAGGTCGTCGCGCTGTGGGCGGCTGAGCTTTTGCAGGAAGTTGCTCACCTGCCACACGAATACGTCCGGCGTTTCGAGCTGCGGCATATGCCCGCAGTCGGCGATTTCGGTCAGCACCGCGCCGGGGATGCTGTTTTTGATGCTCTCCGCCCCGGCCAGGGTTGCCACCTGATCGTTGGTACCCCACAAAATCAGCGTCGGCACCAGCGGCGTCTGCTGCTGCGGCAGCGGGCTGGCGACGATCATACGCAGCAGGCGGGAGAAGCCGGGCGCGGCGGCGCGCGCCCCGCGCATGAAGTCGTCGGTCAGGATGTTCTCGACGCGCAGCATGGCGCGCAGGCTGGTCGGGTTAAGCGAGGCGCGCGTGATCTGGCTGAACAGCAGGTGCGACAGCCCCGGCACACGCTCCAACAGCCGCATCATGGGCGGGAAATCCGGCACCGCGCCGCCGTTGAGCAGGATGACCGCCGGCACAAGCTGGGGGCTGTTGGCGGCGAACAGCCGGGCGATCAAGCCGCCCAGCGAGTTGCCGACGACGACCGCCTGCTCAATCCCCAGGGCGTTCAAAAAGCTGGTCAGCCAGTGCATGAGAGCGTTTGTCCGCCGCACGGCAAGCGGCTGGCTGCCGCCAAAACCCGGCAGGTCGGGCGCGAGGATATGAAACTCCTCGGTCAGCAGCGGGGCGACCGGCCCCCAATGCAGGCTGGCGTCCCCCAAACCGCCGTGTATCAGCAGCAGCGTGCGCCCGTTGCCCTGGCCGCCTTCCCAGTAACTGACCGTCAGACCGTCCACTACCACCGTTTTTGCTTCGAAAGCCATACTGCTGTCCTCACTCCAGATCGGATTCCTGGATAAAACCGTTTTCGGCCAGCCAGGCCGCCAGCTGGTCGGCGCTGGGTTCGGTAATCATCGAGCCGCGATGAACACCGCGCGGGCTGGCCCCGGCAGGCAGCGGCAGCGGGTCACGATAGGGCAGATCGGTGCCGGGGTCGGCAATCACCAGCGTCGGGACGGATAAAAATCCCGTCCATTGTAATACGCGCTGGCGGGCCGGTTCGTCGCGGTCAATCAGGATTTCCCGGTAGGGCAGGCCGTAATCGTCCAAGACCTGTTTGGCGGTGGTGATGAAGGCACAGCCCATCGAGCGTGAATACATCACAAGTTCTCGGCTCACCGTATCATGCTCCCGGTACGTAAGTTGGCGGGGGGTGGTTGGGTTCCAGGAAACACAGGATGCCGTCGGTGATGCTGCGCGCCAGTTTTTCCTGCTGGCCGGTGAGGATGGGCCGGTCGGCCAGCAGGAAACCCAGTTCGATGATCGCCGCCGGCGTCGAAGGGTGTATCTCGCGGAAGGTGTGGTAATCGGTCATGTCTACCGTCAGGCCTTCACGCCGCTGCAAGCCGCTGGCCTGCTGGTAATAACGCGCCACGCAGTTGACCAGGGCTTCGTCGTTGCCGCCGGCGGACTGCCGCGCCGCCGCCGCTGCGATCAGAAAGCCGGAGACGACTTCGCCCGGCCATTCCTGGCAGGTGTTGGCGTGGATGGACACCAGCGCCGCCGCCTGATAATTATCCAGCCGGGGGTCGAATTCGTCCAGCAGGTCTACCGCGTAACCCTGCGCGCTGAGGAAACGCACCACCTGCTGCGCGACGGCGAAATTAATTTCGGCTTCGGTCAGGCCATCCGGGCAGACTGCGCCGGGGTCAGGCGGGACCTGCGGCCCGCGATGCCCGGACACGATGCCGATGCGGCGCAGCCAGTTGGGGGTGGGCAGGCCGGTGGGGACGACGGTCATCTGGCTGGTAGCCTGGGCGATGCTCAGTTCCAGCTTAACTTCATCGGTCAAAAACCCCGAAGGCGTCCACCAGGTGAAGATGGTCGCCAGCAGTCCGGCGGCTACCACCACCACCAGAAAGGTGCGGAAAATCCCGCCCAGGACGCCGACCGTCTGCCGGCGGCGGCGCGCTTTGCGCCGTTTGATGCGCCGGATGCGCTGTTCTTCGATGGCGGCTTCGCGGACGGGCTGTGCCGGCGGGGCGGCACGAGCTGCTTCGGGCAGCGCGGGGGCTGTCGCCGGTTCAGGCGGCAGCGCGGGCTGGACAGGCCGCCGGAAAAGCTGCTCGGCGGACTCTGAAGCGGGTTTGGCCGATTTGGCCGCCGCCTGGCGCATGATCTCCATAAACGTCACCGAAGGCGGCACTTCGATGTCGTCGGAGTTATCGTCCCAGCGCGGCTCGTCGGGATGTACGGTGTTGTCGTCTGGCATGGAGCTTCACTCGTTCAAGTGTGCCTATTGTACCCGAACCAAAGCCTTTTGCGCGAACGCGCCCGGACGAATACCAGGGCAATCACATGAAAATACTTCGTCTCAATAAGTGGGCTTTCGCCTTTTGACCTCACCCCCAAACCCCCTCCCCACAGGGGACAAACGTCCCCATTCGGGTCGCCAAATTCAAGGAGGGGGCTTAATCACCCCGGCAGCAAAGTCTCCCCCGAATTCGGGGGAGATTTAGAGGGGGTCTGATTGCCATCACGTCTGTGATGGTTGACCCGAATGCTTTTGAAGCGATTACCCTGCCCTCATCCGCCCGGCAGCACTTCGTAAACCAGCGCGCCGTCGGCCTCGAACACCTGCCGCAGATAGGGCGCGTCGGCCAGGCTGGAATACATCTCAATGTCGTCCGCGAACGGTTCGCCCCAGCGGAACTGGCTTTCAATGCTGGCCGGGTCGGTCACGATCTGCGGCACGATCACGTAGCCGATTCCGGCTTCGCGCAGCAGATCGGCCAAAGCCGGGTCAGCCGGGTTCTGCCAGAAGGCGCGCATCCGTTCCTGCTCGGCCAGGCTGGCCTCGTTGCCCCGGAAGAAGGGCTGCCAGCGGTAGTACACACTGTCCCGCTCGCTGATAACCGGCACCCAGTCGCTTTCGTGCGAGTTATCCTTAAGCGTGCCGGGGAAGTTTAACACGCGCGCGCCCGGCGGCGTGTTGTCGCGCAGCCATTCCATCGCCTGCACGTCCGCCTGGGACGAAAACGCGCCGTAGATGCCCAGCCGCCCTTTGCTGAAATCGAGAAGCTGCCGATTGAAAACCAGCGCGGCCAGCCCGATGACGATCAGGCCGCCCAGCAGGGCATACGCGCCGCGATGCAGCCGCGCGCCCAGGCGCGGTTCAAGCCAGCGATCCCAGGCCCACAGCAGCCCCATACCGCCCAGGATGCTGTAAGGGATGATCGGCGCGTGCCAGGCGATGCTGAAGGGATAATCGTACCGCAGCACCGGCGCGATCAGCCAGGGGACGAACCGCTCCAGCAGCCCCAGGCTGGCGAAATCCAGCGCCAGCGCCAGCCAGCCGACCGCCAGGATGGCCGCCTGACTGCGCCCGCGCAGGCCGGCCACCGCGCCCACGACAGCCGCCGGCACAACCCAGACGCCGTGATAAAAAATCATCATCCGCCAGTAGTCGGGGCTGCGCCGGAACGGCGATTGAATGTCTGCGCCGAGCAGGTCGCGGATGCTCAACAACCAGGGCGAAATCGCCAGCGCAGCCAGCAGCGGCACACCCAGCGCCAGGACGAGCGTCGTCCGCAGGGTGGGGCGCGGTTTGCCGAACCACATCGTCAGCAGCCAGGGAACGTACCCTAACCCTAAAATGATGGTCGTATCCGGGTGAGACAGCACCACTGCGCCGAGCATCAGCCCGGCGGCCACCGCGTCCGGCCACTGGCGGTCGCGCTGGTAGCGCAGCGCGTAGGTGATGCAGGCCAGCGCGAACACCAGCCCCAGCAGCGTCGTGAAGTGCGAATCCAGGTAGGCCAGGTACAGCCCCAGGCCGCCCAGCATGGTCACAGCCATCGCCCGCCCCAGGCGTTTGTCGCGGATTTCCGATCCCAGGTCGTAGGCCAGCCAGACCAGCAGCACGCCCAGCACTGCCGCCAGGGCGAACTGGATGGTGTGCATCCCCTGGCCGAGCTGCTGGCTGAGGTAAGCGATCAGCAGCGGCAAGCCGGGCGAGTAGAGATAGCTGATTTCGGGATGCCAGGGCGCGAGCGACTGGAAGCCGCCGCCCATGCGCGCCATCAGCCCCAGGTAGCCAAAACCCTGCGCGTCTGTCCCCATCGGCACCGGCAGCACCAGCGCCGGCGCGATGAATACCAGCGCCGCCAGCCCGAAAAACAGCAGATCACGCGGGCCGGGCCAGCCCTGTTCGGTGTCCGACAGGGTGAGGCCGAGCTTTTCCGCCCGCCGCTGCCCGTAAGACAGCGTGCCGCCCAGGAAGATCGTCGTCACCAGGGCGAACAGCAGATAATCAATGACCAGCGTATTCCAGCCGAACAGCGCCGCCCAGAAGATCGCGCCGCCCATGATGAGGCCCAATGCCAGCGCCGCCGCCAGCCCGATGCGCGGCTGCGCCGTATTCCAGGCCGGGGCCAGCATCGCGCCCGCGCCGATGACGACTGCGCCAAAGATGAAAATTACAAACAGAGTCATGAAGTCCCTAACGTCGTAATGTCCAGGCAAACGGCGCTAGTATAGACGAGGCGCGGCAGATTAGCTATGAAGCGGAAACACCCCCACAGGGCAGTCGCATGAGGATACCGGGCATCTTATGGAGAAACGAATTCGAATTGATACGATCAAGTGTCAGACAGTGGGCTTCAACCTGCTGCCAGTGGGCTAAAGCCACACTGTCTATCCTGTGCATTGGCTTTCACTTGCCCATGAGACTGCATTGCTTATGTGTCGAATGCCGTTCCAGTCCACCAGAGCTGAGACCGTCGCCGGTTAGCTGCTTCGTCTTTCGACTACCGACTGCCCTACGCGCCTTCGAGATGCGCCCGCAGCAGCCACGCCATCTTCTGGTGCTGCTGGAGCAGCCCGGTCAGAAAGTCCTCTGAAGCGATGTCGTCGTAGTCGTCATCAATTTTGTCGGTATCGTCGCGCAGGTAACGGATAAGCGCCTCGTGATCGGCTACCAGATTGGCGACCATCGTGCGCCAGTCGGGGTATTCGCCCGGCTGTTCCGTCAGCCGCGCCAGCTTCTTGAATTCTTCCAGTGTGCCGGGGGTCATCTCGCCGTACTGACGAATGCGTTCGGCGGTGTCGTCAATCACTTCGGCCAGCGCGTCGTACTGCTCCTCGAACAGTTCGTGCAGGGCGATGAACTGCGGGCCGGTTACGTTCCAGTGGTAGTTGCGCAGTTTGACGTACAGCACCATTTCGTCGGCCAGCAGCGTTTTGAGGATGCCGGCTATTCCCTGTCGCGCCTCGTCGGAAAGCCCAAGATTGAGCTGTAGAGTGGTTGTCTCGACCATTGTTCCTCCTTATAAAGTCGCATGAGTATGCGATTCTATACTGCGAGTATAAACTAAACTGAGAAAGTTTCAACGCCGTGCGGGGCGCTGAACGTCGTAACCAGACTAACCGCCATGTGTAAGATGACGATCACACCACCATGAGACGCTGATGAGCGGCGCGCCGAAACCGATGCGACACACGCATCGTATAACGTGGTGAACGGTTGTATATAACGACTATTCAGTGCGAAGGATAATTTATGCAGGCAGCGATAGAAAACGTGGCGGATGCCCCACGCGGCCTTTCGGAAAACGAGGCTGCCCGGCGGCGGCAGAACGGCCAGGGCAACGACGTCCGCCTGGAAACCAGCCGGTCATATGGCCGGATTATTCGGGAAAATGTGCTGACGTTTATTAATCTGGTGCTGTTCGGCATCGGCGCGGTGCTGGTGGCGCTGGGGCTGTATACCGACGCGCTGCTGTCGGTCGGCATTGTGATGCTGAACGTGGTCATCGGCGTGGTGCAGGAAGTGCGCGCCAAACGCACGCTCGACCGGATTGCCCTGCTCACCCGCCCGAAGGCTACCGTCCTCCGCGACGGCCAGGAAAAAATCCTCGACCCGACCGAAGTGGTGCTGGGTGATACGCTGCTCGTCCGGCCCGGCGACCAGATCATCGTGGACGGCACGGTGACGGGCGCAGGCAGAATAGATGTGGACGAGTCCTTGCTGACCGGCGAGTCCGACCTCATCCCGAAAGCGGCCGGCGACCCGGTGTATTCCGGCACGTTCTGCGTCAATGGCAGCGCGGCTTACGAGGCGACGCGCGTCGGCGCGGAAAGCGTCGCTAACCGGCTGGCCGCCGGGGCGCGCGCCTTCCGCCAGGTTAAAACGCCGCTCCAGCGCGACGTGGAGTTCATCATTCGCCTGCTGGTGCTGCTGGTGGTGCAGTTGGGCATCCTGTTCGGCATGGGCATGTTGATCGCCGGCACATCGGCCAGAGACAATGCGCGGATAGCGGCGGTGATCGTCGGCATCATCCCCAACGGCCTGTTTTTTATGATCAGCATCGCCTACGCGATGGGCGCAGTGCGGATGGCCGGGCGGGGCGCGCTCATCCAGCAGTCCAACGCGGTCGAGTCCATGAGCAACGTCAACGTATTATGCCTGGACAAAACCGGCACGCTGACCGCCAACCGCATCCACTTTTTCCAGCTTGACCCGCTGAACGTTGAGGAAGCCGAACTGCGCCGGCTGCTGGGCGCGTTCGCCGCCAGCGTGTCGGCGGGCAACCGCACCTCGGAGGCGCTGGCAGCGGCCCTGCCCGGCCAGCGGCGTCCGGTGACGGATGAAGTGCCGTTTTCGTCGGCGCGCAAGTGGAGCGCCCTGGCCTTTGACAGCGACGACCTGCGCGGCGTATACGTGCTGGGCGCGCCGGAAATGCTGCGCCCGTTCGTGCGGGAAAACGCCGACCTGGGCGACAAAATCCACCAATGGGCGGACGGCGGGCTGCGGGTGCTGTTGTTCACTTACCGACCGGAAGTCACGCCCCTGCATGACTCGCTCGGCCAACCGCAGCTTCCGCCGGAGATGATTCCGCTCGGTATCATCAGCTTCAGCGACGAACTGCGGCCCGAAGCCGATAAAACGCTCAGGGGGTTTTTCGAGGCGGGGATCCGCCTCAAGATCATCTCCGGTGACAACCCGCATACGGTGGCGGCGCTGGCGCGGCAGGCCGGGCTGTCCGGGGACATCCGCGTGATTTCCGGCCCGGAACTGGACGCGATGGACGCGATGGAACTGGCGAAAGCGGCGGAGGATGCGACGATCTTCGGGCGCATCACGCCGCAGCAGAAAGAAAAGCTGGTGGAGGCGCTGCGGTCGCGCGGGCATTATGTCGCCATGATCGGCGACGGCGTAAACGACGTGCTGTCGCTCAAAAAGGCGCACATCGGCATCGCCATGCAAAGCGGCAGCCAGGCGACGCGCGGCGTGGCCGACATCGTGCTGCTGAACGATTCGTTCGCAGCGCTGCCGCCGGCTTTCCGCGAAGGCCAGCGCATCGTCAGCGGGATGCAGGACATCATGCGGCTGTTCCTGGCGCGGGCGTCGTACATGGCGCTGATCGTGATCGGCGCGGCGGTTATCGGGCTGGGTTTTCCGTTCACGCCTATTCATTCGTCGCTGCTGTCGCTGCTCACCGTCGGCATCCCCACGCTGGCGCTGGCGGCCTGGGCGCGCCCGGCGCAGCGTAAGGCGGGGCTGATCCGGTCGGTGGGGCATTTTGTGCTGCCCGCCGCCGCGACGCTGGCGCTGTTCGGCCTTAGCGTGTACATGCTGTATTACGTCGCGCTGCTCAACGGCAGCATCGGCCCGGTCAGCAGCACCCAGGATATGATCGCACTGGAAACGCTGCACGGCCTGCCGATCAGCGAGATTTTCGCCCAGGCGGAACAGGACGCGCTGGCGCTCTCGCGCACCGTCCTGACCTCGCTGCTGATGTTCGGCGGTCTGCTGCTGGTCGTGTTCGTCGAGCCGCCGGTGCATTTTTTTAGCGGCGGCGACGACCTGAGCGGCGATTGGAAACCAACCATCCTGGCCGTCCTGCTGGCGGCTGTTTATGCCGGCATCCTGCTCGTGCCGGGGCTGCGGCGCTTCTTCGACCTCGCGCCGCTGGGCCTGCGGGAAGTCGGCGTCATCGGCGCGACGCTGCTGCTGTGGGCCTTCCTGCTGCGGCTGATCTGGCGGGCGCGGCTGTTCGAGCGTTTCCTGCGCCTGGACGAACTGCGCGGCTGAGGCAGAACGCGCGGCGCGGCCTAACGCTGCCTGTCGCGCCGCCGCTGCACGCCCCGGTCGGAAACCCAGGGCGCGTAAGGTGCCATCAGCAGTTCGGCCAGTTCCAGCAGCACCGTATCGTAGTTGATGCGCCAGCCGGCGTAATCGCGCCAGCCCTGGTCGCGGTCGGCCAGCAGCGGCACGCCGGCCTCGGCCAGTCTTGCACAGGCTTCGTCAAATTCCTGCCGCGTGATGCTGATCGGGTCGGTGGGGCGCGGGTCGGGGTCGTAGGGGATGCGGAAGAAGTCGCAGATGTGGCGCAGCGCCAGAAAACCCGCCCGGATGCACAACTGCGACTCCGCCGTTCGCGGGATGTCCACGACCGCATGAACCAGCGCGGCGGCGTCCAGTATCGTCCCCGCCGCTGTAATCCATGAGCGGTCTGGCTGCGGCGACCGGAAGAAGCTGATCGCGCCCAGGGAAGTATGGCTTTCGTCAATTTCGGTGAACCACTGTTCCCACTGCACCCACAGTTCTTTCAGGTAATCCAGGCCGCGAATGCGGTGCGCGCGCTCGATGAGCGTAATGGCCGACGGCGGCGACCCGGCGCGCACTTCCAGCAGCGTGACCAGCATTTCGCGCCGGGAGAAAGCCGTGTACATAGTCGGCAGGTACGAGATCAGCAGCGCCACCAGCCCTAAGCCGATGGTCGCTTCGGAAAATTCCAGCAGCGTGGCCGCCGCCGAATCGATGGTGAACGCGCCCAGCGTCAGCAGCGACGAACCACTGAGTTTAAACGCCTGATACCAGGCGATGTCCTCGACCGCCCAGAAGATGAACGTATAACCCAGCAGCACGAGCGCGATCCAGACCACCGGCAGCACCAGCAGCGTGATCGGCGCGTACAGCGCCATCACCCGGTCGCGGTCGGCGTAGGTGGTGGCCTTGTGGGCGCGCCAGCGAAAGACGGCGGCGATGCGCCGAAAGACGAAGCGCGTCAGCGACACGTTGTCGCCGCGCGGCAGCACGAACGTCCGTATGGCCGACAGCAGTGTATAGCCAACAATCGCCCAGCCCAACACAAACGCGCCGATTTTGGCGAGCGGCAGCATAGTTGTTCTCCTGAAAATAAAAACCACTTGTACAACGGACGGAAGCCGGCTGTCAATCCGGCATTATTCGCCTGACAGACGTCACAAGGCACTGGAAAATTTACACATTTTAGGGGATTATTACGTCAGAATTCCGTTTAACTGCGCTATGCTTATCGCAGGCGATTCTGCTGGAGGCCGCAGGGGAGTAAGTTATGACGACCAAGACGCTGATGGGGCCGTTGGGTGGCGAAGTTTACATTGACCTCAAAGACCGCTGGGAAAACACCGTCTCGCTGACCTACAACGATCTCTGGATGTTGATCGTGTGTCGCACTTCGCATGACGGCGATTGGGTTCGCACGCGGCAGGCTGCCGGGCTGGTGGCGGACGCGCACAACAAACGCACGCTGGCCGAGCGTCTGTGGGAACTCGAACAAACCCTGGGCGGTCTCCCGGAGATTCCGCCCACCGTGCTCAAGCTCCATATGCACCGGGCGCATGTGTGGTTCAAACAGCGCCCGGTTTTGCATGATCGCAACTGGTGAGCATTGGTGACTTTCGACAATACCTCCCGGTTGACCCCCACTCAATCGGGAGGTATTAGGTAAATTGTCCAGTTCACAGCCGTTTCTGACGGGTTTTGCGGGCGTTATCTGAGCATTTCGCCCAATCCCGCCCAGTATAGCGACCTCACTGTCAGATTATGACAAAGCCCGTCTGAAAAACTTCATTCATCCTGACCTGAAAATGACGAATTGTTTCGGGCTAAACTGCCGGGCGCTGCTTCGAAACAGGTTGTTATCTTCAGGGAGGGATAAAGGATGAATAAGCAAAATCGGCTGTGGCGGCGTTTGCTGGCGATTGCGTTCGGCGCGCTGGTGCTGGCTGTCTTCGCGCCGTCGGTCGGCGCGCAGGACGCGGTTACGTCGGATGTGCTGGAAGCGACTGCCGCCGGCTTGCAGGTTTCGATTGATACGACCTGGGTGCTGATCGCCGGTTTCCTGGTTTTTTTCATGCAGTGTGGGTTCGCCATGCTGGAAGCCGGTTTTATCCGTCATACCGGAGTCGTTAACGCCCTGCTGGAAAACTTCATAGACGCCGGTTTGACCGGCCTGGCCTTCTGGGCGGTCGGCTTCGCCATCGCGTTCGGCACGCCGCACAGCAGCGGTCTGTTCGGCACGGACAACTTCTTCCTCAGCAACGCGATCAGCTTTGAAAACGGCAGCGTGGTTTACGGCGGCACGGGCTTGAGCGTGTTCACGCTGTTTTTCTTCCAGTTCGCCTTCGCGGCTACCGCCAGCACCATCGCCACTGGCGCGATGGCCGAACGCACCGATTTCATCGGAGACATCATCTACAGCGTGATCGCCGGCGCGGTCATCTACCCGGTGGTGGTGCATTGGGTATGGGGCGGCGGCTGGCTGTTCCAGCGCGGTTTTTACGATTTCGCCGGCAGCACCGTTGTGCATACGGTCGGCGGCGTGATGGCGCTGACGGGCGCAATTCTGCTCGGCCCGCGCCCTGGCCGCGTTTTCGGGCAGATGCCGCGCCCGCATAACCTGGCGCTGGCGACGCTCGGCACGATGGTGCTGTGGTTCGGCTGGTACGGCTTCAACCCCGGCTCGACGCTCGGCACCGGCAACCCCGGACTGATCGGCCTGGTGACGGTTAATACCACACTGGCGGCCTCGGCGGGGGCAGTGGCGGCCATGTTCTTCAGCTATGCGCGCAGCGGCAAATGGGACCTGGGCATGACGCTCAACGGCTCGCTGGCCGGGCTGGTGGGCATCACGGCCGGCTGCGCTTTTGTTGTCCCCTGGGCGTCGGTTCTCATCGGCCTGGTGGCGGGGGTGCTGGTGATCCTGGTGGTAGACCTGATCGAGTCGCTGAAGATTGACGACCCGGTGGGCGCGTTCGCGGTTCATGGCGCGTGCGGCATCTTCGGCACGCTGGCGATCGGCCTGTTTGGGCAGCCGGAACTGACCAACGGCGTCGGCGGCCTGCTGATGGGCGGCGGCGTGGATATGCTTATTAATCAGGCGATTGGCTCGGTGGCGACCATCATCTGGGTGGGCGCGACGGCGGGCGTGATGTTCCTGGCGCTGAAGGCGATTGGCCGGCTGCGTGTTAACCCGAAAGCCGATGAAATCGGCATTGACGTATACGAACACGGCGCGAGCCTGTGGCCGGACGTGCTGCCGGTGGGCGACGGCGATATGATGATGCCGGGCGGTTCCCCGGTCAGCGCCCCGGCGACGGGGGATTGATTGGATGATGGCACGGTGCGGCTGTGGGGTGTGGTGGGCGAATAGCGCACACTACCCACAGCCGACGCCGCCAAAGCCGCCGAAGCGCAGCTCGAAGTGCTGTAAATACCCCTGCCCAACCGGCGATTACCCAACGAAATACCTTCGTAAAAAACCTGTCCAGTTGTTCTTCTGCCTCCTTTATGGTACTTATAAAATAACAACCACCTGAGGAGGCAGACACGATGGCCGGCTGGTGCCATGCGTTTGATTTCACCAAATGTAACGGCGAGTTTGTCGCTCCACCCAACCGATAGACACCCGTCCGGAAATCCACCTGGGAAAAAACCGTCGGATGGATGGGTTATTACCAACCAGAAGGAGGCCCTGACAGCGCCAACGAGATCAGCCGCTCATTTGGCACGACAGTCACCCTTACTCGCATTGAGCTGCGCGCATCCACAGACGGCCCATTCTGCGATCCCTACGGCTGTTGGGTGAGGCTGTATGCCAATCATTCACCTACCAGCCGGTTAAGCACATCCTTGTATTTCAAGAGCTTTACCCCGGTACCCAACGGAGAGCCGCCCTATGTCTGGGAAGGAAGCCTGCAGATGAGCGGTCTGGGAATCGGCCAATATGAAAGTCAACAACCGACACTGCGTTTGCTTGGTTTGAAGCTGTTTGGCACAGGCGTCAATCCCTTCTGCTCAGCTTGCGTTGAAGAAGCCGAATATCAGCACAACCTGGATACCGCCTTCGCCGCGCTCAAAACCGCCCTTCAGAATAATCCGACTGCTGCCGAAATCGACCCGGTCATCGCTACCCCGCTCAACAACTACAAAACCGCGATACAAACTGCTTTCGGCGTTACGTTTTCTACCGAGAGCGGCGCATCCGCCTGGGGAGCAGTCTCGCTGCACTTCGCGCATTTAGGTCTACAGGCGACCGCCGAGGCCTTTGAACGCTGGGTTGAGGCCGAAATCGTCCGGCAGGGGGTGTGCCGCAGCGTGGGCCGCTTTGACCTGTTCCGGCGGATCATGGGGCAGATGACGTTGATGAACGCCGCCGAGGAACAGGATAACGTTGCGCTGACGACCGGCGCGACGATCCGGGTCTATCGCAAACCGGGGGCGGACCGCCAATGGGTGATGACGCCGAATAACCTCATTCACGAATTGGGACACTCTTTTACACGTGCGACAGGCTATGATACAGTTCTCATTGGAAGTATAGAACAAGCGTTACAAAACACTTCCCTTGTCACAGACTACACCCGTGATGGTTTGGGACCAGAATACTTGAGGCCTCCTCAAGGTATATATGACCAACTGTACTTTGAACACGCTGTTATTTCCAATGACAATGGAGTTGCAATTTTTACTAAGCTAAACCCTACCTACCCAGACCTTACTCCCGATAATTATCTACTATTCGATCTGTTCGGCACCAATTTTGCATTATGGAACTCTTCATACAACATGTACGGCCTACGCGCACGAGTGGACATTTTTGTTCAGAATTGGCCTCCAAGCAGTGATAGCGACGACGTCAAAATCAGGGAACTTGTTGCCGATTCATTCATGAATTGGGTACGTAACTCATTTACAGGTACAAAAGGTGCAGACTGGCAAAATTTCTTTGAGGTAACCATTGGTAAGTTCATGCGAAATGCTACCGTATATCGAAATGGTATGTCAACGCACTACATTCAAAATGGTGTCATTCGAGCAACTCAAACTGAAATTAGAAACTTCATTGGAGATCCAGAATGGCCCAATTTGAGGCTCATCCCAGATCCAACGGTGAGCGATGCACTCATTGGATCCGCACCAATTTCCGGTCGGGATCCACTCCAATCAAAAATATATGGTTGGTGGGAAGGGGGGACACCTATGACCAAATGGCTATTGGTAGACAGTATATCGTCCGATGGAAAACGTCTAGCGTGGGTAGTTTCGTCAGGCATGGATGTCAATGAAGCCAACGATCTTATAGATAATCCCCCGCCCCTGGGCAATCGGATTCTCGATGTTAATCCGTTAGACCCCGGAAGGGAGTTTTCTCCTGCTGATTTGTGTACAATTCTAGGATTACTTGTAGCCAATTTCACTGGCTCATGAGTTTTTCGTTAACGACTTCAATTGAATAGTTAAAATTCTAAAGATGGAGTATTGTAATGATTTCAAAGGTCTTGTGCCTCTTCTCGCTCATTTATCTTTTATGTTTGGATAGTGTTCAAGCAAAGCGATTTGAATTACTTTGGACTGAAGCGCTTAAAGTCATCTCGATAACCAATGCATCTAAGGTTCGTGAGCTAACAGAAATTGCCAAAGAGGAAACCGTAATTGGTGAAGTAGTCTTCAGCTCAGGCCAAAATATAATTGCTTACACATCCAGTACAACCCTTAGCGTTTGGGATATAAACGAACAACAAACGCTTTGGCGGCTTCCTATTACAAATGGCTCTCAATTGAGCATCAACCCTAGCGGTGAACGAATCGCGGCGAGTATCAATTATGGTTTGTACTTGTGGAGTGTTTCGAATAGCAATGAATGGATCGAGTTATCCACCCCTTCCCAAACTAATGTACGGTGGATAGCTGATATTGCTTTTCCCACAGACAGAAACGAAGTTGTAGCCGTATTTGCTCAAAATGGCGGTTTAGCACGATGGAATGCAGAATCAGGGAAAGCAATATTTGAAAAGGGTTTTGGATTTGACGAATCTACATCTGCCGAATATGCGATCTTAAGTGCTGATGGTGAACTAAATGTTATCGCCCGAAAAGGATACACACTGGAATTTAGAGATACGAAAAATGGCGATCTTTTGAAGCAAATTCAACTTGATAATATACTAGACCTAGATCCGTCGCAATTCCGTTTCTTTATTGTGCCACTTGCAGTGTCGCCCGACAAGAGTACGATCTTGATTAGCATTGAATCCTTAGATGGCCTACAACCGAACCGTCTAGCTGAGTTAACGGTAGATGGAGAAGTAACTCTACAAATAGAGAATTCTCATGGCATGATATGGACGGGCACATTTAGCCCTGATGGAAACATCATTGCGCTAGGAAATAGACAGAACGGCGAAATTTATCTGTGGGACGCACAAACGGGTAAAGAATTAGTTATTTTAAATGGACATGATGAATGGGTCACAAGTCTCGCCTTCAGCCCCGATGGCACGCTGCTGGCGTCCGGCGGCACGGACGGCACCGTCCGGCTGTGGGGCGTGGTGGGCGAATAGTGCATACTACCCACAGCCGATGCTAATACTCTCCACCGAACCCCGCGCCCCTGAAGATGTCGGCTTTGATTTTACCCGCCGGTCTGAAATCACTGCCGACTCGTTCCTCAATTGGGTGCGCGGCGCGTTTGAGGGCGCAAAAGGGGATGCCTGGCAGGACTTTTTTGAGGGTAGCACCCGGCGTATCGGGATGTTCCTGCGGAACGCCGTGATTTACAACTATCCAGGCGGCATGGTGCAGTTTTATAAGGATGAGGGCGTGATCCCGCAGACGAGCGTGACCAGTGCGACTAAGACGAGCACAGGCTACAGTGTCCGATCAGTGCCGCAAGAGCTGTCAGTGACCGAAATTGGATCAACGAGTGATCCTGAATTTCCCAATACTGTAGAGATATATGGCTGGTTAGATGCTGGTGGAACTCTATCGGATGGTGTATCAACCTATTGGTTGTTAGTCGTGGATCAGGAAAACCGTCTTGTCTGGGTTGCATCGAATGGACTTCAACATAATCCATCGGCTTTGAATCAGCAGAATCAAATCACTACAACGATTATGAACCCGTCCAGAAACTACGCTGCTACCGATCTTCCGATGATTGTCGGAGAATAATTCATGAGATTTGCTTGGCTTGTCTTCCTATTCAGTCTATCGTTCGTTTACCCTCAAACTGAGCGTGAGCGAATCACGACTGAAAATGCACAGGAACTGAGTGAAGTTCAAAGCCGAACGTATGAAGAAACCATCATACGTGACTTGACATTTCAACCCGCTAGCGGCGACCTTTTTATCATACGGCTAAACCGCTTTGAGGGACTTGCTGGCGATATTGTTCCACTAGACGAAAACACTCTCAACGAAATCCCCTCTGACCAATTTGCAAAGGCGACAGCCTTTACGTTCAGCCCTGATGGTTCTCGCTTTGCACTTGGCACGGGGCAGGGCGAAATAATCGTCTATAACACCTCACAATGGGAGCAGATTTCGACAATCCATACCAGTGTTGATGTCGTAAACGATATTGCCATCAGTCCAGATAATGCTTATCTAGGAGCGACTTTCGGTGTTTCTGAGATCGTCGCTGAGAGGGAGTATGCATTTCAACTTTTCGATTTGGTGTCAGGTGAGGAGGTTGCTTCCTTACCCCCCAATTCTGCTGATGTTTATGGTCGTGGAATGACTTTTAACGAAAGCGGAGAAGTCGTATTTTTCTCCACAGTTGACCTCGCTTCGGGAACTGGTCAAGTGTATGTGGGGAACACACGAACACATGAACTGACTGAAACATATTCAGGATGTAACGCAACATATGGTGATCTACTGTTCGAGACTAAAATGCAGGTCTTATTTTGCATCAGTGAACAAGGTGTGGAACTCCTAGATTCAACATCTGCTACTGATGCCGTAGTTCGTAATCTAGTCGTTATTAATGAAGGCGAGTCAATAACACAAGTGGCTCTTAACCCTGATGAATCTCTTCTCGCTGTCGGTTATTTCAAATCAATTCGGCGCTCCGATGGAGGACCTTCAGTTACAAATGCTGGCATGATCAAAATTTATGATGTCGAAACTGGAGAGGAATTGATCATGCTTGAGGTTCCTAAAGGAGCAATTACAAGTCTCGCCTTCAGTCCCGATGGCACGCTGCTGGCGTCCGGCGGCACGGACGGCACCGTCCGGCTGTGGGGCGTGGTGGATGGGTAGCGCACACTACCCACAGCCGATGCTAATACTCTCCACCGAACCCCGCGCCCCTGAAGATGTCGTTCAACAGCGGTTCAGACGGCTTATGGGGCAGGTCGGAGATGTGCGAGGAAAGCCGGCACCTGGCCGTTTTCCCACAGTAGACGCGCCATCACCAGCAGCGGCTGCGCCAGCAGCAGCCCCAGCCACCACTGGCTGCCGGTCAGCCCCATCAGCGCGAAGGGCAGATAGGCGGCGGCGATCTCCCACCGGCGCAGCGGGAAAAAAGTCAGCACAAAAAACGAGTACGCCCCCAGGAACGGCGCGCCGGACAGCGTGGCTGCGACGATGTACTGAAGCTGTTCCCGCCGCCCGCGCACGAAAAACACGCCCACCAGCCCGGCCAGCAGCCAGATCGGCGCGATATAAAACCAGGCGTCCCCGCCGAAAACCGTCTGCGGCGTGTAACCCAGCCATCGCTGCGGCCAGTCCAGGCCGTAGATTAAAAAGCTGGCCGCCGCGCCGAGGGCCGGGATGATGAGCGCCTTCGGCCCGTTCCACCGCGCCAGCGCCAGGATGGCGAACGCGCCAAGCTGTGGTTTGGTCGCCAGCAGCAGCAGGCCGAACCCGGCCAGCAGCGGCTTCTGCCGCTCCGTACTCCACCAGGCCAGCGCCAGGCCAAAAGCCGGCACGATGTCAATCTGCCCCAGCCACAGAATCCACAGGAAAGCCGGCGAAACCAGCGCGATGAACGGGCTGCCGCCCAGCCGCCGCGCCGCCCACCAGCCGCCCAGCATCGTCAGCGCCGCCAGCAGCAGATAAGCCGCGCGCCAGGGCAGCAGCCCCAGCGGGCGCAAAAACCACTCCAGATAATACGGGTTGTAGGCGCAGGTCACGCAGCCCTGCGCGACCTTGTGGAAAAAGTGCAGGTAGTCGAAGCCGCCCGGCAGCAGCGTCAACGCCAGCAGAATCAGCCCGCCGACTTCGGCATAAATGACCGGCTGCCAGCGCGGGTTTTGCAGTGCCAGCCGCAGGCGCGACCGGCGCGAAGAAACGGTTTGAGCGGCCACTTAATCCTTCACTGCCTGTTTGATGATCGCCGTTCCCGGATGCAAGCGCATCAGCCATTCACCGAGCAGCCCGGCGGCGGCGTGCAGGCCGGGGGTGGGGCGTGGGTGTCCCAGCGTGCTTAAACGCAGCGACAGCTCGTTGGGCGCGCGCTCCGAAAGCAGGAACGCCACGTGCTGGTCAATGGTTGGTTCCTTCACGTACACTTCCAACAGTAACACGTTCCGGCTGCGATAAATGTAAAGAAAGCTGATATGCGCGCCGTCGGCCTGGTACTGGCCGGGCGTGAAGGCGTCGTAAATCGTATCCAGCGTCAGGGCGCTTTGCAGGATGAGGTGCGGCATATCCAGTTCCTTCACCGGCGCGACAAACGGCGGCGGCAGATAGTTGCGCCGGCAGGCGAAATAATAACACGCCCGCCCCGCCCGCGCGGCTTTGCCTTCGTAGCGCGTTTGGGCGCGCCCCGGCAGCGCCGCCGCCCAGGGGGTTTCCAGCGTGTTTTCCAGCCCCGGCGTGGCCGCCAGCAGTTCGGCGCTCATGTCGGCATATTCGAGGATGTCGGTCGCCAGGTACAGCATCCCGCCGGGGGACAGCCGGTTGACCATCACTTCCAGCGTGTCGCGCTGCATCAGGCGGCGGTGGCCGTGCCGCTTCTTAAACCAGGGGTCGGGGAAGTTGATGTGAATCTGGCTGATGCTGGCCGGCTGGAACAGATGGTGCAGGGCCGTTTCCGCCGTCGAATGAATGACGCGCGTATTGGTCAAACCCCGGCGTTCGATCTGGGCTTCGACATGCGACAGGCAGCGGTTGGCGATCTCCAGGCCGATGATGCTGGCGTCCGGGTAGGTGCGCGCCAGATGCAGCAAAAACTGCCCGTAGCCGAAACCGATTTCCACGATCAGCGGGCGTTCGACGCCGAACAGCGCCGCCCAATCGGTCGGCCAGGGCAGGGTCAGGCTGCTGAGTTTCTGCATACAAGACACCCCGCCGGGATGGATTTTTTCACCCTGCCCCGACAGTATTTACCACAACAGCGGCAGTCTGACCAGCCCAAGCAGCGACATGATGCCGTTGCCGGCCAGCACGGCAGCGACGGCCAGCAGGCCGAAGTATAACACGGTGGCGATCAGCATCACGTAACCGAGCAGGATGAACAGGCCGTCGCGCTGCAACATGCCCACCCCCAGGAAGATAACCGCCAGCGCCGGCAGCGTATTGGAAAACGGGATCAGGCCGAGCGGGAAGATCAGCAGCACGCCGCCGAACATCAGCATCAGGCCGTTAAAACGGTTCATGGCAGCGCTCTGGGTGAAACGGATCATGCGCGGGCGCACCCAGCGATCCAGGCGGCCAATGACCTGCGCGCCGCGTTCCAGGGTAGGGATCAGTTTTTCGGTGGTGATAGGACGGTTCATGATCTGCCGGGGCAGCCAGGGCAGGCGGTTGAGCGTGATGCTGATGCTCAACAGAATGATGGCCGCGCCAAAAACGGTGCTGACGCCGGGGATGGACACCGGAATCAAAAAGGGAATGCACAAAAACATGCAGACGAATATCAAGCCCTGCTCGCCGATAATTTCTAAAATCTGGCGCAGCGTCACCTGTTCGCCCTTGATCGAGTGAGCCGCTTGCAACAGGGATTCGGCCAGGGTCTGGTTTACATCGTGCATCTGAACGGACATGTTCGCTCCTGCTTTTGACTCATTTTTGTCCGGTGTCATTCAAACACGAGACGCCTTACGGCAGGCTATCACCCGCGAATAGTATATAACCGCTTTGCCTTCGGCAAGACTCAAGATCATGGGTCGCGGGGCCGGCGCATGAAGTCTCGGCCTTCATCCCCTTCGCACTCAGGGGATATGAATCCCCGTTCGGCGCGCCTGTGTGCGCGCCCTGGGGCAGCCCAACGTGGCCGCCCCTACGATTGATTAACCGTTTTTCCTCCCCCTCTGCTGGAGGCTGTTATGTCCTTTGCCGCTCCAGCAGGGCGATGAAACGGCTTTTTGCCCTCACCCCCGGCCCCTCTGCCGAACGGGCCTTCGACACTGGGAGCGGGGCGAAAACGCCCACAAACGCGCTTTCCTCCTCCTCGCCCGGCCGCGAAGCGGCGGCTGAGAAAGGGGGAACGAGGGGGTGAGGGCGAGGACAATCTGTCGGATGGACAGAGGTTAACGGGACGCAGGCTTACAGCATCGAAACCTCACGATTTTTCGTAGGGGATGCCGTCGGCTTTGGGCGCGCTGGATTTGCCGATCAAACCGGCCAGCACGACCAGCGTCACGAAGTACGGCACCATCTGTAAAAACTGCGGCGGAACCGGCACGCCCAGGAATTGAAAACGCTGGCCGAGCGCGTCTGAAAAGCCGAACAGCAGCCCGCCGCCGAATGCGCCGATGGGCGTCCATTTGCCGAAGATCATGGCCGCCAGGGCAATGAAACCGCGCCCGGCGGTCATCTGGTCATCAAACGCGCCGCTGGTTTCCAGCGAGAACCACGCCCCGGCCAGCCCGGCGATCAGCCCGCCGATGATGACGTTGATCCAGCGGTTGCGCTGCACGTTCACACCCAGCGTATCGGCGGCGTGCGGGTTTTCGCCCACCGCCCGCGTTCGCAGCCCCCAGCGCGTGTAATACAAGACCACGTGCGTCACCAGCAGCAGCATGAACATGCCGTAAAAAATCGGCTTGCCGGTGAAAAACACGTCACCCATAACGGGAATATCCTTAAGCAGGGGAATCTGCACCGTCTGGAGCGTGGCGCGGGCGGCTTCGGCGTTGACCAGCACTTCCAGCCGCAGGTAGCTGGTCAGGCCGATTGCCAGGATGTTAATCACCGTGCCGCTGACGATCTGGTTGGTTTTGAAGGTGATCGAAAGCCAGGCGTGCAGCACGGCCATCAAACCGCCGGACAACACGGCGATGATGACCGCCAGGAACTGTGCCCACTCGTTGGACAGCCCCAGGCCGCTTTGCAGCAGCAGCGTATAACTGACGAAGCCCAGCGCCGCGCCGGTCAGCATCATGCCTTCGATGGCGATGTTGACCACGCCGGAACGCTCGCACCAGATGCCGGCCAGCGCGCCCAGCACAATCGGCGTGGCAAGCCGCAGGCTTTCCTGAAGCATGACGACGATGTTGGTGCGCCCCCCGGCGGCGATGATGATCAGCACGGTCGGGATAATCAGCAGGCCGTTGACCAGCAGCCAGATGAATTTGATGCGCGACAGGCGCGGAGTCGACAGCAGCCCGACGATACCCCCGGCCACGTACAGCAGCGCTACCACGACGGCGAACGGCACGGTCGGCACGCTGATGCCCTGCTGCCCGGTGCGGTCAAACGTCAGCAGGGTGCTGGCGTCGCCGGCGATGTTCTGCGGCGCGGACAGCAGAATCCACAGGCCGATGAGGATGAAAAAAACTGAAAAGATGCCCGTGCGGGTGATCTTCAGGGTATCCCGCCACGAACGCGCCTCTACCGGAGTCCAGGTGGATGATGCGGTCGCCATCGGTTAACCTCCCCAGCCTTTGGCCGCCAGCAGCCCTTTTTCTTTTTCTTCCAGGGTCGGCTCCGGCACGCGCCACAGGAAACGAATGATCGTGTCGGCGGCGATGAACATGATGATGAGCGCCTGGATGATCTTGACCAGATCAACCGAAATTTCGGCGCGCGTCTGCATCAGCCCCGCGCCGGAAAGCAGCGCGCCCCACAGCAGCCCCGCCGGGATCATGTTGCGCGGGCTGCTGCGCGCCAGCAGCGCCACCGCGATTCCGTCAAAACCCACGCCGGCGAAAAAGCCCGGCTGCATGTTGAACTGCACGCCGGAGACGACGATACCCCCGGCCAGGCCGGCCAGCCCGCCGCCCAGCGCCAGCGCCAGGATCGTATTGATGCGCACGTTCATACCGGCGTAACGCGCCGCGTCCGGGTTCGCGCCCACCGTGCGCAGTTCAAAGCCGAGTGTTGTGCGCTCCAGGAACCAGTCGGTGAACCAGACGGCGAAAATCATCAGCAGCAGACCCAGGTGCAGGCTGCCGCGCACGGTGATCCACAGCAGGAACAGGCCGCCCGCCGTCACCAGCAGCCCGTTGATAAGCGGACGAATGGCCGCGCGCGCGTTCTGCTGAATCGGCGCCCGCCGCAGCCACAGCCCCCAGCCCGCCACCAACGCCCCGGCCAGGATGAACCAGATCACCGGAATCTGGTTGAGCGCGGGCAGGCGCGCCGTGTCCAGCAGATAGGGCGTGCGCGGCGTGCTGGCGGTGGGGTCCAGCAAAATCACCGGATTGGTGGATTTGATGAGCCAGTCGACCGTCAGAATGGCGATGAAGTTGAGCATGATGGTGTTGATGACTTCGTGCGCGCCGGTGAACGCCTTGAGGAAACCCGGTATGGCCCCCCACAGCAGCCCGCCGACCACCCCGGCGATGATGACCAGCGGCAGATGCAGCCAGCCCGGCAGCCCGGCGAACAGCGGCGAAAAACCGACCCAGGCCGCCAGCGTACCGCCCGCGTAAAGCTGCCCCTCCGCGCCGATGTTGAACAGCCCGGCCTTAAAACCCAGCGCCACCGCCAGCCCGGCGATGATGTAGGGGATGGAGCGGGTAATCATGGTTTCCAGGTTGGAGGGCAGGAAGACCAGGGCGCTGCCGCCCAGCCGCAGATAGACCGCCTCCATGCGGTCGTCGTCGGGGTCGTCGGGCGTTTGATTATCGTTCGTGATCGTGCCGACCGGCGCGCGGCTGGCGTTAAAAAGAATCTGGTTATTCGGGCGCAGGATGACGATGGCGTTTTGCAGGGCGCTTTCCAGGTCGTCGCGCAGCGCCGCGCCCACGTCCGGGCCGGTCAGCAGTTTGACTTCGTACAGGCTTCTCACCAGCCTGATCTGGGTAGTGAGCGCCGCCGGGTCGGTCAGCCCAGCGGCCTGAAGCTGAGCCGCCAGCGCCGCCTGTTCGCGGGCGGCTTCCGCGCCGAGCGCCGCGATGGCGGCCAAATCCTGGGCGTCGGGGGAGTCAGGTGTCAGGCCGGCGGCGGCCAGCACGTCAAGCTGCCCGACCAGCCGCCCCAGTTTAACCGCGCCTGTGTCCGCCGCGATCTGCATATAAGCCAGCAGGTCTGCGTCATTATAGCCGGCGGCTGCCGGCACCTGCGCTTCCAGGTCGGCGCGGGTTTCCGGCGCGAGCGTGTCCATCCCGGCGAAACCCTCGGCCAGCCGGCGCGCGTCGCCGGGCGACAGGTCGCCCAGCCCGGCCACCAGCGGCTTCATGGCTTCCAGCGTGTCCGCGCCGATGGCGGCGATGTCCGGCAGCGCCGTCCCCAGTTCGTCTATCTGTTCGTCGGTCAGGTCGGGGTAGCGCGCCAGCACCTCGCCATAACGCGCCAGCGTCGGCAGATCGCTTTTGGTGGCGATGTCCGAGACGGCGCGGGAAACGCGGCTGAGTTCGCTGCTGGCGAACGTCCCAGTTTGTAGGTAGACCAACGCCTGGCTCACGTCGTCCGGCTTAAGTGTGTTGTTGATGACGATGCCCAGCGAGCCTTCCAGCAGGGCGCTGTAGGCCGTGCCGGTGGTGTTCAGCTCTTTGCCGATGTCCACGCTGCCGGTCGTCACCAGGGTGATGAAAATCATGAACAGCATACTGATGATGAGGGCGGTTAAAACCGCCAGCAGCGGAACCAGACGGGGTGAAATACGCTGCCAGCGCCGCGCCGCCGCTGCCAACGAGCCGTGTAAAGCGCCTTCAGCCATGCGTTACGGCCTCCTCCTTGTCGCGTTTGATGCCCGCCATCAGCAGGCCGATAGACTCGCGGGTGGCTTCCCCGGCTGGCACGATATCAATGATCCTGCCCGCGTACATCACCGCAATCCGGTCGGACAGCGAGAAGATTTCGTCCAGTTCGGTCGAAACCAGCAGCACGGCGATGCCCGCGTCGCGCATCGCCACGATCTGTTTATGAATGAATTCAATCGAACCCACGTCCAGGCCGCGCGTGGGCTGGGCGGCGATCAGCAGGCGGCTCTGGCGCGAGAACTCGCGGGCGACGATGGCCTTCTGCTGGTTTCCGCCGGAAAGCGTACTCATATTAACGAAGATGCTCGGCGTCCGCACGTCGTACTGCTTCACCAGCCGGTGAGCATTTTCCTCTTTGGCGCGTTCGTTGGCGAGGATGCCGATGCTGAACGGGCCGATGTAGTAGGTTTGCAGCACCAGGTTATCCTTAATCGGGAAGGTGGCGACCATGCCGTTTTTCTGGCGGTCTTCCGGCACGTGAGAAACGCCGCTTTCGGTCACGCGGCGCGGGCGGGCGTTGGTCACGTCCCGGTACTGGATGACGATCTGCCCGCTTTCCACCTTGCGCAGCCCGGTGATGGCCTCCACCAGTTCGGTCTGGCCGTTGCCCTGCACCCCGGCCACGCCCAGGATTTCGCCGCCGCGCACTTCCAGCGAAACGCCCTTGAGCGCCGGCAGATCGCGGTCATCCCGCACCCACAGGTCGTGCAGGGTGATGACCGGTTCGCCCAGATGGGGCGGACCTTTTTCCACCTGCAAGATCACCTCGCGCCCGACCATCATGGCCGCCAGCGATTCTTCGGTCGAGGTTTTCGGGTCGGCGCTGCCGACCACGCGCCCCTGCCGCAGCACGACGATTTCGTCGCAGATTTCCAGCACTTCTTTGAGCTTGTGCGAGATGAAGATGATGCTGACGCCGCGCGCCAGCAGCGACCGCATGATGTCGAACAGGCCCTCGGTTTCCTGCGGCGTCAGCACCGCCGAGGGTTCGTCGAGGATCAAAATATCGGCTTTGCGGTACAGCGCCTTGATGATCTCCACCCGCTGCTGCACGCCGACCGGCAAATCCTGCACCAGGGCGTCCGGGTCTACTTCCAGGCCGTACTGGGTCGAAATTTCCAGGATGCGTTTTTGGGCAGCGCGGCGGTCGAGGAACGGCCCGCGCACAGCTTCGTTACCCAGCATGACGTTTTCGGTCACGGTCAGCACCGGCACCAGTTGAAAATGCTGGTGTACCATGCCGATGCCGAGCGCGATGGCGTCGTTGGGGTCTTGGATGTGGGCGACCTGGCCGTTGACCAGGATTTCGCCTTCGTCGGGCGCGTACAGGCCGTAGATCAGGTTCATCAGCGTGCTTTTGCCGGCGCCGTTTTCGCCCAGCAGCCCCAGCACCTGCCCCTTACGAAGCTGAAGATTGATATGATCGTTCGCCAGCACGCCAGGAAACCGTTTGGTCAGGCCGCGCGCTTCCAGCACAACCGGTCGAGAGGAGTCATCCATAAGCGTCCTCAGTGTTCGGGTATCGAAGTCCGGTGAATTGGCGGGGAGTATACCGCTAAAGGGCGGGAATTAAAAAAGCTTTAACAGAAGCGGCGGGGCAGTCGCTTCAAAATCAATGGTCGCGGGGACGTGCTGCTGCGCGTCCGGCGCGTTTCAGGTCACAGCACTTCGAGCTGCGCTTCGGCGGCTTTGGCGGCGTCGTCTACCATGCCCAGCCGGGTGAAGATGCTCATCGCCAGTTGCAGCTTGCGGGCGGCGGTCATGCGGCGTCCCCGCCGCGCCAGGCTGATCGCCTGAGCAAACATGGTGCGGGCGATCTCGCCCTCGGCGTTGATTTCGGCAAAGGCTTCGCTGGACGCCTGATAATAAGCGTCCGGGTCGGACGAAAAACCGTTTTCCGGCGCGTCTCCGATGGCCGTCAGCACCTCGGCGATGGCGCGGTTGGCGAAGCCCTGTTCGAGCGGCTGCCCTGTCTGGTCGGCAATCTGGTAAGCCTGGTGCGCTTCGCGCCAGGCCGCCGCCGTATCGCCGGATTTGAGATGCAGCAGCGCCAATGCCTGATGAACCTCGCACAACTGCCCATTGCGGTCCAGATCACTGTCAGAAAGCTGGCGGGCGATGCGACAGCTTTCCTCCAGGTCGGCGCGGGCGGTATCCAACTGGCCCATGCTCAGGTGCATCTGTCCTTTATTGCCAATCGCCATCGCCTCGCTGCCCTGGTCGCCGACGGCTCTAAAGGTCTGGTAGGCTTTTTCAAACAGCAGGCGGGCACGTTTGAAGTCGCCTTTATAGCGAAACGCCTCGCCCATGTTCAGGTCGCAGATGGCGACGCGCCGCTGATTACCGGCCAGGTTGTAGAGCGCACGGGCGCGTTCGTAGTGATAGATGGCGGCGTTCAGGTCGCCGCGATAACCTTTCATGTATCCTAGAAGCTGCTCCACCCGCCCCTGATTGACCACGTGGCCGGTGCTGATGGCTTCTCGTTCCAGGGCGGCTAAACGCTGGTTGGCTTCGGGAAAAGGTAAATCGCCGCTCTGCCATTCCTGGATGATCGCCAGACAGCGGGCGTTGAATTCCGGGGTGGGTTCGATTTCTGGTATGGGTGCTTCGCTCAAGGTGTTCCTCAGGTCGTACCGGATATTAACGATAGATTATAGACCCTGGGGGCGCGGCCTTCAATCTGCTGTTGTTACTAACAGGGCAATCGCATCAAAAGCATTCAGACCCCCTCTCAATCTCCCCTGAATTCGGGGGAGACCTGGCTGCCGATGCGATGAAGCCCCCGCCCTGGAATTCGGTGAGCCGAATGGGGACGTTTGTCCCCTGAGCGCCAGGAGGTTGGGGGGAGGGGGCAAAAGGCGAAAGCCCGCTTATCGAGACGAAGCATCTTCAGGCGATTGCCCTGTTGTTACTAAAACTTTCGGTTTCGCAATAGTCCGGGCGCGCTGTATAATGGCGCGTCATTCGTGCGATCACCAAGAGGCTGGCTATGAGTACCCCGGAAAATCGTTTACAGGAACTCCGCGCTCAGGTAGATACAATCAACCTGCAAATCCTCGACCTGCTGAACCAGCGGGCGCGCCTGGTATCGGCCATCGGCAAGGTGCAGGCGCAGTTAGGCACATCCTTCTATGACCCGCAGCGGGAAGCCTTCATGCTGCAAATGCTGGAGCAGCACAACCAGGGGCCGTTCAGCAACGAAACGATCAAGGCGTTGTTCCGGGAAATCTTCCGCGCTTCGATGGCGCTGGAAGAACGCGAAGCCCGCGCCAAAATCCTCGTCCAGCGCAAAACGCCCGACGACCGCACCATCGTCACCCTTCCGGACGGCAAAACGCAGATCGGCAACAGCCTTTTTCAGGTCATCACCGGGCCGTGCGCGGTCGAAAGTTACGAGCAGATGGACATCACAGCGGCGGCGCTGGCGCGGCGGGGTATCAAAATCCTGCGCGGCATGGCCTACAAACCACGCACCTCGCCTTACGATTTTCAGGGGTTGGGCGAAGAGGGGCTGAAGATCGCCCGGCAGGTTGCCAACAAATACGGCATGTTCATCACCAGCGAGATCATGGACAAAAGCCAGATCGAGATGATGTCGGACTACGTGGACATCTTCTGGGTGGGCGCGCGCAACATGCAGAACAGCTTTCTGCTGAAGGCGATGGGCAAGGTCAAACAGCCGGTCATCCTCAAACGCGGCCTGTCCGCTACGCTGGAAGAATTTATGTACGCGGCGGAATACATCGTCAGCAGCGGCAACCCGAACGTGATCCTGATCGAGCGCGGCATCCGCACCTTTGAACGCTGGACGCGCAATACGCTGGACATCGGCGGCGTGGCGGTGTTAAAGCTGGAAACGCATCTGCCGGTGATCGTGGACATCTCGCACAGCGCCGGGCGGCGCGACATTGCGATTCCGCTGGCGCGGGTGGCGAAGGCCAGCGGCGCGGACGGCCTGATGGTGGAAGTGCATCCCAACCCGCCGGTCGCCATGAGCGATGCCAAGCAGCAGCTCACGATACCGGAATTTAACCTTCTGATGGACGCGCTGGACGAAGTGGAGATCAAACCGCACGTCAAACGCGAGACGCTGAATGGGGCTTAGGGGGCGAAATCGGTCAAGGGCTTCAACTGAACGCCAACAGACTTTGCCGCTGTTCCTTGTTTACTGTCTGCCGTAATCAGTGGGCAGCCCAGCATCTCGGCCAGCGCAATGTAAGCGGAATCGTAAACGGCCAGTTGGTTAGACAGACCAATTTGCAGGCTGCGTTTAAGCAGCGCAGACGATGACACAATAATCAAGGGCAGTGCCGCCAGGTCAACAACCAGCGTTTCCGCTTCATTGGTTGTTAAGTTGCCATAACGCACTTGTTTCCAGATGACATTCGCACATTCCAGCAGCCCAAACTCTGGAATGTGCAGCTTTAGCGTATCGCCAAGTTGGGCAAACAAAGCGTCGGCGTATGCGGTGAGTTGGTCGGGAACGATATACTGGGCGGTCACACTGGCGTCTACGACATAATCTATCACCGGTCACGATCCTCGCGCAGGAGTTCGAGCGTTGAGGGCGTTCCCGGACGCGGTGGGCGGCGATTGCGCCGGATCGATTCGTTGATTTCCTTCACCGAGCGCGTGGTTTGGGGACTTTGCATGGCGAGCAGGCGGCGCGTCACTACCGCTTCAATCAGGTCATGAAGTTCATTCAGGGTCATATCGCCGACACGTTCAGCGGCCATTGACTGTTCTCCCGTGTACCGTGTATTTATTTTGATTATACACCGCATCGTTTAACCCCAGGTGTCAATCGCCCAGGCCAGCTCGTCGGGACTGGGGGTGTAGTTGCCCACGCGGCGCACCACCAGGCCGCTGGCATAGTTCGCCAGGGTCACAGCGTCCGGGTAGCTGGCACCGGCGCTGATCGCCAGCGTCATGACGGCGATGGCCGTATCGCCCGCGCCGACCACATCGTATACGTCGCTCACGGCAGGCGCGGGGCAGTGAGCGGCGCTGCCGTCCGGGGTCGCCACCGTCGCACCTGCCGACCCGCGCGTGATGACCATGCCGCCCGCCAGCCGCAGCGCGCGGCACAGTTCCAGCGCGGCATCGGCAAAATCGGTGTCCGCGCGCAGGTCGCGCCGCAGATAATCGCGGGCGTCGTCGGCGTTGCACTTCACCAGCGCGAAGCCGGCGTATTTGTCCAGATTGCCCTGCGCGTCGGCGGTTAACAGCGTCCCGGCGCACAACTTCCGCACCGTAGAAACCAGCGAAGGCGTCAGCAGCCCAACATGATAATCGGACAGGAGGACGGCGTTCACGCCCTGAATCTGCCGGTCAATCACGGCGCGCACCTGGCGCTCGACCGCCGCGCCGGCCGGCTCCCGCGAGAGTGTATCCAGCCGCGCCACCTGCTGCGGGAAACGCAGCCCCATCTGCGCCATGATGCGCGTTTTGACGGTCGTCGGCCTGCCGGAGTCTACCACCAGCGAATTGGTATCAATGCCGCGCGCCTGAAGCACCTGGCGCAGCGTCGTCCCGGCGGTATCCGAGCCGATGACGCCGACCTGCACCGCTGTGCTGCCCAGCGCAACGATGTTGGCGGCGGGGTTGGCCGCGCCGCCGGGAATGATCTGGCGCGACTCGAACTCCAGCACCGGCACGGGCGCTTCGCGGCTGAGGCGGGTAGCCCGGCCAATCAGGTATTCGTCCAGCATCACGTCGCCGATCACGACGATGCGCTGGTCGGCCAGTCGGGGTATCCAGGATTTGAGTCGTTCGGTCATGAATCATCCGGCTTTCGAGTGCAAACGGTGGCAAACCTTGCCCCTACTATGCCACGCCCCGGCGCATTGCACCAGCAAGGACGCGCTGATGCGCGTCCCTACAGCCACGCCCCGGCGCATTGCACCAGCCAATGCCGGGCGCGCACATCGGCGCACCCCCAGACGATTCTCTGCGTTTTTTGTGTCTTTGCGTTGCGTTTTTTCTCTCTGAGTCTCTGAACCTTTGCGACTCTGTGTTGAGTCTTTTCCCGTTTGGGCGAGGTTACAGCCTCGCCCCTACACGATTCTCTGCGTTTTTTGCCTCTTTGCGCCTTTGTGTCAGGCATTTTCAGCGTTAACGGCGCGGCGGCACAGGTGGAATCGGCGGCACAGGTGGAATCGGCGGCAGGGGGGGGATGGGCGGCAGAGGATGGGTGAAATCCCGCGTGGGGGTGAACATGGCTGCCGGCAGCCGGACGCCCGCCGCCTGGATGCGCTGGATGAAAGTCGGCACGTGGCCGTTGGAGACGAACTCACCGACCAGTTTGCCGCCCTCTTTGACGCCTGTGACGATAAATTCAAAGATGTCCTGGGTGGCGATCACATCGCCGTGCGCGCCCAGCACTTCCGTCACTTTGACGAGGCGGCGACCGCCGTCCTGAAGCCGCTCAATCTGCACGATCAGGTTGATCGCACTCGCCATCTGTTCGCGCAGGGTGCGCACCGGCATGTCCATCCCGCCCATCAGGGCCATCATTTCCAGGCGCGCCAGCGCGTCGCGCGGGCTGGAAGCGTGCAGCGTCACCATCGAGCCGTCGTGGCCGGTGTTCATGGCTTGCAGCATGTCCAGCGCCTCGCCGCCGCGCAGTTCACCCATGATGATGCGGTCGGGGCGCATCTTGACGGCGCTCTGCACAAGCTGCCGCATGGTCACTTCGCCCCGGCCTTCCAGGTTGGGCGGGCGCGTTTCCAGCACCACCTGATGTTCCTGCGGCAGGCGCAGTTCGGCGTCCTGCTGTAGCACGACCAGCCGTTCGTCGGCGGGGATGAAACCGCACAGCACGTTCATCAGCGTCGTTTTGCCCGACCCTGTTCCGCCGGAAATCACCATGTTCACCCGCGCCTGGACGCAGGCGCGCAGGAATTCGACCATATCGGCAGAAATGCTTCCCCATTCGATCAGGTTTTCGATGGTGATGGGGCGGTTGTACAGCTTGCGGATGGTCAGGCTCGGCCCGGTGAGGGCGATGGGCGGCACGACCACATGCACGCGGGAAGCGTCCGCCAGCCGCGCGTCCACAATCGGGTTGGATTCGTCGGCGCGCTGGCCGACCATTCCCACGATGTACTGAATGATCTGCATCAGGTGCGCCTCGTCGCGGAAGTGGCTTTCGACACGCTCCAGTTTGCCGCGCCGCTCGACGTAAATATGGTCGTGGCCGTTCACTAAAATTTCCATCACGTCCGGGTCGGCCAGGAGCGGCTCCAGCGGCCCCAGGTCTGTGCCGTGTTGAGGATGAATATTGTCCATGATCGCGCCTTTCACACTCAATTCAATCGTTAATCTGATTATCGCGGGACTCGCGACCGGGCAGAACGGGCAGACGACCAGCGCCATGCCTGTCTGTTTAACCGGGACGCCGCGCCCAGCCCCGGCGCAGCGCGTACACCGCCGCTTCGGTGCGCGTGCTGACGCCCAGCTTGGCGTAAATGTTGTCCAGGTGAAAATTGACGGTGCGGGCGGAAACCTTCAACGCGCGGGCGATTTCCTTATTGGTCAGTCCCTCAGCCAGCCGCTGGATGACTTCCACCTCGCGGGCGGTGAGTTCGACCGCCGGGGCGAAAAAAAAGCGAATTTCCAGTTCAAAGTTGCCTTCCCGCCCGGCGCGTTCTTCGGCCTGACCGCCAAGCTGCTCGATGCGCGCCAGCGATGCACGCAGCCCGCCGGTGTCGGTATGAGGCAGGCTGTTGTCGGCCAGGGTCAGCGTCAGCGTTTGTTCGCGGCGTTCCAGCCGGATAACCGCCCGCGTCGCGCGTCCCCCATGAACGGCGCGGTCGAGCATATCCTGCACGGCGCGAAAGAGCGCCAGTTCGATGGGCAGCGGCAGCCGTTCGCGCTGGCGTTCCAGCAGCAGCGTCACCGGCAGGCCGGACGCGCGCGCCACCTGGGCGGCCAGCGCCTCTAACGCCGGTTCGAGTCCCAGCGTTTCCAGCAGCGCCGGGCGCAGGTTGTTCTTCAGGTCGCGCGCCTGCTGCAAAAGCTGGCGCGTCAGGTTCGCCAGCACCGATACAGCCACGTGCGCCTGCGGGTTGGCGGCCAGGGTTTGTTCGTAAGCGCCGGCCTGCGCCAGCAGCAAATTCAACGGGCTGATGATTTCGCTTTCCAGCAGGTCGGCCAGGCGGCGGCGTTCGGCCTCGCCCGCCGCTGCGGCGTCTTCCGGGGCGCTGTCGCTGCTGAAAAACTCAGGGGCAGATTGATCGTCCATAGTGCCATCTCGGCGTATCAGGCTTGAATGCCGCCTGTAAATCACAAGTCCACAAAAGGCCAGCTCAAGTATTCAGGATCATCAGGGATTGTGATTTGAACCGGCAACCTGTAACCGGCAGTCTGCGGCCTTTAACTTTCCCCTATTGTGGCATCGTTTAAGGCGGCGGCAAAACCGGCAGATGACCGGGCGTGACCTGTTTATTTAACGGGTGAATCCCTGTCAGCCGGGGGCCGTCAGCCGGGGGATGGATAGATGGATACAAGGGGTTCGCGCCGCTTGCGTTCAGCCGCAAAACGCGCCACAATCAACCCTATGAGCGACGAACAACGTGACCTCCCCCCCGAAACCGATTTACCCGCCGACGCCGATGATCTGCGCTTTGCCCCGCCGGATGACACCGGCGCGCCGCCAGAACCGGACGCCGAAGCCGCGTCTGCCGCTGCGGATGGGCTGGACATCGAAGCGGCGCTGGCGGCGGTGTCCACCCTCAGTGATATGCTGGCGGAGCAGGAAGCTGCCGAACAGGCGCGCATCGCCCAGGCGGAAGCCGAAGCGATGGCCGCCGAAGAACGCCGCCTGCGGCTGGAACACCCGGAGCAGTTTTTCCCCGTGCCGCCGCTGGTCGTGCTGCGGCGCGGGCAGATGGCTTCGGTTCTGCCGGCGTTGATTCTGATCGCGCTCGGCGCGTGGCTGACGTTCGCCTTCACCACCGGGTCGCCGCCGGACGGCGGATTGGTGACGCTGGCGCTGGGCGGCGCACTGGTGATCGTCCTGGCCGGGCGCTGGTTATCGTCCGGGCGCTGGTCACGCGGCAGCCTGTTCTTGGCGCTGGCGCTGATCGGCGTGGGCGGCGCGCTGGCGCTGCTGGCCGTGCCGGGTTCGCCGGGGGCGGCGCGCGGCTGGCCGCTGATGTTAATCGGCCTGGGCGCGGCTTTTTTCCTGACGGCTGCCCTGGCCGCCCCGCCTGACCGCCGCTTGATTCTGCCGGGTTTGCTGCTGGCCGTTTCCGGGCTGGCGGCGCTGGTTGTCACTTTCGGCCTGCTGCCCGGCAGCCTGCTCGATCTGGCCGCCGGTTTATGGCCGGCAGCGGCGGTGGCGCTGCTGGTGGTCTGGGTGCTGCCGGTCATCCGGCGAGGATGAATGCGCCTCGCCATTGACGCCAGCCGGTGTACCGTCGCCCGCGTGACCGGCACCGAACGTTACGCGATTGAACTGATCCGCGCGATCATCCGCCTGAACACGCGCCACCAACTGACGCTGTACTTCCGCGATACGCCGCCGCCGGACTTGTTCCCGGCCTCAGACCGGGTGCAGCCGCGGGTGATCCCCTTCCGCCGCGCCTGGACGCATTTACGGCTGGCCGCCGAAATCGGGCGCGACCGCCCGGATGTGCTGTTCGTCCCGGCGCACACGCTGCCGCTGATATTCCCAGGCCGCGCCGCCGTGACCGTTCATGACCTGGGCTTCCGCTATTTTCCGCAGGCGCACCCGCTCAAAGACCGGCTGTATCTGGATTGGACGACGCGCCACAGCGCCCGCCGCGCCGCCGTCATCCTGGCCGACAGCCAGGCCACCGCCGCCGACCTGGCGCGATTTTACGGCGCGCCGCCGGATAAAATCCGCGTGGTGTATCCCGGCGTGGACAAACCGCCGAGCGGCAGCATCGAACCGATGCGCGCCCGGTACGGCCTGCCGCCGCGTTATTTCCTGTTTATCGGCACGCTCCAGCCGCGCAAAAATATCGCCCGCATCGTGCAGGCGTACCGGCTGTGGCGCGAAAACCACCCGGACGACCCGGCGGCGCTGGTGCTGGCGGGGGCGCGCGGCTGGCTGTTCGACCCGGAGTGGGTGGACGGCGTGGACGGTGTGATTCTGCCTGGTTACGTGGACGAGGCCGACCGGGGCGCGCTGCTGGCCGGGGCGCTGGCGCTGGTTTTCCCCACGCTGTACGAAGGCTTCGGCTTCCCGGTGATCGAGGCCATGCACAGCGGCGCGCCGGTCATCGCCAGCCATACCTCCAGCCTGCCGGAACTGGCCGGCCAGGCCGGGCTGCTGATCAACCCGCTCGATGTCGCGGCGATTGCCGGGGCGATGGGGCGGCTGTCGGACGACGCCGCCCTGCGCGACTCTCTGCGCGAGCGGGGGTATCTTCAGGCGGCACGTTTCACCTGGGACGAGGCCGGGCGGCGGGCGCTGGCCGCGCTGGAAGAGGCGGCACTGGCCGCCGGGTAGGGTTTATCTTATGGAACGTGTGCTGGTCGTTCAACTGGCCGACATCGGCGACCTGATTCTGTCTACACCGGCGCTGGCTGCCCTGCGCCAGGCCCGACCGGACGCGCACATCACGCTGCTCGCCGGCGCCCACGCCGCGCCGGTCGTTCGCGGCCTGCCGCTGGTGGACGACATTTTCACCCTCGACCGTCAGGCCTTCAACAGCTCAACCGCCCTGTTGAAACCGGCCAACCTGCGGCGGCTGTTCGGCCTGGGGCGGTTTGATACGGTCGTTTATTTTCATCATTTCACGCTGCGGCTCGGCACGTTCAAGTTCGCGCTGATCGCGCTGGCGGCGCGGGCCAAACGCCGGATTGGATTGGACAACGACAGGGCCTGGTTTCTGACCGATACCCTGCTGGACGCCGGTTTTGGCGCGCGGCATCAGGCGCAGTACTGGCTTGATCTGGTCGGTCTGCTGGGCGCGGATTCAACACCTCGCCCGGCAGTCGTGGCCGCCGACCCCCTCAGCCCGCAGTTATCCACGCTCTTTAACTCAGCACTCGTCGTCGCCATTCATCCCGGCAGCGGCGGATACAGCCGCGCGCGCCGCTGGGACGCCGCCGGTTTCGCGGCGGTGGCGGACGCGCTGCATGACGAATACGGCGCAGAAATCGTGCTGGTCGGCGGGCCGGACGACGATACGGCTTCGGTCAAAGCCGCCATGCGAAACGAGCCGCTTGACCTGAGCGGGCAAACCACCCTGCCGCAGTTGGCGGCGCTGCTGGCAAAGTGCCGCCTGTTCATCGGCGCGGACAGCGGTGTGATGCACCTGGCGGCGGCAGTCGGCGTGCCGGTCGTAGCCGTTTTTGGCCCCAGCAACGCCGCCGCCTGGGGCCCCTGGCCGCCGGACGGGGCGGCGCGGGTCGTGCGCAGCGCGCCGGAGTGCAGCCCGTGCAGCTACGTCGGGCATGGCATCGGCCTGCGCGAAGGCTGCCCTGCCCGCACCTGTATGCGGATGGTCACGCCGGAGCATGTACTGGCGGCGGCGCGGTCGCTGCTGGACGGAACGCCGCCCGCCGTTCATGAACTGCCGCGCCGGATGATTTTCTCGCGCCGCATCCACATCCTCGGCCTGCCGGTGGACGGCATCACCTATCCCGAATGGCTCGACCGGATCGAAAGCTGGACTGCCGGAGCGGGCGACCGGACGTGCCATCACGTCTGCACCATCAACCCGGAGTTCACCATGATCGCGCGGCGCGACCCGAACTTCTGGAACATCCTGCACCGCGCCGACCTGTGTGTGCCGGACGGCGTGGGCCTGCTGTGGGCGGCGCGACGCCTGGGACACCGCCTGCCGGAGCGCGTCACCGGCTCGGACGGCGTGCCGAAAATCGCCGAACGCGCGGCGCGATTGGGCTGGCGGCTGTTCCTGCTGGGGGCCGCGCCCGGCGTGGCGGAACAGGCCGGGGCGGTTTTGCAGGCGCGTTTTCCGGGGCTGGACATCGCCGGCATTTACGGCGGCAGCCCAGCGCCGGACGAAGAGGATGCCATCGTAGAGCGGGTGAACGCAAGCGGTGCGGACATCCTGTTCGTGGCTTACGGCGCGCCGGAGCAGGACAAGTGGATTGCCCGCAACCTGCCCCGGCTGAAGGTGGCGATGGCGATGGGCGTCGGCGGCGCGTTCGACTTCCTGGCCGGGGTTGTGCCGCGCGCCCCGCTGTGGATGCAGCGCGCCGGTCTGGAATGGCTGTTCCGGCTGTTTTTGCAGCCCTGGCGCTTCAAGCGGATGCTGCGCCTGCCGCGTTTCGTGCTGGCGGTGCTGCAACGCGGCGCCGGTTAAAACCCGGTCGGCGCAGGGCAATCGCTTGAAGATACGTCGTCTCAGTAAGCAGACTTTTGCCTTTTGACCCCACCCCCAACCCCCTCGCGCTTAGGGGACAAACGTCCCCATTCGGCTCGCCGAATTCAAGCAGGGGGCTTAACACAACTCTTACTCCCCCTTTCCCGTACACGGCGACCGAAGGCAGTCCCTTCAGGGAGGAAAGGGGGCCGGGGGGATAGGGGTTAATGTGACGCAAGATGACAGTGTGAAGCGATTGCTCTGCGTATCCAATTTTTACCCCTTGCGCAATTGGCCTGAGAACGCTATAATCTTTTTATCTTCGCGGGAGTAATTCAGCGGTAGAATGCTTCCTTGCCAAGGAAGATGTCGCGAGTTCGAATCTCGTCTCCCGCTCAAAAAAGCCCTGGTGTATCAACTGGGGCTTTTTGATTCGCCGCCGGGCGCGGTCAGAGTCAGCCTTCATCGCATTTTTGACTCGGCACTCGGCACTCCCTACTCAGCACTTTTTCCAGGGGCTTTAAGCATGAGTCTGATCGTCCACATCGTTTCCCGCCACGCCTGGGAAGCCGCCCGCGCTGCCGGCGAATACCGTGCCGACTCGCTGGAGTCGCAGGGTTTTATTCACTGTTCCACCCCGGAACAGGTGACGCGGGTCGCCAATGCCGTCTATCGCGGCCTGGCCGACCTGGCGCTGCTGGTCATCGAAACGGAAAAGCTGGCCGCGCCGCTGAAGTTCGAGCCGCCCGTTCACCCGGCGTCCGGCCAGCCGGAAACCGGCAGCGCCGAGCTGTTCCCGCATCTCTACGGGGCGCTTAACCTGGACGCAGTGGTGTGGGTGGTGGATTTTCCGCCACAGCCGGACGGCAGCTTCACCCTGCCGGATGCGCTTTACCCGCCCGAATAATATCGGCGCTAATGGTACTCTGGTACAATTCCGGCTAACACCCCCCTGTTATGAGGGTGATGCGATGCGTCCAAACCTGTTAGGATAAAAATGGCTTTTACGTTTTTTACCAATTCACAGCCGGTTGTGGTGTTCGCGCACAGATCGGTTTTGGTCAGGCCGGGACTCCGGGACTTCTCACAGGACAAGCAGCGCCCGCCGTAAGGCGGGAAGAGAAGGGCAGGATGAACGTTATGGATACCGATGACCTACTCAATGGGCTGCCGGACGGGGCAGCAGGCGATCATGAATCGGTCTGGGACCGGGCAGCAGCGTACTTATTTGAAATCCGCGAACTGGTTATTGATGAGCGCATCGTAAAATTACAAGATGAAAGCCTGAATGCTCACGAGCCGGTAGAAGACGGGCCGGAAACCTCCGGCGCAGAAGATACGGCGACGCCTCTGGAAACGCTTCTGTGCGGGAGTAAAGACCCCCGCGAACGCATGAAAGCGGCCTGGCGGTTGGGCAAAATTCAAACTATGGTCGCGCTGCGTTCGTTGATTACGGCGCTGCGCGAGGGTGACGAATCGGCGCAGGTTTTTGCCGCCATTATCCTGGTGGATATGGGGCGGTCGGTGGCAAACGCGCTGATCGCCGAACTGAACAATCCTGACATCGAAGTGCGCCGCAAGGTGATCTGGGTGCTGTGGATGATCGGCGACCGCCGCGCGGTGAAGCCGCTGATTAACAGCCTGCGCCGCGACGAGGACATCAAAGTGCGCGCTTATTCCGCCTGGGCGCTGGGCCGCCTGAACGACTCGCGCGCGATCCCGCCGCTGGTGGACGCGCTCGACGACCCGTCGCCGAAAGTGCGCTGGGACGCCGCGATTGCGCTGGCGAAATTCGGCGAACGCGCCATCGAACTCCTGGTCGAAGCCCTGTACGACCCGCGCCCGCAGGTGCGCGTGGGCGCGGCCAACGCGCTGGGCTGGATCATGGACACGCGCGCGATCACGGCGCTGACCGACGCGCTCAAAGACCGCGACCGGGAAGTGCGCCAGCGTGCCGCTTTCGCCCTGGGCTGGATCAAAGACCGGCGCGCCGTCGAACCCCTGATCGAAACCCTGGGGGACGAAGATGACCAGGTGCGGATGCAGGCCGCCGCTGCCCTGGGCTGGATAAGGGACAAACGGGCTATTGAACCGCTGGCGCGCCTGATCGAAGATGAAAGCGAATGGACGCGCTACACCGCGCTGGAAGCCCTGAGCGACCTAGAAGCAGTCGCCGCGCTGAACGCCGCGCTTAAACATCCGAATTCGCGGGTACAGGAAGTAGCCAGTCATGCGCTCCGGCGGTTAAAACGATGACGACTTTCGACACGAATGATCCTGAAAACGAGAATGATCCTGAAAACGAATGGATAACCGGCGGCGTGCAGCGCGCTGCCGGGACGCTCCCCCTCGAAACCCTGATCGCCGCCCTCGATCATCCTCGTGAGGACATACGCTGGCGGGCGGCGGTGGCGCTGGGCTGGCGCGGCGAATCGCAGGCTGTGAGCGCATTGGTCGCCCGGCTGGACAGCGCGCGCTACGATATGAAACTGAACATCGTTTGGGCGCTCGGCCAGATCGGCGACCGGCAGGCCATTGACCCGCTGCTGACGATCATGCGCCAGCAAAACCCCCGCGACCCGGACATCGCTTATGTGGCGGCGCTGGCGCTGCTGCGTTCTGGCGCGCTGGAAGCAGTACAGCACGAGCTGGACGCCGCCGGCGAAACCGTCTATCGCGTGGCACACGCCGCGCTGGCGAGCGCCGGTTATCTGGAGATGCAGCGATGACAAAGGTTTATGACGAACTGCTGGATTTTCTGACCGCTGCCCCGACCCCGGAGCAGATCATCACCTTCAGCCCGTCTCAACCCACCCGGATGCGGCTGAACGACCTGCTGCGCCGCAAACGCGCCGGGGTGTTGAGCGCCGAAGAATTCGCCGAACTGGACGAATTTAACCGCGCCGAACAGATGATGCGCCGGCTCATCTGCCGGGCGCGGCAAAAGCTGGCGCGCCCGGCCTCGCCGTTTTAGGCATCGTTTCCCTGTTCACGAAACAGGGGGGCCAGTACACGGCCAAGATTAATTTGCAGGGCGTAGGGGCGGCCCGGCGTGGCCGCCCGGAGAGCGCCCCGTAGGGACTTCCTCCGGTTGCACACAGGCGCTCCCCTATATCACCCGTCATTCTCATCCTGCTGATGTACTTAGCCACTAGTCTTTAGTTACCGGTCTCCAGCGCATGTTATGCCCTTCTGCGCTGCCGGTTGGCCCT
>JACAES010000118.1 GCA_013388735.1 Chloroflexota bacterium | reverse complement strand
TAGGCTCGGTTTGGAAGTTGCACCGGTACAGTAACCGTTGCTCCCGTGAGGGAGTGTCTTCACCCAAGACCATTATGCCGCGAAAGGAGCAAGAGCGCATTCATCCACCCGCTAAAGCTAGTGGTTTCCTGCGCCAAATCTTATGAACAGGCTGAGGGCGCACACATCGGCGCGCCCCTGCGCAGCTTGATAGATCAAAACGGGCTGCAGTGAATTTATTCCACCAGCCCGCCCAGTTCGTCCTCGGTGGCGGTCAGCCCCAGGATGTTAAACCCGGCGTCCACGTGGATAACCTCGCCGGTGACGCTGCGGCTGAGGTCGGAAGCCAGATACAGGGCCGTGTCGCCGACCTCTTCCTGCGAAACCAACCGGCGCAGCGGGGCGGCCTTCTCCGAATATTTGAGCATCAGCCGGAAGCCCGGCACGCCCGCCGCCGCCAGCGTTTTGATCGGCCCGGCGCTGATGGCGTTCACGCGGATACCCTGCGGGCCGAGATCGTTGGCGAGGTAGCGGGTGATGGTTTCCAGGGCGGCTTTGGCGACGGCCATGACGTGATACTTGGGCATCACTTTTTCGGCGGCGTAATAGGTCAGGCTCATGATGCTGCCGCCTTCGAGCATCAGCGGCGCGGCGCGTTTTGCCATCGCCACCAGGCTGTAGGCGCTGATGTCCAGCGCCATCTTAAAACCCTCGCGGGAAATGTCCACGAAGCGCCCGCCCAGGTCTTCCCGATTGGCGAAGGCGACACAATGCACCAGCGTGTCTATTTTGCCGAAACGTTCTTTCGCTTTGGCGAACACCGTATCAAGCTGCTCGTCGCTGGTGACATCGCAGGGTTCGACAAAATCGCAGCCGATTTCCTGCGCCAGCGGAAAAACGCGCTTTTCCATGATTTCGCCGGCGTAGCTCAGACCGATGGTCGCGCCTTCTTCGTGCAGCCGCCGGGTGATGCCCCAGGCAATCGAATTTTTGTTGGCGACCCCGAAGATCAGCGCCACCTTACCGTCCATTAAACCCATATCATCCCTCCAAAAGATTCAACGCAAAGGCGCAAAGGTTTTTTCTCACCTGGCGTTCCCGGTGGTTACATAAGACGTTTACTTTAACACGGCCAGGGGGCGGGCGCTACGGAAATAATGCGGCCATCCCGGTTGCGAGAGAGCGCCAAACGGCCTATCATCGGCGGCAGAGTTGAACACACGCAAGACAGCGAAGGAAACAACCTCATGCCCAACAGTGAAACGATTCGCGTGGTGGTGGCGATGAATTTCTCCGACGAGATCATGGCAGAACTGCGGGCGGTATCGCCGCGATATGCCATCGAGCGACACCACCCGCATGTGCCGGATTCGGCTATCGCCGAAGCCGAAGTGCTGTATACGCTGTCGTACATGCCGGACCCGGCGCGCGCGCCCCGGCTGCGATGGGTACAGCTGCACACCGCCGGCATTGACCATCTCCTTCAAGAGCCGATTGTCCAGGCAGAGGATGTCGAAGTGACGACGGCCAGCGGCATCCACGCCACGCCGCTGGCGGAATACTGCCTGATGATGATGCTGGCCTGGGCCTACAAACTGCCCACCATGCTGCGTTTGCAATCCAGAGCCGAATGGCCGCAAAAACAGCACGCCCTGTTCGCCCCGCGTGAGCTGCGCGGTCTGACGCTGGGCATCGTCGGCTACGGCAGCATCGGGCGGGAGCTGGCGCGGCTGGCCGACGCGCTGGGTATGACGGTGCTGGCCGCCAAGCGCGACGTAAAAAACCCCGCCCAGCCGAAAGACAAATACCAGGAAACCGGCCTGGGCGACCCCGAAGGCAGCATCCCTGACCGGCTGTACCCGCCGCAAGCCCTGGCTTCGATGGCCTCGGCCTGCGATTTCCTGGTGCTGATCGCGCCGCTGACCGGCAGCACGCGCCATCTGGTGGATGAAACGGTGCTGAACGCCATGAAAAAAACCGCCGTCCTCATCAACGTGGCGCGCGGCAGCGTGGTGGACGAGCCGGCGCTGGTGTCGGCGCTGGCGGCAGGCAAAATCGCCGGGGCGGCGCTGGACGTGTTTGAGCAAGAACCGCTGCCGTCCGGCAGCCCGCTGTGGAATATGGAGAACGTCATCATCAGCCCGCATGTGGCCGGGAACAGCAGCCGGTATCACGAAAAAGCGGCGGCGCTGTTCGCGGAAAACTTGCAGCGTTACGTCGAAAACCGCCCGCTGCTCAACCGCCTGGACCGCACGCGGGAATATTAAAACGCAAGCCGGTCTGAAACTCATCCCGGCGAACTGCGTATAGTACAATAAGCAGATGGCTTAGTGAGGAGAACAGCCAGTATGACCGATAACGAGAACCCCGAAATTGTGGATGTGCCGGAAGCAGAAGAAGGAAAGTCGCCCCTGGAGGCGTTCATCTTCCATCAGCGCCGGGCGCTGGAAGAAGCCGGTAAGGCGCTGGACGCGCTGCTGCCGGATGGCTTCAAGGAACATGGCTCGGCAGCCAGCAAGGAATTCATCAAGGGCTTTCAGGTGCTGGTAGACGCTGCGATCACTGAGATCGAAAAAGCGACCAGTACCGCCGAAGGCAAAAACGACGATGAAGACCGGCCTTCGACGACCGGCAAAGCGAAAGTCAAAGTGCAGGTGGACTAAGCCCGCCGCGTTCTGACCGGGTGCTTGGTGTATGGGGAGGGCGAAAGCTCTCCCTTTCTATTCCCATCAAACGGGAAATAAACCCACCCGTAGGGCGGCCGGCGGCTGAAAATCCGCCTAAAGTCAGGCGAAATCCCCCACTCTTGAACCTATAATAATATCGTTCGTAATGATCGCAAAGGGGTTTCCATGCGGCGTTTATTCACACTGACACTGCTCGCGTCCATCCTGGCCGCTGCGCTGTTCGGAGCAATCCCGGCGTGGGCGGACAGCAGCGGGCAGCTTTACAACTGTTACCAACAGCCGCGCCTGGGCGTTGGTTTAACCGGGCGGGTGACGCTGTACCCGAACCTGCCGAACACCATTCGCAGCACGCCCGGTTACGGGGCGAAAATCGGTTTGATTCCGGCGGGCGGTACGTTCGCCGTCATCGGCGGGCCGCAGTGTATCTCCGGCATTTACTGGTGGCAGGTGAACTACAACGGGCTGATGGGCTGGACGCCGGAAGGCGACGGCTATTACACCTACTGGCTGGAGCCATTCTTCACGACGCCACCCCCGCCCACCTGCACGCTGGTCAACCGGCTGTGGGTCGGTGGACAGGGACGGGTGACACCCGGCCTGCCCAACATCGTGCGCAGCGCCCCCGGCACGCGCAGCACCGGCGCGAACAGTGACGAGATCGGCAGCATCCCCGGCAGCGGCGTGTTCAGCGTGATCGGCGGGCCGGAATGCGGCAGCGATGGCCGCTGGTGGTGGTACATCAACTACAATGGCCTGATCGGATGGACGGCGGAAGGTGAAGGCACGAGCAGCTATTGGGTCGAACCCTGGGCCGGGAACGGCGGTACAGTCTGCGCCGGTTTCATGCCATCACGGTTGAGCATCGGCGGCCAGGGACGGGTGACGCTGTACCCGAACCTGCCGAACCGGATGCGCGAGTTTCCCTCTTACCAGGGGTTCGTGACCGGCAGCATCCCGGCAGGTGGCGTTTTCACAGTTCTCGATGGGCCGAACTGCGCTCAAAACACGGCCTGGTGGCTGGTGAACTACAACGGCGTGGTCGGCTGGACGGCGGAAGGCAACGGCAGCCAGTACTGGCTGGAACCGAACTACTAAACGAATCACAAGGGGCGCGATCACTTGCGCCCAGCAGCCATCCTGAAGTATCGCCAGGGCGGTTTATGTGCCGCCCACTCTGCTTTTCCCGCCCATAACCCCTAAACTTTTGGGTAGGTCGGCGCGACCCGTGCGCGGTATCCTGCGTACAGAAGAGTAGTATCGGGTAGAAAAGGAACGCAGAGATGCATAAGGGTTGGAAACATTACGGGCATCATTGGGGACATCACCGAGCATACCATTGGGGCAGCCCCCGGATGTGTCGTGGCGGCGGATTTATCTTCTGGTCTGCGATTCTGCTGACGTTTTTACTGGCGTTTGGCGTGTTTAAATTCCTGTGGCCGCTGCTGCTGATCGGCCTGGGTATTCTGCTGGTGAAAGGCGCGCGTCGGTGGAACGACGGCAATGGGCGTGAAACCGAAAAGCCCAAAAACGATGGCGAAAAAGCCAAACACGACGACCGCCGTTACATCCAGACCGAAGACGGCGACTGGCTGGAGATCATCTGACGATCTTTCACCGGACGGCGGTTAATGGGGCGTATTTCCGCGCCCCTGCCAACGACTGATTAGTCCCCGCCAAACCACAGGCTGAGCAGCGTCAGGCCGGAAAAGACGTAACCGATGACGGCAGGCAGCGCATCGCCGTTGGTATAAAACAGCGTGGAAGCTACCAGCAGGCTGCCGAAGATGATGGCGCGGACGGTGCGTTTGCCCTGAACTTCGATGCGCTGTAGCTGTTTGCGATAGGTCGGGCTGGGCGAAACGCGCAGGGTCAGCTCGCCCCGGTCAGCGCGGCTGAGAACGCTGTCCACCTGCTGCGGGAAGGTGATGGCGCGGTTGAGGAAGGTTCGCCCGATCTCAGAAATGATCTGCCCGGCGTTGCCGTTGAGCAGGCTTTGCAAAATGGGCAGATTCAGCAGGTCGCCGTCCCATTCGCCGCCGTTGGCGCTGCCCAGGCTGCGGGCGATCATCTTCTGGGCATACGGCTGAAGCTCCTGCCAGGGGTTAAAGTTCGGGTCGAGGGTGGTCGCCATGCCGCTGAGGATACCCATACAGCGCCCCAGGTAAATAAAATCCTGCGGCACCTGGAAAGGCATGGCGAACAGCAGATCGTTGAACTCGCTGCCAAGCGCGCGGGCTTCGCTGTAGCTGACGTTTTTGATCTCGGTCATGCTCAGACCCCACACCTGGTCGAAAGCGGCTTTGGTGGCCTCTTCGATGCGCTCCAGGTCGGCATCGGGCATCAGGAAACCAAGTTCCCGGTAGCTGCGAACCAGCTTCTCCGGGTCGCGGTTCACGATGGCCGCCAGCGTGTTTATCATGCCGCTGACGATCTGCGGGCTGAGCGAGCCGGTCATGCCAAAATCCACGAAGATCAGGTAGAAGGGGCGGCCCTGTCTGGCGGCATGTCCGCCGCCGTTTTCGACCGGCAGCGGATAAACGAACAGGTTGCCGGGGTGCGGGTCAGCGTGGAAAAAACGCTCCTCGAAAACCTGCTTCAGATAGGTATCCATCAACCGTTTAGCGACCGCTTTACGGCTGATGCCGGCGGCCTCCATCGCCGCGTGATCGTTGATTTTGATGGTGGTCACGTCCTCCATCGTGAGGACGGCATCGGTGGAATGTTCGGCGTAAATGGCCGGGATGTAAACGCCGGGGTCGTTTTTGAAGATGTTGGCGAAGCGCCGGGCGTTATATGCCTCGCGCCGGTAGGACAGTTCTTCCAGCAGCACCCGCCCGAATTCGTGTGCCAGGGCGACGGTATCGGCTCGACGGCGGATGAAAGGCACCCACACCGCAACGCGCGCCACCAGCCGCAGCGCGGCCAGGTCGGTATAAACAATTTCGCGGATGCCGGGGCGCTGCACCTTGATGACGACACGCTCGCCATTATGCAGGCGAGCGCGGTACACCTGCCCCAACGAGGCGGCGGCGACCGGCTGCTCGTCTATCGTGGCGAAACGCCTGGCGGTCGAGCCAAGTTCCCGCTCCAGCACGGCCATGATCTGATCGTTGGGGACGGGCGGCACTTCGTCCTGCAGGCCGCTCAGTTCGTTGATGATCTCCGGCGACAGCACATCCATACGGGTGGAAATGAACTGCCCCAGCTTAATCATCATGCCGCCCAGTTTGACGGCAAAACCGCGAAATTCGCGGGCGTAAACCGTCCACCGGCGGTTGCTGTCGCGCTCCACACGCGCCTGTCCGATGACACGCGGCATGACGTAATACCACCACAGCACGCGCACGAACAGCCACAGCGCAAACAAAACCGTCCGCCCGAAGCGGTACTGCATTCGCAGCGAACGGCGTCCCGCCGGAACGGGCGGAATTTCCGGCGGGGATTCTGCCGTGTTCAGAAGCGGCGCGGCGTGGTGAGCGGCGGTATCAGCGAACCCGTTGTCCCTGTACCCGTTCGTCCTTTCGGAACTGGACACGGAGGGTAGATTGTTCAAATCTCGCATCGGCTATTTCTAAGTCCCATAGCGCATAGGGCAGCACAATATTCCGGCGATACGGGCCAACCCGCAGCGTGATTTCATCGCGCGAGCGGTACATGTCCATATCCTGTTTATCGGCGAACGGCAGGGGAACGATGAGCGTATGCGTGCCGTCGGGGTCGGTTTCGATGCGGTGCGTCTGGCCGTCGAACAGCTTGCGGGCGGGGTTGCCATCGCCGTACAGCGCCTGCGCCAGCCGGCGCAGACTGTCCAGCCCGGTCACTTCCTGGCCGAAAAGCGGCACTTTCATCAGCGGCAGTTCGCCAAAAGCCTCGCCGATGAAGGCGATGTTTTCCTGCTGGTTGGCCTTCCACATGCTGAAGTATGGGTCGGTCACTTCGTCCGGGATGATGCGGTTACACACGATGGCGTCGGTGGCGTAGCCGTAGAGATTGAGATAGGTATAGGTGCGCTGCGTCTCTTTGATGACCATCTTCTCCGGGTTGACGACCAGCCGGATGCTGCTCATCTCCGGCTGCGTCAGCAGTTCGCGCACTTTATCCAGGGTCGTGAACAGGTTTTGCACCTGGTCCCAGGCGCTGCTGTCCGGCACGGCATCGCCCCGGTTGACGAGCCGCCCGATAGGACGCAGAATCCGCGATGCCCCGCGCGTGATGGTCAGGATTTTTTCAAACCACCAGCGCGTTACGTCCGGCAGGCTGAGCAAACGAAGCGTCTCGGCGGTGGGGGCAGCGTCCACAATCAGCACATCGAATACACCATCCTCGACATACTTGTTAATCCACAGCAGATGCGCGCCTTCTTCCAGCCCCGGCAGGATGGTGACTTCCTCCGCCACGATGTCTTCCACACCCTGGCGGCTGAAAAGCGCCACCATGTACTTCTGGAACGTTCCCCAGTATTTATCCATCGAATAGCGGGCGTCCACTTCCTGCGCCCACAGGTTGGGGTAAAGCTCAATCGGCTCCGGGCCGATTGATTTTTCCAGCGAGTCTGCCAGACTGTGGGCGGTGTCCGTGCTGATGACGATGGTTTTAAGCCCCAGTTCCGCGCAGCGTAAGGCGGTGGCCGCCGAAATACTGGTTTTACCCACGCCGCCCTTGCCGGTGTGTACGATAATCCGCATGGTTGTCCTTCTTTTGTCCGCTATATATGCCATTATACACGAACGCGCGGGTGATTCCGCTGCTTTACTTTATGTACGCACAGAACGGGGCAAAGGTGGCGAATAATTCTGTGATGATAACCGCTCTTGGTCTATAATTTGAAATTGTTGAATATTTGGAAACGACCCATGCTGACAAAAATTGAGGCGCTAAACTACCGCGCTTTACGTTATGTAAGTCAATCCTTAGCGCCTTTTCAGGTGTTGATTGGCCCTAACGCCAGCGGAAAGTCCACTTTTTTGGATGTTATTGCCTTCATCGCCGATATTGTCACCAAACCTTCAATCGCCGATGCTGTTCGTGAACGCGCGCCTGACTTGCGCGATTTAACATGGAAACATGCCTCAAGCTGGTTAGAACTTGCTATTGAGGCAATGATCCCACCTTCCATTAGCTCACAGTACAGCCGGCTGCGCTACGAAGTACGAGTAGGGGTAGATGAGGTTAACGACGAAATTGCAATGTTGGCCGAAACACTGTGGTTTATGTCGAGTTCCTCTGAACCGAACGGAGCAGCTCAACGCCCACTTGGATTATTCCCCACCAATCCTGACCCGCCAGATCGAATCACACGCGAACCCAATAAACGCACACCAAGCGGCTGGCGCAAAATCGTAAGTAAAGTTGAGCGGGGGAATGACTATTTTCGTGCCGAAACCAGCGATTGGAACAATTTGTTTCGTCTAGGCCCCAAACGCTCGGCATTAGCCAATCTACCCGAAGACGAATTTCGCTTTCCAGCTTCGATCTGGTTCAAGCGTTATATTTCTGAAGGCGTTCAGAAAATCATGCTCAACAGTGAAGCGCTTCGACGCCCCAGCCCACCGCAAAGTCCACGCACATTTCTGCCTGACGGTTCTAATCTGCCCTGGGTTGTGTATGAACTTGAACACAACGCTCCTGACCGTCTGGCGCAGTGGATTAAACATATCCAAACCGCCTTGCCCGACGTTGATAACATTCGCACGGTTGAACGCCCCGAAGACCGTCATCGCTATCTCGTCGTTGAGTATGAAAACGGCCTCGTTGCGCCATCATGGACGGTCTCAGATGGGACGCTGCGTATGCTGGCTTTGACGATACTTGCTTACCTGCCCCATATGACCGGAATTTATCTCATCGAAGAACCGGAAAACGGCATATACCCGCGTGCAGTCGAAACCGTGTTTCAATCATTAAGTACGGTCTATGATGCTCAAATTCTGTTAGCTACTCATTCTCCGGTTATTTTAAGCCTGACTAAGCCGGAACAGTTGTTGTGTTTTGCTCGCACACCAGACGGCGCTACAGATATTGTGCGTGGCAATCAACATCCCAGACTCGCAGAATGGCGAGGTGATGTCAGTCTTTCAACCCTATATGCCAGTGGAGTCTTGGGATAATGCAGGATATTGTTTTTCTGGTAGCCGATGCCGATATAGAGCAAGCCATTATCGGATTGTTGTCACGCACGCCAAGCCTGGGAATACGTGATGTCACATACCAAATCTACAAGCATGATAGACGTGATCCGGGCTGCCGTAACGAAGCGCGTTTGTTTCTTCGCGCTTTTGTGAATCAATTCCGATATGCCATCGTACTATTCGATCATGAAGGGTGTGGACGCGAACAGGACGAGGTTGAAGCCATACAGGATGAGTTAGAGAAGTGGTTGACGAATACTGGTTGGGAAAATCGAAACCGTGTTGTAGTTATAAAGCCTGAACTTGAAATCTGGGTCTGGAGTGACTCGCCCAGAGTAGATGAATGCCTGGGATGGGCGAATCATCAACCTGCCTTGAGAACATGGTTACAACACAACAAACTGTTAAGACAAAACGAAATTAAGCCAGAAAAGCCGAAAGAGGCTGTCGAGAAATCGCTGCGAGAAGTGC
>JACAES010000173.1 GCA_013388735.1 Chloroflexota bacterium | reverse complement strand
CGACTCGCCGCAGCAGTTAAGCCTGTTCTGATGTCAGACACATTGACCGACGAATACTTCATGCGGCTGGCGCTGGAGGAAGCCCTTCACGCCCTTGAACACAGCGACGTGCCGATTGGCGCAGTGGCCGTGCGCGACGGGGTGGTCATCGGCAGAGGCCACAATCACCGCGAGGCCGACCAGGACCCCACCGCCCACGCCGAAATGATCGCGCTGCGGCAGGCGGCGGGGGTGGTCGGCCATTGGCGGTTGGAGGGCGTCACGCTTTACTGCACGCTGGAACCCTGCGCCATGTGTGCCGGGGCAATGGTGCTGGCACGCCTGCCCCGATTGGTCTACGCGGCGGCAGACCCCAAGACCGGAGCAGGCGGCAGCGTGATGAATGTCCTCCAGCACCCGCAGTTAAACCACCAGGTTGAGGTTATATCTGGCCTGCTGGCCGACGAATCCGCCGCGTACATTCGCGCCTTTTTCGCCGATCTGCGCGCCGACGGCCAGCGCCATTAAAAACAGCCGCCGCTACCGACGTCCCCGCACGACTCGTCCCAGGAAGATCAGCACCGCTGCGCCGATGGTCGCCAGAATCAGATTGATAATCACCAGCGACAGGCCACCTTCCGGCTTATCTATACCACCGAACAGCCCGACCAGGAAGCCCGCCACCAGCGCGCCGAGCAGACCCAGGATCAGGTCAGAGATAAACGGCTGGTCTTTCGACCCCATTAGCTGACGGGCCAGCGCGCCCGCCACTGCGCCTACGATAATCCACCCGATGCAGATCAACGGCGACCGCACCAACCAGCTAATGAAAGCTCCGATGTCCATTTACCCTCCCTCGGACAAGATAGATTGAATCGGATGATAATTCAGGAAAACGCGCCGCCTTCCGGCCTCACGTCTTCTTTTACCGACTATAGTACAATCTGCGATCCGGGGCTAGTTGCAAGCGCAATGCCTCGACGCCCTGAATGTTAAGGTTTATGGTTGAGCAGCAAATACAGGGTCGCAGCGGTGGAAAGCACGGTCAGAATCGGCCCAATCTGGTGCAGCATCAGGACGACTCGCGGCATCGAATTTTCGGTACTCAGCAACCCGCCCGTGATGATCGTCCCGATAAAAAACAGCACCGTAATCCCACCGCCGATGAATTCAGCCGTGTTTAAGCCGCCGGCCTGGTTCATCTGGTGCAGCGTCAGCGCGAACAGAACGAGCATCCCCACTGCAATCAGCTTATGAACGGTCAGGACGATAACATTGATCGGCCTTCCAGAATTGCTCAGCCACAGACCGGAAAGAATGATGACCACAAACAGTAGTCCACTGATGACCGTTCTCGACTGCACCAGAGTCATTTCGATTCCTCTCCCTATCTCTGTAAACGATTCTGTAATGTTATACGCAAAACGCGGGATGGGGTTGTGAAGCTGGTCACAGATTACACTGCCGGGGCAAAAAACCGGGGATTTTCGCCGAGTGCGATATGCGGTATAATCACCTCCATATGGAGAGGTGCCGGAGCGGTTGAACGGGCCCGTCTCGAAAATGGGTATAGCCTTATGGCTATCGAGGGTTCGAATCCCTCCCTCTCCGCCAGCGGCGCACATCGGTGCGCCTTTTTTATTCAGCCTATTCCAGGTAACGGCGCTCTAAAATCGCTCCATCGCTGTGTATCCGGTACAGGCGCGGGGCGCCGGTGGGAATGTTCAGATCGGGGATGTCAGCCTCGGAGATGCCGTCCAGCGTCATCACCAGCGCCCGCAGGCTGTTGCCATGCGCCACCACCAGAATCGTTTCCCCGGCCAGCGCCAACGGTTCGATGCGAGCGCGGTAGTAAGGCATCACCCGCGCCGCCGTATCATGCAGGCTTTCGCCGTTGGGTGGGCGCGCCCGGTAGCTGCGCCGCCAGGCGTGTACCTGCTCCTTACCAAACTGCGCTGCCGTTTCCGCCTTGTTCAGCCCTTGCAGATCGCCATAGTGGCGCTCGTTCAGCGCGGCGTCCTGCTCAATCGGGACATCCGTCTGGCCGGTTATTTCCAGGATAAGTCGCAGCGTTTCCACCGCCCGGCTGAGGACGGAGGTAAACGCGCGGTTGAAGTGATAGCCGCGCAGCAGTGCGCCGGCCTGCCGCGCCTCGCGCTCGCCTTCCGGCGTCAGCGGCACATCCGTCCAGCCGGTGAAGCGGTTTTCGAGATTCCACAACGACTGTCCATGCCGCACCAGGATAAGCGTCCCGTCCATTTGCGCTAACTCCTATTCACCTGCCATCCTCCCTCTATCATAAATCAGATCGGCACGGGCGGTGTAAGACCGGCTGGCGGGCAGGCGTCCAGAACATAAACCAAACCTATGCATAAAAGGATACCCCATGCACGCCGAAAACCTGCTGGCCGCCCGCCGACAGAAAGACGACTTCTTCCAGCGCCATCCGCAGTCCCCCCTCACGCCGGAACAACAGGCGCATTTTAACGGCCTGCGCTACTATGACCCCAATCCTGACCTGGACATCATCGTCACTCTGGAACCGCTGGACGACGACGCCCCCGTCCCGATCCAAACCACTACCGGCGACCTGCGCCACTACCGGCGCTTCGGGCGTTTTAGCTTCACCGTAGACGGCCAGCAGGCGACGCTGACCATTTATGAAGCCGACTATGGTTTTTTCCTGCCCTTCGTGGATGCCGGCGCGGGGACGGAAACTTATCCCGCCGGGCGTTACCTGGAACCTGAATACCTGAGCGACAATCGCTTTCATGTGGATTTTAACCTGGCTTATAACCCGTACTGCGCCTACAGCCCGGCCTGGTCCTGCCCCATCACGCCCGCCGAAAACCGTCTGAGCGTTCACATCCGCGCCGGGGAAAAACTGCCTGAAGGCGACTGGGTGCAAAAGACCTGACACCCGTTTATTTTATCCCCGGCGCGCCCACCAAACTGCTGCGCGAATCGTTTGTTGTGGTTTAT
>JACAES010000060.1 GCA_013388735.1 Chloroflexota bacterium | reverse complement strand
GTGTATAACACACCGCCATTAACCGGATCGCCCTGATCTGAGGATGGCGCTAAAACCACCGGACCACCACTCGGTGAAAGGCTGTAGGTGTAATTCAGCACAGCCTCCAGTTGTGCGCCAGTTAAGGTGCGCATCCGTTCAAAAACATGCTGACTTAGATCATCGGCATTCTGGATCGTTTCAGCGTGTATATCTTCAATCGGAAAACGCTGCGAGAAATCAATTGTAGCAAGCGTCGGCCCGCTTCCGCCCTCGCCATACAACCCGTGACACGGGGCACATACGCTTGTGAATAAGGCAGCGCCGTTTGGCTCGGTAATGGGAGGCGGCACATAAGCAGCCACAACCGGCGGTGAGGCTTCCCATGCGCGCAGGTAAGCCACAATCTGTTCAATCTTGCGATCATCCAGAGGCCCGCCGTTTTTCTGGCTGAAGGCCGCCATACCGCGGTCAGGCAGTCCATTGGCGATGATGTTGAATAAGGTATCATCGGTAAAAGTAGTCAAAAAACCCTGACTGCTAATGGGCGTGATGATACTGCCAGGACGAGATGGGTTGGGGCCGCCCTCACCAAATTCGCCGTGACAACTGGCACACTGTTCGACAAACAGCGCCTGTCCCGCATCATTGGGGCGACTCGGCACATTAAGACCTGCAATCGCTGAAGCCGATTCGGCCTGATGCGGCGCAGATACAAACGCCATCAGCGTGAACCCGATGACAACTGCCCACGCAAAGGTCAGTAGTGCCATCACTGCCGGACGTTTGCGCGGATGCCGTTCTATCCCCCGATCCAACCAGGGTAGAGCAAACAGGATCACAACAACAACCGCCGGGAACACAATCACGCCGAGAATGACCAAATCACCGGGAAAGAATTTCAGCATTTCATACAGAAACAGAAAGTACCACTCTGGACGTGGGATGTAGGAAGAATCTGATGGATCGGCTGGCGCTTGCAGTTCAGCCCCCACGAAGGCGGATAAAGCGACCAGAATCAAGAAGATGAACAGGGCAACCAGAGCATCTTTGATGATGGCGTTCGGGTAAAACAACTCTCCCTGCTGCTTGGCGGCTTTGTACTGGCGCTCGTACTCGCGCTTTTCCGGCTCATTCATGCCGATGCCTCCGTCTCATCTTGAGGCAGTGGTGGTTGGTTTTTCTTCCACGGAGGATTGGAGATGCCCAGGCGAATCACCAGAAACAGATGAATGCTGACCACAGTGAGCAGGGCTGCTGGCAGCACCCAGACATGTACACCGAAGAACCGCGCCAGTGTAACAGCCGATAAATCGGGACCACCGCGCACAACATTGAGCATCCAATCCCCCACTAACGGGGTGGTTCCAACGAATTGTGTTCCCACTGTGGTTGCCCAATAGGCTTTTTGATCCCAGGGCAGCAGATAGCCTGTAAAGCCGAATGCCATCGTGATGATGAGCAGCAGCACGCCAGTCAGCCAGGTGACTTCACGGGGGTATTTGTAAGCGCCGTAGATGACCACCCGGATCATGTGTAAACCGACCAGAATGACCATCGCGCTGGCGCCAAAGTGATGCAGACCCCGAATCAACCAGCCAAATAACACTTCATTCTGAATGTAATTGACACTATCCCAGGCATGATCGGGGGTGGGTACATAATAGATGGAGAGCAAAATACCCGTGACGATCTGATTGATCATGACGAAAAGCGTGGCACTTCCCAGCGTATATGCCCAGCCTGTTTTGGGGATTTTTCGCGCCAGCACAACCCGATAAACATCATGAATGCCGGTGCGTTCATTTAACCACTGTCCCAGTCCCATTTCATGCCTCCCGGATCAAGATAGTGTTGTTGGCATCCACCTGGAACTCGACGCGCTTTAAGGGGCGCGGCGGCGGACCGGCAATGACATTGCCCTGCACATCAAAACGCCCATCGTGGCACGGACAGTAGATATAGCCTGCTTCGTTCCAGTGAGTCCGACAGCCCAGATGCGTGCAAATGTTCGACATCACGGTGAAATTGATGCCGTCTTCGGTGTAGACAAAATAAGCCAGATCGATTTCCGACTTCACCCAGCCCGTGGTTTTATCAATCGTGACGGTAAACAGGGTTGGCACGCCTATTTCAACTTCACTTGTGCGCCCCAAACGGACCCGGCCCCCCGGCTGTTGTTGCAGCGCGGGTGAAATCAAATACCCGACAGCCGGAATCCCCATTGTGAGTCCGATGAATGCGCCAATCGCCTTGATGGAACGATCCATAAACTCGCGCCGGGATAATTCGCGGGGGTCTTCATTTTCCATTTGAGCGTCTGTCATGGTTCATCTCCGTCATTCCCCACTGCGCCGCAGACCAAAAAAGACAGCCAGTGCCAATAATACGCCAACGACAATAACAACCAGCGCAAACGTGGCCGCGCCGTTATCGGTGCGAGAGGCTTCTAATTCGGACAGCAGTCTGTCGCGCTCTGCCTCCAGCTGCGTGATGCGGGCCTGAGCAGCATCGGCAGTTGCCTGCACATCAGCCAACAGCAGTTCAGAAGTGGCTTCTACCGTCACGTCTGAGCGCTCTGTCGCTTCAACAGTGGCGGTAGCGGCGGCAGGGAAAGGGCGATCTGTAGCGGTTGCCTGAGCAGCCGGAAAGGGTCGGTCGGTTGGTTCAACGGTGGCTGTTACTGCCGCAGCAGGGAAAGGGCGATCCGTTGGTTCCTGGGCCAGAACAACCAGGGGAAGCAGGAGTACGCCCATCAAGAAACATAATAGCTTGACTTTTTTTATACCAATTATCATAACAGCTCCATAATATTGTATATAAACAGGGGATGCGCCTGGAAGCATCCCCTTATCACGCAGCTACGGCTCATTACTCGCCAATTGCCAGTACCAGCCGACCGTCGTTGTGGGTGTGGTCGCCAGAGTTATTGAAGAGCGCTACACCAAATGTGTTTTCGCTGTTGAAAGTGAATACAGCATCATCAGGATTGCCTGTGCTGAGCGCGCGGCTCAGGACGACATACCACCATCCAGAGCCGTCTTCAGCGCTGACGTAACGGGCGCTGACACTGATATCCCCACGACTGCCTACTGGACGAGCCTGGAGATAGAAGGGGATGGTCTGACCGATTTCGAAGGTCATATCCGAGGTAATTTCGACCGCCTGATCGGCGAACAGGGGACCACCAACGCTGATGCCAGCCGGGTAAGTAAAACGAGGCGCATCACCAGCTTCGTTCACATTGTCGACATAGCCGCCGCTGTCCTTGGAGTCATTGGCGCGACCGGTTGTTTCTTCCCCAAACACTACCGCGCCAGCCCACTGATCATCCGCGTAGCCGACGGTGCGTGTCGCTTTCCAGTGCCACATATCGACCGCATCGGTGCTGTCGGGCAGGAAGCCCATGTAGGCAGGAACATCGCCCTCGGCGGCGTGACATACCGCACCACAGCCCAGGGCATTAAACTGGCGATTGCCGGTAATATCGAACATGAAGGCGATGCGGTCTTCATTCAGCGGACTCTTGACCCATCCGCTTTCAGTGTATGTCCAGAACTTACGATTATCGTTTTGCGTGGCATCGGGCCATACCGCACGGATGTAAAGCATGTCATCGGTATAAACTGCCTGAAGTGCCACTTCTTCTATCAGATCATAGGTGATACCGCTGATGACCGGCGCTGTGAGATCCGCTTCCCCCACCAGCGCCACATTCAGAGAGGGGACCGCCGCCCATGCGGCATCCAGTGGGTCGGTGCTGGCAGTTTCGACGCGCACGGCAGTCAAGGTCATATTGTCCTGCGCTACCGCCGATGGGGTACTGGAAATCGTCAAAGTGACCACCAGAGCCAGGGTCAGAACTGAGAACAAAAGACTAAAGCCGATTTTTTTCATGAGAAGCTCCTCAACTACTATGGCTCATAGAACGAATACAATTTTAATTTAGCATATGCGCATCGCATTTCCGTGTTCTTCAATGTCTCATTTGTGTCAAAATTTCGACCGGCGATCCCAGCCAACCTGGACTTGAATTAGAATGGAGAAAAGAATGAGGAGAAATTGTATGGACAGCATTCAGGATTCGGGCAGTCGTTACCGCCGACTGGCGAGACAAGTATCCCTGATTCGGTGGATTGTGCCGGTTATTTTATTCTTGATTGTGGTCGGTTTTGAGATACCCGAGCATCTCATCCTCGAACCTGAAGTGCATATATCCGCTTTTGGGGCAGAATTGTTCATCTTCGGGGTGCTGGGGCCATCCCTGGTTGCCTTTGTGCTTCACTGGATTGCCTGCAACTTAAACCACCTGGCTGCCGCCTATGAGCAAATCGAATCATTTAATGTTGATCTGGAACGACGCATTCGAGAGCGAACCGATGAACTGGCTCAGGCAAACGAGAAACTCCGCCAGCTAGATCGTTTGAAGTCCGAGTTTGTCTCGCTGGTTTCGCATGAGCTGCGCGCCCCCTTGACCAATATTCAGGGGGGACTGGAACTGGTGCTGTCTAGTGAAAATGTGTGTCCGCCCGTTCAGAACAATCTGACCATTATTCAGCATGAAGTCAAACGCTTGATCCGCCTGGTGCAGCGCATCCTGGATGTCTCGGTGATCGAGTCCGGGCAGCTCATCCTGAATCTCGGCCCCCTTGCGCTGCGACCGCATCTGCGCCAGGTGATTGAACACATGACCCTGACCAGCAGTAAACACCCGATTGTGCTGGATATTCCCCCACAGGTGCATTTGGCAATCGCTGATGAAGAACGTCTGACCGACATTATGATCAGTCTCATTCAGAATGCGGTTAAGTATTCGCCTGATGGGGGCGAAATTCGGGTGACGCTTCGCTTTGATAACGATTTTGCCTATGTCAGCATTAAAGATCATGGTTTGGGTATTTCGCCCGAAGACATTCCGCATCTGACCGAGAAGTTTTATCGCGGGCATCTGAGCAATCACTCGCATGGGTATGGGCTGGGACTGTATTTCGTCAATGAACTCATCAAGGCACAGGGCGGCTGCCTGCAAATTGCAAGCGAAGGCATTCCGGGGAAAGGTTCAACCTTTACCTTTACTCTCCCGCTGGAGAAAGAAACGCTGTATGAGTACGATCCTGTTTATTGATGATGACCCATCGCTGCATAATCTGCTCAGCCAGTATCTCGAACAACAGCAGCACCATGTAATTCATGCGGCTGACGGGCGTGAAGGTCTGCGGCAGTTATTTGAGCAGCGCCCGGATTTGATCGTACTGGATGTGATGATGCCCAACCTGGATGGCTGGTCAACTTTGGAACGCATCCGTGAAATGTCGAGCGTGCCGGTAATTTTGCTGACCGCCAAAGACACTGAAGCCGACAAACTCAAGGGCTTTCGGCTGGGAGGTGACGATTATGTGACGAAGCCGTTCAGCTTTGCCGAGCTGTCGGTTCGCATCGAAGCGGTCCTCAAGCGCAGCGCTGGCAATAAGATGCAGTCCCATATTTTGCAAGTGGGCGGACTGATCCTTGATCCGATCCGTCATCTGGTCACGCGCGATGGTCAGCCGATTGAACTCACGCCGACCGAGTTCAAGCTCCTGGAAGTGTTTATGCGCGCTCCCGGACAGGTGTTTACTCAGGAGCACCTCGTTTCAAAAGTCTGGGGCGACGAATACGCCGATGAGGTCGGCTACATCCGCCGCTACATCTGGCACTTACGCCAGAAGATCGAACCCGAACCCAATGATCCCACCTATCTCCATAATGAACGCGGCATTGGCTACAAACTCAAAGCATAGTTCGCGTCCAACGCCTCATTCAGTCTCAGCAGCGCCGCGATGACCTCAAGAGTGAGCATGTACTGACCTTCTCGCTGGTTATGAACCCTAACCCCGACCTGATAGCGATGGTCGCGCCGGAAGACCGGGAGCAGTTTGTGCGTGAACTGACCGAAAGTGTGGTGGAGGGCTTTTTTGACGAACGCGGGCTGGACACAGGCTGCGAGTACAGCTACGTCACCCGCCACCGACTGACGGATGATCCGCAGGCGCCGGCACTGCACGACCCGCACACGCATACGGTGCTGCCGGGAACGGTGTATGACGAGAAACACGCCCCTGCAGCGCGTCCGTTTAATTCGATCTAGCGCCAATCAGGATGATGCTCTCTTACATTAGACCCGATTAACAGTTCCTCCGGCTCGGAACTTCCGTCCGCAGACACGGTGTAGAGGAATGTGCGTGTGTATTCATCCGTCACAATATAAACCAGTTGGGTGCCGTCCGGTGACCACGCCGGTTGGAACTCTGCAAGGTCAGGATTCTGTGCGACCGCACTCATGCTTCCATCTGCGATGTTGTACACGTAGACATCGCCCTTGGTGTAGAAATCACAGTTGAATTCAATACTGCATTCTGTCGACGTAAAGGCGATGCGGGTGCCATCCGGTGACCAACGTGGATGGACTTGATGTTGCGGCATATCCGTCACTTGGCGCAGGTTGCTGCCGTCCACGTCCATGAGGTACAGGTCAAAATCACCGTCGCGCTCGCTGGCAAAGACAATTTGCGTGCCGTCGGGCGACCAATCCGCCATCATGTCGCGTCCGGGAGAGTCGGTCAGCCGGCGGCGATTCTCACCATCTACGCCGATGGTGTAGAGTTCAAAATCGCCTGTCACCTGTGAATTGAAGACAATCTGTGTGCTGTCCGGCGCCCAGCGTGGATAATTCCCCCACGAGAAATAGCTGGCAATATAGAACTGTGTGCTTGGTTCAGGCGGGGCATTGTCACCGTCGAACGTCACGCGGCAGAGTTCACCGAAAGGGCTGGAGGCTACGGGTTCGGCACTGCCGATATAAACATCCGGCAGCCAACTCCCTGCACGGATGCTGGAAAACACGATCTGCGTGCCATCCGGCGACCATGACGCTTGGCTGAGGTCAAGCTCGCTCGCACGATAGGTATTCGCAAACTTGTAATAAGTGGCCGGGTCTTCGTCTTCATCCGGGTTTGCGGGATCCAGCAAGACAATATCGTTATCCCAGTCGCGTAGATCGGCGGTGTATAGAATGCCCGTCATCGGCTTGCTGGCACGCGGACATCCTCTACCCTCCGACTCGAGTAAAGACGGCACAAACAGCACGCCTGCCACTCCCAGAGCGGCAATCAAGGCAACGATAAGGATCAACTGGAGGGGGCTGCCCTTGCGGCTTCGGGTTTGACGCCCTGAACCCGCTGCGCCCTGCTTGGGCGGGGATTTCCTCGCCGGGGAAACGGAAGTGAGTTCGTCCGCGCCGAGTCGCTTTAACTCCTTCAGCGCCCGTTCCTTGTGTTCTGGCTTATCGACCGCTTGCGCGAACAACCTCCATGCGGCGATATTATCACGGTCTTCCTTGATAATAGGCACGAGCAGCTTCACGGCTTCTGCCCGACGTTCTGCCTTTAACAACGATTCGGCTTGGTGTAACTGTTTTTCCACCGTGAGTTTATCCATGTGTCTTCACGTTCCATCTATATACATATAGGTCTTTCTTCAGAGTATAGAGCATTCAAACGGAAGGCGAGTGTTGATCTTCTGTTAAGTCTATGTGAAAAACTCACGGGGAGAAAAAAGCCGTCAGCGAGCGTTCGCAAGAAGTGAAGCGGTCTCTTGCGAACGCCAACAATATGAAGCGAGGTCACTTGTAGCCGTGCCAGCGACGGAACAGCATCTCATGGCTGATGGGTGTATGGTGTTCGAAAAGCAGACCGAGCGCGGCACCAGCCGCCGGACGGTCGCCGCATGGGTGGGGCGGGTGCTGTTCCTGCGCTGGCGGGGGGATGAACAAGCATAACCCCCTCGCACACCGCCGGCGCAGCGAATGTACAGCGCGTGACCCCTTGCTGTCAAACACCGGCAGGCAGTACGCTGCCCCCATTCCTGCGGGACGTGACCACCGAACTACCTGCCTGAAAAGCCGCCCATCCATAGAAACTTCAATAAGCCGTCCGGTTTGGGCGGCTTTTTCGTTTGACAGGTTCCCCCCCTGTGCGCTGCTGGTGCTGGAGAAATACCAGAACAACCCGCGCATGATCTGCGCTATCCGTTCGCTGCTGGATGAGCAGCATCCGACAGCGGCGCGGCTGAACTGCCTATGGCCCAACAACAATCAGTTTGATTCAGGTGATCTGTTCTGCTGCCGGACGCCGCCGGCGCATGAAGCGCAGGCCGGACGGCGGCTGGCCGGTATGGTGGCTGCCGGGCAGGTCGTCGTCATCGTCCGGTTGGCACGGCGCCAGCGCGGGCAGCCTGACGGTGAACACCGTACCCTGCTCCACCACACTCTGCACTTCGATGCTGCCCTCGTGCGCCTCGGCAATCCAGCGGGCGATGGACAGCCCCAGACCGGTGCCGCCGCTGCCGTTTTTGGCGCGGGACGGCTCGGCCTGGTAAAAGCGGTCGAAGATGTGGCCCAGATGTTCCGGCGCGATGCCGATGCCGGTATCTTCCACCTGGAGGTGCGCCTGCTGGCCGGAACGGTACAGCCGCAGTGTAATCTGGCCGCCGTCGGGCGTGAAGTTGATGGCGTTGCTGACCAGATTGAGCAGCAGTTGTTTGATGCGGTCGGTGTTGCCGAGGATGCGAACCGGCTCCAGCTGCGCCAGTTGGATGCGTAAAACCCGGTCTTTTGCCAGGATTAAGGCCTGCTGGTATACATCGGCCAGGATGGTATCGAGGTCAATTTCGCTGCGGTCGAGCGTCATACCGCCGTAATCCGCCCGCGCCAGCAGCAGCAGGTCTTTGACCATGCGCGTCATGCGGTCGGTTTCGCCGGCGATGGCCTCCATCATGGCCGCATCCATGCCGTATTTTTCCGCCAGATCAAGGTTGCCGCGAATGGTGGTCAGCGGCGTGCGCAGTTCGTGCGACACGTCCGCCACGAACCGCTGCTGCACGCCGAACAGATGCTCCACCCTGTCCATCATCCGGTTAAAGACCGAAGCCAGCCGCCCCAACTCGTCCATCGGGCCGCTCCAGGGCAGGCGGTTGCCCAGGTCTTTGGCGGTAGAGATGCTGTCGGCGGCCTGGATGATCTGTTCGATGGGGCGTAAGGTCTGGTTAGACAGCCACATGCCCATGCCGAACGAACTGACGACCGCCATCACGCCGCCGATCAGCATGAAGATAGACAGTTTTTCGGTCGCCGCGTTGATGGTCTGAAGCGAAGCCGCCACCTGCACGTTCCAGAGGGGCAGGTTTTGCCCGGAGGCGATCACCGTGCGGGTTAATACCCGCACCTCGATGCCGTCAATCGAGATGTTGGTATAAACCGAGGCGCGCGTGCCGAGCGTGTGCGGGTCGAGCGGCTGCCGGTAGCCGGCCAGGTTTTCTGACGCGCTGACCAGACGCGGCGTCGAACTGCTCAAATCCGTCCAGACCTGCACCAGCACGCCGGACGCGCGGAAAATGTCCAGTTCCGGCAGGTCTATCAGGATGCTGACCGGGCTGCCGAACTGCCGCACCGGGTAGGCGCGGCTGTTGTTGATGACCTGCTCGGTGGTTTCCCACAGGGTGCGGTCTACGGTTTCAATCCAGGCGGAGCGAATGACGCCAAAAATCACCACGCCGAAAACGATGATGAAACCGGCCAGCAGCGCGGAATAGAGCAGCGTCAGCTTCTTGCGGATGGTCATTCTTCCTCGCGCAGCACGTAACCCACCCCGCGCACAGTATGAATCAGGCGGGGCATATCGTCGGCTTCGGTCTTCTGGCGCAGGTAGCGCACGTATACTTCGATGATGTTGCTTTCACCGCCAAAGTCATAGCCCCAAACGCGGTCGAAAATCACATCCCGCGTGAGGACCTGGCGCGGATTGCGCATGAACAGTTCCAGCAGCTCGTATTCTTTGGCCGTCAGGTCAATCGGCTTTTCGCCGCGATAGGCGCGGTGCGTGCCGGTGTCCAGCGTCAGGTCGGCGTAACGCAAAATCTCCGGGCGCGAAACCGGCGCGGAACGGCGGAACAGCGCCCGCACCCGCGCCATCAGTTCGTCCACCGAAAACGGCTTGACGAGGTAATCGTCCGCTCCGGCGTCCAGGCCGGTCACGCGGTCTTTCACATCGTCTTTGGCCGTCAGCATCAAAATCGGCACATCGCTGGCGGCGCGCAGCCGCTTGCACACTTCCAGCCCGTCCAGGCCGGGCAGCATCCAGTCCAGGATCACGAGATCGGGCGGGTTATCGCGGGCGCTCATCAGGCCGGTCTGCCCGTCGCGCGCCACGCTTACCCGGTAGCCTTCGTAAATCAGGCCGCGCTCGATGAACTGCGCGATTCGCGCTTCGTCTTCGATTACCAGAACTCGTTCAGATGTCATTACCTCTTGCTCCGTTCCTGACCGCTGGCACCATGCCGCCCTGCTTCATCACCCGATAAGGGCATTTTGACGGAAGGTTACATAATCAGACCTTCCCGTGTGGCAGCAGCCTTTATTTGTAACTGCGAAATCATTTTTCTCATATTACACACAGTACGTTAAAGCCGGATTAACGTATGCTTGTCCAACGGAAAGCGCGGGCGCTGGTCGGGCTGCTCAAAACTACCTGCCGCCCGTTTTGCAGCTCGCGGAAGGTGAGCCGGCCATCCGGGGCGGTCTGCCCGGCCAGCCACCGGCCATCGGGCGAAAGCGCCGGGTGGCGCATGTAGCCGCCGCTGCCGACCGGCGAAAGCTGGCCGGTATCCAGGCGCAGGTCTACCACGTTGAGCGGGCGCGGCCCGGTTTGGGCGCTGCCGAGAACCAGCCGCACCTGCCCCGGCGCGATCTCGCGCAGCGTCTCGATGCGGGCGGGATAGGGGATGGACGCCAGTGGAGTCGTCATGCCATCGGCGGGGTTATAGATGACGATGGGCTGCGTTGGCGGCGGGTCGCCAATACCGATGCCATTGCCATAAGCCAGGATGCGCCCATCCTGCAGCCACAGCGCAGCGTCAAACTGGCCGAAATCCTGGCGGCTGGCATCATTCCCGGCTTCTGAAAGCAGGCGGAAGCCGGTGGTTTCGCTGCCGCCTTGTAGTACCAGCAGCGCCACGCCGTCCGGCGCGAAGGCCGGCTGCCGGTAAAAAGGCGGGGCGAAGGTCGCGGCGTCCGGCCCGTTTGGTTGGATGAGTCCGGCGGGCGTGCCGTCCGTCCTCTGCACCCAGATGCCGCCTTCGACGTTCTGCGAGTCGGTGGTGGTGGCGAACACGAGGCGCTGGCCGTCCGGGCTGAAGGCGATGTCGAAGATGTCGCGCCCGTCTAGGTCGCTCAGTTCTTCCGGCGGCGCCGCCCCGGCCAGCGATTGCAGCCAGAGCCGCCCGCCGGTGGCATAGGCCAGGCGGCTGCCCCCCGGCGCGACGGCGTAAGCGGTCACGTCGGCTTCGGCGGCGGTTTCCATAACCGGCATTTCACCGTTTGCCGGCAGCCGCCAGACCTGCGCGCTGCCATTTTCATCGTCGGTGATAAAAAATCCGTCGGCGGGCAGCGGCAGCCGGTCTACCTGTTCCGGCGGCGTTGGCCCCCAGGCGTAAGTCACCACGTCGGAAACCGGCAGCGCCAGTCCCTGTCCGGTGGTCGGGATAACCAGTGCCAACACGCCGCCCTTAAAAGCCATCATCAGTTCGCCGCCGGGCGTCCAGCGCAGATAACGCAGCTCAACCGCGACTTCGCCCAGGCTGCTGACGCGCGGCGCGTCCGGGGCCAGCCCTAACAGCCGCCCGAAGCCTTCCTCGATTTCGGGGTCATCCTTCTGGCGGCCAAACACCAGCAGCGTGCCGTCCGGCTGCACATACGGCCAGGTGTAAACCCAGGTGTCGTCCAGCAGAAGCGTCTGCCGGTTGGCGTTGGCTAAATCCATGCGGATGAGGCCGCCTTCTTCCGGCGCAAAAACGATCTCGGTCGCGTTGATCCAGGCCAGCCCCGCCGACGATGGGATGGCGCTGGTGAGCGTGAGCGATGTTCCCTCGCGGCGGTATAACCACCAGATGCTCGGTTCGGCCTCCGCCGCCAGGTAGCTGCCATCGGGCGACCACATCACCTGCTCAAACTGCCCCTGGCGCAGATCGGCGAAAGCCGGCGCGCCGGCATTAAACCACACCCGCGCGCCATAGGCGGTCGTGTAGGCCAGCGCGTCGCCGCCCGGCGACCAGGCCATCGTGTCGCCGCGTCCGCGAAACATCGGCAGGCCGGCGGTGATTGCCTCGATGGTCTCGCTTTCGCCGGTGTTCAGGTTGAGCAGTTCCAGGCCGTTTTCGGTGCGGTAGGCCAGCCAGCCGCCGTCCGGCGCGGCGGCAAAATCCACCACAAACGCATCTTCAGGGGTGACAGCGGCCACGCCCGCCGCGCCCAGGCCGTACCGCTGGACGACGCCGGCATTGGTCAGCACGAACAATTCGGAGGGCAGGTTCAGCCCGTCCTGGGCGGCAGCAGGGCTGACCAGTAAAACAATCATCAGGGCGAAAATCCCGATTCGACGAAGCATGTGACTCTCATCCCAAATTTACAGATCGGATTTCTAGGGTTCAGTATAGCTGAATGTGTCATTGTGGGCAGGCGCAATATGTTCTGCCGACCGCCGAGCAGCCACTTGACAGATTTTCAATTATCTATATCATATAGGTTATCCTAATGGATTTAGGTAAACCGGATTGGACGAATATTTGTGAGCCAGTCAAACCACCTTTCGCCTAGACAGCGCCGCCTGCGTAACCGGGAAGAAATGACCACCGCCATTGTTCAGACGGCGCGGGACATTATGCAGGAGGAGGGTGTGGCTGCCCTCAACCTCAGCGAAATCGCGCGCCGCCTGGGGATGCAAACGCCGTCTCTGTACGAATATTTTCCCAACAAGATGGCGCTGTATGACCACCTGTTCCGACTTGGCACGCGCCTGTTTCAGGAACGGCTGTCCCAGGTGGCGCAGCAGCCTGATCTGGCGCCCTGGGATATGGTGGAGCAGTCGCTCATCGCTTATCTTCAGTTTGCCATTGAGCATCCTGATTTATTCAAGCTGGTTTTTGAGCGCCATGTTCCCGGCTTTGTGCCGTCCGACGAGAGCATGGCGGAGATGAATGCTTCTCTCGAAGTGGGTAGTCAGTACGTCCGGTCTTTTCTGGAAGCTGTACAGATTAACCCCGCGCCGGCAGTCGAACAGACGCGGGATTTTTTGATCGCGCTGATGCATGGGATCGCTGCCCTGCATCTGGCAAACAATCCCGACCAGCCGGTCGGGAAAGGGCGCTTCGGCAGCCTCGTGCCGTTGGTGATGGAAACATTAAAAAAAGCCTGGGGAAAAGAAGTCGAATAGGAGGCAGCTATTATGGTTCAGTCGTTAACCGCTTCATCCGCCCTCGCCGGCGAACCGCCGCTGAAAGCCTCGGCCATCGCCAGGCTTGGCCGCGACGAGGTGATACCGCTGGCGCGCCTGGAATTAACCCGTTTTCTGGCGCTGCTGGACACGCTGTCACCCGCCGATTGGGAGAAGCCAACCGAGTGTTCGCTGTGGACGGTGAAGGATATTGTGGCGCATCAGGCCAGCCATGTGCTGGCGCTGACTCATGTTTCTGAATTTCTGGATCAGTTTAATCCGCTCAATTTTCGGGATTACTCCCGGCGCGGCATGAACACCCTTGACGCGGCCAACCAGCGCCAGGTTGACAAACGCGCGGCCTGGACTCCGGCACAACTGATTGCTGAAATGCGCGACAACAGCGAAGCGTCTTTCATTGGCCGCCGGCGGTTTCCCTTCCTGCTGCGGTGGATGCGGGTCGGCGCGCCCGGCTATGACGGGCTGGTCAGCCTTGGCGAACTGATAGACAGTATTTTTACGCGCGATATGTGGATGCACCGGCTGGATATTTGCCGCGCGACCGGGCAAGAGATGGTGCAGACGGCTGACCACGATGGCCGCATTACGGCGCTGGTCGTGCGCGACCTCGACCGGCGGCTGTCCGCGAAACTTGATGGCGACAGCCTTATCTACCGCCTGACCGGAAAAGCCGGGGGGGTGTGGGTCATGGGCGGAATCGGTTCGCCGTCTGCCGAGGTCAGCCTGGATGTGCTGGATTTTCACCGGCTGGCGTCGGGACGCATCAGCAGCCGGCAGGCGGTTGAAGATGGTCTGGTGAAGTTGGAAGGCGATCAGGCATTGGGCAGCCTGGCCGTACAGAATACCCTTGTGCTTTATTGAGCATCTATGCTTACCCGCCGGTTTTGCTGCGCGCCCAGTCCATGACCTGTTCGATCAGCTCGTGAACCGGCTCATGGACGGCGCGCCCGCTCGGATGGGCTTCAACGATGGCGACTATCGGGTCAAGCGTTGCGGATGTTAACCGTCCGGCGCGCCCTTCGGCGATGATGCCGCCCAACGCCAGCGGCAGATACACGTCCACGAAACTCAGCGTCAGGGCCGGCTGTTCGAGGATTTCCACCAACTGTTCGCCGTAAGCGCGTTTGTCGTCCTCACTGCCCAATTCCTGCGGGGCGACCAGATGCAGCAGATTAAAGCCATGCGCGATGGCGTCGCGCAGCACGTCGCTGTAGAGCGGGCCGGCCAGCAGCGCCGGCAGGGAACGGGCGGACTCCAGGTTTTCGTCCAGGCGGACGAGCAGGGCGCGGCACCAGTCGGGCAGCGGAATCGGGCTGCCATCCAGCGGCCAGCCCTGTTCCAGCAGCCGCCCGACGCTGTAGATTTCCTGCCCCGGATAATCGGCGCGCGGCGTGTGCGCCATGTCCAGGACGGCAGCCAGTAGGCCGGCGATAAAATGCGCTTCGGCGGCGTGGAGCGTATAACCCGCCGAGGCGAACACCGCCGAAGTTTTTTCCAGCAGGGGGGGCAGCAGGGCTTCGCGGCTGATCTGCGGCAGGATAAGCTGGCGGAGCGTCTGCCCATGCCGTTCCAGCAGCGGGCGCGCGTCGGTCGAGTCGCCGGGCGACCACAGGCTGATGTAATCCGGCTGCGGCGCGGGGATGATCTGCGGCGGCAGCACGCCGAAGGGCGCTTCGATGACGCTGCCGAACAGGCCGCGCCGCGCGGTCGAAAAGGCCAGGCTTTTCAGTTCCAGCAGGCGGGCGCTGGTTTCCGGCGGCAGGTAATGATAGGGCGCGCTGGCGATCTGGCGCACCGCCGCCGGTTCGCCGACCGGCTGGAACTCGACGGCGACGGCCACTTTGTACGCGCCGCCGGGCGCGGCATCCGGCAGCACCTGGACGGGCAGCGTTGTATAGCCGGCTTCCGCTGGGCGCAGGATGACGGACAGGGGTTCGCTCTGGGCGACGAAGCGCTCCGGTTTGTCCAGTGCGTCGGTTTCCGGCAGCAGCAGCTTGCCGCGAATTTCCAGGCCGGTATCGGCGCAGTTCTGCATCAGCAGAATCACCTCAAAAACGCGGCCAGCGCGCGTCACGCGCGGGCGCACGGCCAGCGCTAACTGCACCAGCCCGGCATCAAACCGCTCGCCGCCGGTGAGCGTCCCTAGAATGTCGGGATAACGAGGCGCGCCTGTGGTCTGCATCAGCTTATCTCCAAAATCTTGCTTATATCAATTATAAGTATAAGCAGGAAAAGCCGAACCTGTGGATGCAGGTTATGTGCGCAGATACGACGCGCCGTTGATGTCTATGATCGCGCCGGTCACAAACTCCACTTTGTCATAGGCCAGGAACAGCACCGTGTAGGCTACCTCGTCCGGTCGGGCGATGCGCCCCAGGGGGCTTTGCGCGCGCATTTCGTCGGCGCGCTCCGCCAGATGTTCTGCCGCCATGTCCGTATCCACCCAGCCAGGCGCGACCGCCGTCACGATGATGCCGTAGGGAGCCAGCGCCTTCGCCAGCGATTGGCTCATGGCGTTCATGCCGGCTTTGGCCGCGCCGTAAGCCGGCGAGTCTGGCTCGCCGCGAAAAGCCCCGCGCGACGAAACGTTGACAATGCGCCCACCGCCATGCGCGATCATATGCTGCGCGGCGCAGAAGGCCGCATTGGCCGCGCCGAGCAGGTTGGTCTGGATATTTTTGTTCCAGGTGTCCAGCCAGCCTTCATAGGTCAGGCCGGCCACCGGGCGCTTTTCGTAGATGCCGGCGTTGTTCACCAGCACATGCAGCCCGCCCATCTGCTCAATCACGGTGTTAACCATCGCCTGCACCTCTGGCGGGTTGGCGATGTCCGCCTGCACGAGCAGGTGGCCGTCCCCGTCCAGCGCGGCCAGGGTGGCTTCGGCAGCAGCGCGGTTGGTGTG
>JACAES010000158.1 GCA_013388735.1 Chloroflexota bacterium | reverse complement strand
TATGCGGGGGAAAAAGGCATTTTGTCCCCCGCGAATAAATGGCACAGGTGAGTATGACAGACGCGGTTTCCGGCTCGTTCATCGTCAAAACACGCGCGTTTTACCTGACCCGCAGCGAAGTGCTGGTCGGTATGCTGCTGGCGCTGGTGCTGCTGGCCGGCGGGTATTTCCGCTTCATCGGGTTGAACTGGGATGATTTCGTGCGCTTCCATCCCGACGAGCGTTTCCTGTCGGATGTAGTCGCCTCGATGAACGGGGCGCTGCGTGTGACTAACGATTTCCCGGACGAGATGTACCGGCGCTGCCTGGAACGCTACCCGGATACCGGCGGGCGGGGTGGTTTTTTCGATGCCGAATGTTCGCCGCTGAACCCGAATAACGTCGGGCATGGGCTGTATGTGTACGGCACGCTGCCGAGCTTCCTGGTGCGCTGGACGGCAGACGTGGTCGTACAGGCGACGGGCGACACGATCTGGGGGACGTATACCGGCGTGCATCTGGTGGGGCGGGCGCTGTCTGCAACTGCCGAAATAGGCGTCATCCTGGCGGTGTTTTTCATCGGCGTGCAGCTTTACAGCCGGTGGGTGGGGTTAACGGCGGCGGCGCTGTATGCGTGCGCGGTATTTTCAATCCAGCAGGCGCACTTCTGGACGACCGACCCGATCACCAATCTGTTCGCCATCCTGGCGATCTGGGCGGCTGTCCGCGTGCAGAGATACGGCGGGCTGAGTCATTACCTGGAATTTGGGTTATGGTGCGGCGCGGCGCTGGCGAGCCGCATCAACACCGCACCATTGATCGGCCTGCTGCTGGTGGCCGCCGGGGTGCAGGCGCTCCCGGCGCTGGACGGGCGGCTGGCCTGGCGCGAACGGCGGCGTATCTTCGGGCAGATTGCCGCCGGTTTGGTGGCTGCCGGTTTGCTGACGCTGCTGACGTTCCGTATCTTTAACCCCTATGCGTTTAACGGGCCGGGCTTTTTTGGCCTTTCGATCAATACACGCTGGCTGCAAGATATGGGCGAGGCGCAGTATCTCGTCAGCGGCAACGCCGAGTCCCCGCCCAACTGGCAGTGGGTGGGGCGGACGCGCTACCTGTTCCCCTGGTTAAACATGAATCTGTGGGGCATGGGAGTCGCGCTGGGGCTGGCCGGTTGGGCGGCCTGGGCCTGGTCGGGCTGGCGGCTGGCGTGCGGTGGCAGGGACGCCCTGCGTAACTTGCTGCCGTTCGTCTGGATTCTGGTGTATTTCGGCTGGCTGGGCAACCAGTGGGTGATGTCCATGCGTTACTACCTGCCGATGTACCCGGTTCTGGCGCTGCTGGCGGCCTGGGCGCTGTGGGAACTGGTGCGCCGCGCCGACCGCTCTGGTATTGGCTGGCGCAAAATCGGCGCGCAGGCGCTGCTGGCGGGGGTGGTGGGTTTTACGGCGCTGTGGGCGCTGATGTTCACCAACATTTACCGCCACCTGTTCAGCCCGGCGGCGGCCAGCCATTGGATTATCGAGAATATATCTGCCGATTTTTCGATGCGAATCGAAGGGGCGGACGCGCCGCTCATCAATATCGCCGTGCCGAACGGTTTCGGCGGGGACGATACGCCGCTGGAGCAGTTGGCCTCGCAGTACCAGCCCGGCGAGGTGTTCAGTCAGACATTCACCGCGCCTGCCGATGGGGTGGTGCCAAGCGTTTATGCGCCGCACCTGGGGCAGCTAGACACAAGCGGCGAACCTGCTGCGCTGCGGATCGCCATCAGCGCCTCGGACGGCAGCATCGTGCTGGCTGAAGGCAGGCTGACGGCAGAACTGCCCCGCGACGATCATCCGCTGGGACGCGCATATGAAATAACGCTCAGTCCGGCGCTGGAAGTCCAGGCCGGGCAGTCCTACCGCTTCAGCTTTGAGGTGCTGGCCGGCGGGCCGGTGGTGAGCGGCGGGCCGGTTTTCACCTGGGAGGGCAGTTGGGACGAGCCTGTGCCGCCGAAGGTGTGCGATCTGCCGGATGGTATCACGCTGGCGGACGATCCGCAGCCGGGTTTAAAAGGGCCGCACGACTGCGGCGGCGTTGATCTGTGGGCGGCGCACATCAACGGTTACAAGCTGGAGGTGTACTGGGAGGACGAGCAGTACAAACGCGACCGCTTCGCGCGGGTGCTGGATGAAACGGAATATCTCATCATCGGCACCAACCGGCGCTACGACTCCCAATCGCGCATCCCGTACCGCTGGCCGATGACGAACCGTTATTACGAGGCGCTGTTCAGCGGTGAACTGGGTTTTGAACGGGTCGAGACATTCCACCAGGCCTATAAACTAGGGCCGCTGCGGGTTTCCGACCAGCATCTGCCGTTTTATGACAGCCCGGACTGGCTGAACGAGTTCGAGGCGGAAGAAGCCTTCCACGTTTACGACCACCCGGCGGTGATGATTTTCCGCAAGACGGCGGCTTATTCTTCCGAAAAAATGCGGGACATCCTGAACAGTGTGTCGCTGGTCAACATCAACGGCGGGGTGCAAACGCGCTATGCCTGCCCCTGGCTGCCGGTGGACAGCACGCAGGCGCTTTACTGCGATCCGACGCTGCCGGGTGTTGTGCCGCTGTATTCGCTGCCTGCCAGCGCCGTGCCGACGTTGCTGGAGTTCACGCCGGAGCAGCGCGTGCTGCAAACCGAAGGCGGCACCTGGTCGGAGCGGTTTGATTCTGACGGCGCCATCAACACCCGACCGGCGCTGACGATTGTGGGCTGGTGGGCGACGATTCTGGTGATCGGTTGGGCGACCTGGCCGCTGTTGTTCGCGCTGCTGCCGGGCCTGGCCGACCGGGGGTACGGTTTCGCCAAGCTGGTCGGGCTGCTGCTGATCGGCTGGGGGACGTGGTATGTCGCCAGCGCGCGCGTCCCGGTCTGGTCGCAGGATGGTGTGGCGGCGGGGCTGGTGATTCTGGCGGCCATCAGCGGGTGGGCAGCCTGGCGCAAACGCGCCGAACTGGGCGCTTACGTGCGCGAACACCTGCCGCGTCTGATCTGGATTGAGGCGATCACCCTGGGGGCGTTCGTTTTCTTCCTGGCGATCCGGCTGATGAATCCCGATCTGTGGCATCCGTCGTTTGGCGGCGAAAAGCCGATGGACTTCGCTTACTTCAACGGCGTGTTGCGCAGCACGATTTTCCCGCCGATTGATCCCTGGCATTCAGGCGGATACATCAACTATTACTACTGGGGATATGTGCTGGTGGGCGTGCCGGTGCTGATGCTGGGCATCGTGCCGTCTATCGCCTACAACCTCATCATCCCCACGCTGTTCGCGCTGACGGGAATCGGCGCGTTTTCCGCCGCGTTTAACGTGGTTTCGGCCTGGCGCGAACGCCGCGCCGAGTCGCTTGACCCGGAAAAGCTGAGGCGGGTCGGCAATCCCTGGGTGGCGGGGCTGGCGGCGCTGCTGCTGACGGTGGTGCTGGGCAATCTGGATACGCCCAGGGTATTTATTGCCGAAGCCCTGACACGTACCGGCTATTACCAGCAGCCGACCGCATTGCAGGATTATCTGGTGCGGCAGTATTCGGAACAGCACGATGGCGCATCCCCGCCGGCGGATGTGTTGTCGCAGATCATCGAACAGGCCACGCGCGAATCCGCCGATGCGGCGGCCAGCGCGGCGCGTGGGCTGTCGCTGCTGTTCCAGGGGCAGCCGCTTGATCTGGCACCAAACCGCTGGTACTGGGCGCCAACGCGCATCCTCTCGGAGCCGCCGGTGAGTTCCGGCGGGGCAATCGTCGAGATGCCGTTTTTCACCTTCCTGTACGGCGACCTGCACGCGCATATGATCTCGATGCCGATGATGCTGTTTTTGATGGCTTTCGTGTTAAACGAAGTGCTGCTGGCCGGGGATGATCGCCGCCGGGGATGGGCGCGGTGGCTGGCGCTGGCAGTCGGCGCAGGCACAACCGGTCTGCTGCGGGCGACCAATACCTGGGACTGGATTACGTTCATGATCCTGGGCGTGGCCGGCTTGGGTTTTGCCTGGTGGCTGGCATGGCGGCGGCTGACGCGGCGTTCGCTGGTGAATCTGGCCGCGCGGCTGGGTGGCTTTGTGGCCTTCAGCTTCCTGGCGGCGCTGCCGTACACTACCTGGTATGCAGCCGTGTACAGCCGAGCGATGGCCTGGGAAGGGGCGCGCTCGCCGCTGTGGGCCTATTTTACGATCCACGGCCTGTTCCTGTTCCTGGTGGTGTCGCTGCTGGTTTGGGATACCGGGCGCTGGCTGCGCAGCATGTACGTGCGTTCGCTGCGCGGCAGGGGAACCAACCTGGTCATTTTGCTGGTGGCCGGGCTGGCGATGCTGGCCGGAATCGTGCTGCTGTCCATCGCCGGCTACCCGGTGACGCTGGTGGCCGCGCCGCTGATTTTGTGGGTGGCGGCGCTGTTCTTCCGGCAGGGGCAGTCCCGCGAGATGCAGTACATCCTGGCGCTGGCCGGCCTGGCGCTGAGCCTGACGCTGGGCGTCGAATACATCGTGCTGGAAGGCGACGTAGGCCGCCAGAACACGGTGTTCAAATTCTATATTCAGGCCTGGCTGCTGTTCAGTGTAGCGGGCGGCGCGGCAGCGGCCTGGCTGCTTAACCATATGCCGCGCTGGCCGGGGCTGGCGCGGAACTTCTGGTTGGCTTTTGGCGGCCTGTTGGTGGCGGTGGCCACGCTGTACCCGGTGATGGCGACGCGCGGGCGTGCGCTAGACCGCATGGCGAGCGTGCCGCCGACCCTGGACGGCATGGAATACATGCTGTACGCTCAGCATTTCGAGGGCAGCACCGATGTACTGATGGCGAACCCGAATGCCGCGCCATTCCTGCTTTCCGGTGATTACAACATGATTCGCTGGCTGCAGGAAAACGTGCAGGGGTCGCCGGTTATCATGGAGGGGCGCGCCGACCGCGAATATCGCTGGGAGAGCCGCATTGCCATTTATACCGGCCTGCCATCGGTCAATGGCTGGAACTTCCACCAGCGGCAGCAGCGCACCTTCGATCCGCTGCCGCGCCTGGTGGAACAGCGGGTGGCGAATATCAATGCGTTCTACAGCACGACCGACATCAGAATGGCGCTGGACATCCTGCGGCATTACGATGTGCTGTACGTGATCGTCGGCAGCCTGGAGCGGGCTTATTACCCACCGAGCGGCCTGCTGAAGTTCGACCAGATGGCCGCCAATGGGCTGCTGGAAGTGGTTTACCGGGACGGCGATTCGGCCATTTACCGGGTGAACGCGGCACTGGAAACAGCGGCGCTGCAAACCGCGCCTGGCGGGTGAGTTGGGGCAGGACGCCGCTCGATGAAACGGTTTAAGAGTACAGGTTGAAAGTGAGCGTTAGAACGCCGTGATTCTGGACTGGTTAGCCCGCGAGGGCTGGATGCTATTAAGCTGGTGGGCGCTGGCGACGGCGGCGGGCGCGGCGGC